>CACYIC010000007.1 GCA_902774325.1 uncultured Ruminococcus sp.
GTAGGTGTAATCCTTGTTCTGAACGACCGTTAGATTCTGCAGGATCCCTGTTGTCCGGATACTCTCTGCAAGCTCCGTCAGATCACCCAGATCCTTGCGAGGGTTCTGTGGGTGAGGGGAGATACTTATCAATGGTATCTCCACAAGGTTTGTGTTCTTCATGGTGTTTAAATTCCTTTCTAATATATATTGGTATAAGAAGCGCCCCTCTACCGTAGCACGGGTTGGTTTTGGGGCGCTATAATGCAAGCAAAACAAAATATTAAATTATTAAGAAAAAAGGAAAACTTATCAGAAATCGTTGAAATTGTGTGTTTGATGATGTATAATCATCTATATAAATCCGTGCCTTTATACCTTATTCGTCTATCTCAAGACATTTCTTGACGATGCGGTAGAATACATAAACGGCTGTTGCGAACAATACGAACGAGCCGCCGGAACCGACGTCGACGCCTTCCCAAAAGTTCACGACATTGCCTCCTCTACCATCTGAGCGCGCCAATCGCAGTATTCCTGCTCCAAGCCGCTGTCCTTCAGAAATTGATAAAACTCTTCGTACTGCGCCTTGGCTTTGAGTTTGTCCTCTTCGGAACGGTATTCGTTCTCTTCCCATCTAACACACTGCCTGAAAAGGCGGTAGGTTCTCTGGAAGAGCTGCAGTTTAAGTTTCTTCATGTTTAACTCTCCTTTATGTTTATTACTTGATAATATTATAATCCTAAAAAAATAGGATTTCAAGACATATTCCTAACATTTTAGGATTTCTAACTTTTCAACAAATTGTAATCCTATTTTTTGGTGATTCTTAACAGGTGATATTATGATTTTCTGGGAACGCTTCTATCAACTATGCAAAGAAAAAGGCACTAAACCTAATCCGGTATGCGAAGAATTAGGCTTTTCCAATGCAACAGCAACACATTGGAAAAACGGGCAGTTGCCCGGATTAGCTTCACTTGAAAAAATTGCTGACTATTTTAATGTATCAGTTGACTATCTTAGGGGAAAATCAGACATAAAAAAAGAGCAGGCAGCCCTGGATGGACTACCTGCGTCTGATGAGCTGAAAAAGCTGCTTGAGGAAAGCTCTACCCTTTCTGAGGAAGAAGTTCGGAAGGTTCGCGAGTACGTTGAGTTTTTAAAATATAAGCAAACTCAAAACTTTTCTTAATCTGATCTGAACGTAAAGAATTCAAAAAATAAGTCCAAAAATACAAACTATCAAACATATGCAAAATATATATATGGGCTTGTATATGGGCTTATTGATATTTTGTAACAATAATCTAATCGTGCAAATTAGGTCTGCTTTACTTTACTTTGCTTTACGTTACTCTATGTCAGTATGCTAAAAATTTATGGAGTCATGGAATGGGAATAGCATGATGAAGGAGGCTGCGAAATGAAAATACTGATTACGGGTGGAACAACGTTTGTGAGCAAATACTGCGCCGAGCATTTTGCCGCGAAAGGCGATGATGTGACCGTTATTAATCGCGGGAGCAGATCTCAGGTTGAAAATGTGACTCTTATCCGCCGCGACAGAACAAGCTTGGGCGATTGTCTCAGGGGCGAGCGCTTTGACGTAATCCTCGATATAACCGCATATACAGAGGAGCATATAAAAGCGCTTGTTGAATCCGGCGTATTATTTGACGATTATATCTTTATCAGTTCCAGCGCCGTATATCCCGAAACAAATCAGCAGCCGTTTACCGAGAATCAATGCTGCGGTTACAACTTTGTTTGGGGCGATTACGGAATGAACAAGCTGAAAGCGGAGAGCTATCTGCGGGCTAATGTTTCACGCGCCTATATCCTGCGCCCTCCGTACTTTTACGGAAAATATGAGAATCTCTACCGAGAGGCTTATCCCTTCGACTGCGCTATGCAAAACCGATCGTTTTATATCCCCGGAGATGGAGAGATGAAGCTCCAATTCTTTAACGCTTCCGATCTCTGCCGATTTATTGAGATACTGCTGGAAAAGCGCCCGGAGGAGCATATTTATAACGTCGGAAACAGAGCGACCGTCACGGTCAGGGAATGGGTCGAGCTTTGCTATAAAGCAGCGGGAAAGACCGCGCGGATGATTGGCGTTGACAAATCCGTTCCTCAGCGGGAATATTTCTGCTTCTACGATTATGAGTATGAGCTCGACGTGAGCCGACAGAGCCGCCTGATGCCGGAGACGATTCCGCTTGAACAGGGCTTGAAAGAGGAGTTCGAGTGGTACAAAAACAACCTCGACAGCGTTTATTACCGAAAACCGTATCTGGATTATATTGAAAAAAATATAAGTACAACCACAGAATAAATGAAAAAACGCCCTCGGCTGCTTGATCGCGGCTGAGGGCTGTTTTCAAATGAATCTGTTTAGCTCCTTGCTGTATTCGTAATCGATCGATTTTAATTTTTCAACAAGAGCCGATCTGTCGATTTCCAGATCGTCGCACAGCGCGTCCAGATCGGGATAGAAATCTCTCAGCTTTGTGTTGATATATGACAGCAGTATCATCGGGTCGTTTGGGATCATAGTAAATTCTCCTTATTCTGTGAGGTAATGCCGCAAAAGGATCGCGCGGCGCTGAATTGATTATATCAGAAAACAAAAGCGGTGTCTATTGTGTTTTTTATCTGAAAATTTGGCGAATTCTGTTGTAATATTTCTCCGTAAGTGGTAAAATCAAATTGAGATAAACCACAATGAAAGGAGGTCAAGGACAATGGCAGAAATAAACCTTGCAAAGCCTGCCAACCACCAGTCGCGCGATAAAGCGTATTCCGCCTCAACAGCTCTTTCCACCGACCTTGGAGTTGTTTCGGAGGAAATGGCTATGGCGGTTTTTAATCAGACGAAAGAACTTATGGGCGCGGTAGTCGGCTACAAGGAGCTCATGATGATGTACACCTGCGCGATCAAGGAGGTCAGAACGAAGTTCGAGGTGCTGAATACCGAGTTTAATGTGCGCTATCAGAGGAATCCCATCAGTTCTATCAGCACAAGATTAAAACGCACCTCAAGCATAGTTGAGAAGCTCTCCGCGAGGGGAAAAAGCTTTTCTATTGAAAATATTGAAAGCGAGCTGAGCGACGTTGCGGGAATCAGAGTTATCTGCACATATATCGACGATATCTACAAAATCGCAGAAGCTTTTTCTAAGCAGGACGATATCAAAGTGCTGGCGCGCAAGGACTATATCGCGAATCCCAAGCCCAACGGCTACAGAAGTCTGCATCTGATCGTTGAAATTCCGGTCTTTTTTGCGGAAATGACCAAGCCGATGCGAGTTGAGGTCCAAATCCGTACCATGGCAATGGATTTCTGGGCAAGCCTTGAGCATCAGCTTAAATACAAGCAGGAGATCCCGGATCAGTCCGATATCGTAAAAGAGCTCACCGAATGCGCCGAGTCGATCGCCGCCAATGATTTGAAAATGCTTGAGATCAGAAGGCGCATCGAGGATATGACCGATACGCCGTCCGAGGACGACATCCTGATCGAGAAGATCAGCAGGCTTGACTTTAAAATGGAATAATACTAAATGATCATATATCAGCCTCTGCCGCTCGGCAGGGGCTTTTTTCTATGACAAAGAACAGAGAAGAGGAAGGAGGTCAGAAAGCCGGCTTGTACTTCGCTCCTGCGTCAGCGGTCGGCGTTGACGAATTTTTCGATCCCGAGGATATAATCAGCCGAAACGCGGTAAAGACAGCAGAGCGCGATCAAGTGCTTGATCGGCAGCTCGCGCTTGCCGCTTTCGTATTTGCTGTATTGCTCCTGCCTTGTATGCAGAATGAAAGCTATCTGCTCCTGCGTGTAGCCGTTTTTGATTCGCAGCTCCTTTAATCGCTTTTGATAATCCATAAAAAACACCCGATTTCAAAATAATACTATCTGTATAATTACAGTTTCAACATTATTATAACATGTTGATATGTCTAAATGCAACTAAAATTTATGTTGAACTTCATGTTGATAACACTGAAACGAATTATACAAAACACAAATTCCTTGTGGAAAGTACGATAACAGGCACAATGAAGTGGTGAAATCCTGTAAAATATCCACTGTCAGAGTGCAAAAATGAGCTTTTTGCCTCGAAAAAACCTTACAATTTGCATAAAATATGAAGCCTTATGAAAAAATCCTGCAAAACCTATTGCATTTTTTTCCGAATTATAGTATTATATAAAACGTTGGTGAAAGAAAGATTTCGCGCTCTTGCAGGATTCTTTCTTTTTCAACTCCTAATCTTGTAATAATTTTAAGGAGGATTTTTTTTCAAATGTCTTATGTAAGTGAACAACTTGAAGCACTCAGAGCTAAGAATGCAAATCAGCCTGAGTTCCTTCAAACTGCAACAGAGGTTCTGACCTCTCTGGAGCCCGTATTTGACGCTAATCCGGAGTATGAGAAGAACGCTATCATCGAGAGGATCACCGAGCCCGAGAGACAGGTTATCTTCAGAGTTCCGTGGGTTGACGACAACGGTAAGGTTCAGGTTAACCGCGGCTTCCGCGTGCAGTTCAGCAGCGCGCTCGGACCCTACAAGGGTGGTCTCCGTTTTGATCCCTCTGTTAACATCAGCGTTATCAAATTCCTCGGCTTTGAGCAGATCTTCAAGAACTCTCTTACCGGTCTTCCCATCGGCGGCGGCAAGGGCGGCGCTGATTTCAATCCCGTTGGCAAGTCCGACATGGAGATCATGCGTTTCTGCCAGTCCTTTATGACTGAGCTGTTCAGACATATCGGACCCAACACCGACGTTCCCGCCGGTGATATGGGTGTAGGCGGCAGAGAGATCGGCTACATGATGGGTCAGTACAAGAGAATCAGAGATTGCTATGACGGCACTCTCACAGGTAAGGGCACCGCTAACGGCGGTCTCGCGGGCAGAGCGGAAGCTACCGGCTACGGTATCGTATTCTACGCCAGAGAGATGCTCAAGCATTTCGGCGAGGAAATCAAGGGCAAAACTGTTGTTGTATCCGGTTTCGGTAACGTTACCTGGGGTACCGTTCAGAAGCTCGATCAGCTCGGCGCTAAGGTTATCACTATTTCCGGTCCCGACGGTTACATACTTGACGAGGACGGCGTAACAGGCGATAAGATCGATTATCTCCTTGAGCTCCGCGCTTCCGGCAAGAACATCTGCTCTCCTTATGCGGAGAAATATCCCAACGCCAAGTTCTTCAAGGGCGAGAAGCCCTGGGGCGTTAAGGCTGACCTCTATATTCCTTGCGCTACTCAGAATGAGATCCGCATAGACGACGCTAAGGCTATGGTTGCCAACGGCACCAAGTTCCTCTGCGAGGGCTCGAATATGCCTACCACCAACGAGGCTATCGAGTATCTGCAGTCCAACGGCGTTGTTGTCGGTCCCTCCAAGGCTGCTAACGCCGGCGGCGTAGCTTGCTCCTGCATCGAGATGAGCCAGAATGCCGAGCACACCATCTTCACCGAAGAGGATGTTTACAAGAAGCTCGAGGCTATCATGGTCAACATCTTCAAGCAGAGCGTTGCTGCCTGCGAGAAGTACAACCTCGGCGACAACCTCGTAGCAGGCGCTAACATCGCAGGCTTTGAGAGAGTTGCTCAGGCTATGCTCATTCAGGGTATTTGCTAATCTGCTTTTTCTTCATAATTGTTACTCATAAAAAAAGCGTGCGCACTCTGTGCGTGCGCTTTTTCTAACTAATACTATCTTCTAATAAAACACATTAACATCTGTCGCGTAAAATTCCGCATAGCTGCGTTGTCCTCCTTGACAGGCGCCAGCCTGTCTGCGTCGTCCGCCTTGCTCTGCGAAATTTTCCGCTGACATCTGTTTTAATGCGTTTTATCAGAAAATAGTATAAAAGGCGCGCGTTGAAAAATACGTGCGCTTTTTTCTTGCATTTTTTTGTTTTATGACTTATAATTTATTCGTAAATGTTATTAATACAAAATAATCAGGAGGTTAAGATATGACTGACTTTTTAGAGCTCGCGCACGACAGGTATTCAGCCCGTAAATTCAAAAGCGGTGAGATCCCGGAGGCGGATATAGAAAAAATCATCGAAGCAGGGCTTTGTGCTCCTACGGCGGTTAATTTCCAGCCGATCAAGCTTTGGGTATTCAAGAGCAGGAAGGCGAGGGAGAAGCTGCTGTCCTGCACCAAGATGAAGTTTATAGAGCCCGCGCCGGTTATCATTGCCGTCGGCTCAAAAGCTGAACAGGCATGGGTAAGACCTTACGATCAGAAAAACTTCGGAGATGTTGACGCGTCTATTGTGGCAACCCAAATCATGCTTGAGATCCACGATTTGGGTTACGGTTCAACATGGATTGGACATTTTGACGCGAATACGCTCAAGGAGCTGTTTCCCGAAATGAAGGATTATGAAATGATCGCGCTGCTGCCTGTGGGAATAATCGCCGACGACTGTGCGCCTTCCGATAGGCATGAAAAGCGCAAAAGCTATGATGAATTGGTTGAGGAATTATAATTGTTAAACATTTAACAATAGGGAGGGACAGTTTTGAATCATAAAGGTACGGTTAAAATTGAAACCGAGCGTTTGATATTGAGAAAAGCTATTCCCGAGGACATAGAGCCGATGTTTCACAACTGGGCAAATGACGAGCGGGTAACTAAGTTTATGACTTGGCAGCCGCACAGTGATATTTCGGTTACGGCGCAATACAATAAATATCTGACGGATAATTATTCAAGGGACGATTTCTACGATTGGATTATCGAACTCAAATCTCTCGGTGAGCCGATCGGCAGTATCAGCGCTGTACAGATCCGAGAGGATATCTCTGAGGCTGAAATAGGTTATTGTCTGGGCTATTCTTGGTGGCGTCAGGGAATCATGACCGAAGCGTTTTCCGCGGTGATCAAATTCTTATTTGAAGAGGTTGGGTTTAACAGGATCATGGCAACGCATGATGTCAACAATCCAAACTCTGGCGCTGTAATGAGAAAATGCGGCTTGACTTATGAGGGAACCTTAAGACAGGCGGGCAAAAACTGTCAGGGTATCGCGGATTTATCGATATACTCGATTTTGCGTTCGGAATATGAAGAAAGACTCGGAAAAGGCTTTTAATAGCCTTTTCTCGTTTTACTCCTCCCCTCAATTATACAAAATATTCATTTTGTATAATTGTTCCAATAAAGAATTATACCTCTCCCCGAATATGCTATAATAGATTATAATACAAGGGTTCGGATGGTGATTAAAAATGTCGGTAGATTTTCGCGATGAATCTTTTCCTATTTTAAAAGAGTATCTAATTTATCAGCAGACTGTTCGTCAAAAATCCGCAAAGACGGTCAGCGAATACTTTCTTGATTTGAGGCTGTTTTTTCGTTATCTCAAGGTCAAGCGCGGTTTGGTTGCCGCGGATTCCGACGGTGAGATCGATTTTGAGAAAATTAAAATCGATGACGTCGATCTTAGCTTGATAAGATCCGTCACGCTGATCGACGCTTATGAGTATATGTCGTATTTACAAAATGAACGCGGCAATCACGCCTCCGCCCGTTCCCGCAAGGTTTCGAGTCTGCGCGGCTTTTTTAAGTATATAACCAAAAAGCAGCATTATCTTGAAGTCAACCCCATTGAGGAGCTTGAAACCCCAAAAAAGCAAAAAGCTCTGCCCAAGTACTTGACTCTCGAACAAAGCATCGAATTATTGGACGCGGTTGAAGGCAATCATCGTGAACGCGATTACGCTATTATCACTTTGTTTCTGAATTGCGGTCTGCGCGTTTCCGAGATGGCAGGTTTGAATTATACCGATATAAGAAACGACGGCACCTTGAGAGTTGTCGGCAAGGGCAACAAGGAACGGATCGTTTATCTTAATTCCGCCTGTATAAACGCGATTAATGATTATATGCGAGTCCGCCCTGTTGACGGTGTAAAGGATAAGAAGGCGCTTTTTATAAGCAGAAACAACAACAGAATGTCGGTAAAAACGATTCAGGCGATGGTTTATAAATACCTTGAAAAAATCGGTCTCAGCTCTCAGGGCTATTCCTGCCACAAGCTCAGGCACACCGCCGCTACCCTGATGTACCAGCACGGCGGCGTTGACGTGAGAGTTTTAAAGGAGGTTTTGGGTCACGAAAACCTCGGAACAACGGAGATATACACCCATTTAAGCTCTGAGCAGATGAAAAACGCCGCCGATTCAAATCCGCTGTCAAAAATCAAGAAAAAGTAAAAAATTCTTTCGGTAGGCGCTCTTCCCGCCTTTGAAAGCTTTCAAATAAGCAGCAGGTATCTGCATAAAAAATAAACCCTCGGTTCAAGGACCGGACCGAGGGTTTATTTGTACTATTCCGCCGATATCCGTCAAGGGAATATCTTCGCAAAGTATCTCATATTCCGCATCATGTCTGCTGATGAAGCTTATTATTCTGTCGCAGTCGGGATGGTCGTGAAGATTTCCGAGAAAAAACACCTTCTTGTCAATTGTTCCCGAGCAGCCTCCTATAAAGCCGTGATCAAAGCCCTCCAGTCGGATGTGCCCCGGAGAGATCAACAGAACCTCTGCCCCATCATTTTTTAAGGCTTTTTCGATGCTTATGTCTGAGGTGACAACAGCTTTATTATTTACAACAAGCGTTGAGCATCCGGCGTATCCCTGATTGACGTTCCTTATCTCAATACAGTTTTTCAGACAATATTCTCTTATAGAATTATCAATCGCCGATGCTTTTCCGTAAAGCTTATTGTTGAGGTACAAAAAATTTAAAATTGCGTTTTCGGGATAGTTTTTCCCGACGCTGTTTTCGCATCTGACCGTCTTGTATTCGGATAGCTTTTCCGATAATCCTTCGCATTCCCGGAGCAAGAAGATCATTTCATTCATCCGAAGGAGCTGCATATCCGCGTGATATTGCTCGGGCTTTAGGAAAATCTCTATCCTGTCCGTCGGGATGATTTCGTGTCCTCTATCTCGCAGAGCCGCGCAAAACGCCGGATATGACGGGCTCATCACGATCTTGCTCATCCGCTTATTGCCTCGAAAGCGTCTCTGATGTTCTTGACTCCGATAAGCTCAGCTCCTTCGCAGCTCAAGCCTTTCAGGTTATGATACGGCAGGATTATTTTATCAAAGCCGAGTCTTACAGCCTCATTCACTCTCATCTGCGCCTGCGAAACCGCGCGAATCTCTCCCGCCAGTCCGATCTCGCCGAAAACCACCGCGTTTTCGGCAACGGGCTCGTCCTTAAGGCTGCTGATAAGAGCCATTGCGATCGAGAGGTCTATTGCGGGCTCGTCCACCCTTAAGCCTCCGACTATATTTATATATGTATCGCTGTTTGAAAAGTAGTAACCGGCTCGTTTTTCGAGCACGGCTAGCAGCATGGAAAGGCGGTTGTAATCGTATCCCGTCGCCATTCTTCGGGCGTTTCCGTAACCGCTTTGAGTCGCAAGCCCCTGGGTTTCCGCGAGGATAGGACGAGAACCCTCCATTGTGCAGGTCACGCAGGTACCGGAAACATTCTTCGGTCTGCCCGAAAGAAGCATGACCGAGGGATTATCGACCTCCCGCAAGCCCTTGTCGGTCATTTCAAAAACGCCGATCTCATTGGTGGAGCCGTAACGGTTCTTTACCGCTCTCAAAATGCGGCAGCTCGTGTGCTTGTCACCCTCAAAATGAAGCACGGTGTCAACGATATGCTCGAGCACCTTCGGACCCGCGATCGAGCCTTCTTTGTTCACGTGACCGACGACAAACATCGGAATATCAAGCGATTTTGCCGTTCGCATCAGCATATTTGTGCTCTCCCTCACCTGCGTCACGCTTCCCGGCGAGGAACTCAGCTCGGTCAGATTCATGGTCTGGATAGAATCTATCATGACAAGATCGGGCTTTTCGTTTTTTATCTGCTCGCAGATTATTTCGACGTCCGTTTCCGTCATTACAAAGAGATTTGGCGAATCCACTCCGAGCCTTATTGCTCTTAGCTTGAGCTGGCGCTTTGATTCCTCGCCCGAAACGTATAATATTTTAAGCGTATCCCCCAAAAACTGACAGATCTGCATGAGTACCGTCGATTTTCCTATGCCGGGATCTCCCCCCAGCAGAATAAGGCTTCCCTTAACTATTCCGCCGCCGAGAACGCGGTTCAGCTCGTGGCAGCCTGTATCATATCTGTGCTCGTCGTCCGTGGAGATCTCATTGATCGAATAAGGCGCCGAATAGCCTGAGGTCACGCGCTTCTTTGTCGCGGGAGCTGACTTAGCGGCTTCCCTTATCTCCTCGTTCATTGTATTCCATTCTCCGCAGGACGGGCATTTTCCGTACCATTTCGGCGATTCGTGACCGCACTCGGAGCAGATAAAAACGCTTTTGATTTTTGCCATATTTTTTCACTTCCGTTTGTTAAATAGCTGATTTATAAATGATAGTAGTCCAGAAATCCGGTTGAGATAGAAAACGCCATTTCCTTTTGATAGCCTTCGTCCACCAGCAACGCGCTTTCTCCGGGGTTTGAGAGGAAGCCGCATTCAACGATCACGGCGGGATTATCGGTGTTTTTCAGCAAGAAGATATTTCCGTCAGCCTTTTTGCTCAGGCGCTCGTTTTCGGGTTGAAGAAGCGACCGCACGGAGTCCTTGATCGTATCGGCGAGCTTTTGGCTGTTTTCGTTATTCGGTGAGTAAAAAACCTGAGTCCCCTTAGATTTGGTGCTTGAGAACTTATTCTGATGGATTGAAATAATGACATTTTCAGGTGATGAATTGAACTTTTCAAGCCTAAGCTTCATATCGTTTACTTTTCTCGCCTTAACCGAATCCCCGTCATCCGAAAGAGCGTTGTCGTCGGTTCGGGTCTTTTCCACGGAAAAGCCGAAAACCGTGAGCAGATCCGAAAGGTCGTTTGAGATGCTCAGGTTTATCCCTTTCTCGGGAACCCCGTCAGCGCTCACCGCTCCCCCGTCCTCTCCGCCGTGACCCGCGTCGACTATCACGCGAGGCTCTGCTTTAGCGGGAGTCGCGGAGGTCATAAGCTTGATTTGAGCTGCGGGCCTTATCAGCAGCGCGAAAAATGCGATCAGCATCAGGCAGACCGCGCCTCTGTATATTGCTTTTTTATATCCCATGATTTCTCCCTCCGAGCTAAAAATATGTTCGCGGAGGAAAAATCATTACTCATATTATACATCATTTAAAATATAATGCAACTAAAATCAAATTTCTCTTGTAGTCAGGCGCGAAAAGTGGTATAATACGTGAGGTTTTTGAATATCAACCGTCTTTGCGAAACAATCGCGTTTACAGATCTGGAAATAAGGAGTATCGGAAATGAAGAAGCCGGGCAGAAATGACGCTTGCTGGTGCGGAAGCGGAAAAAAGTATAAAAAATGTCATATTGATTTTGATGAAAGAATGGAAGAAATAGAAGCTCAGGGTCACATCATCCCCGACCACAGCCTCATAAAAAACAAGGAACAGATCGAAAAGATCAAGGAGAGCGCCAAGATCAATATCGCTGTGCTCGACTATGTTTCAAAGCACATCCGGGCGGGTATTTCGACCGCTGAGATCGACCGATGGGTGTATGAGCAGACAGTCAAGATGGGCGGCGTTCCCGCCCCGCTGAATTATCAGGGCTTTCCAAAAAGCGTTTGCACCTCGATCAATAATGAGATCTGTCACGGCATCCCCTCGGAGGATATAATCCTCAAGGACGGTGATATCGTAAACGTCGATTGCTCAACCAATCTCAACGGCTATTTTTCAGATTCCTCGAGGATGTTCTGTATCGGAGAGGTCAGCGACGACAGGAAAAAGCTTGTTGAAGCCGCGAAGCAGGCGCTTGAGGTCGGACTGAAGCAGGTCAGGCCCTGGGGCTTTCTCGGAGATATGGGACAGGCTATAAACGATTTTATAAAAAGCAAGGGCTATTCTGTCGTCAGAGAGGTCGGCGGTCACGGTATCGGACTCGAATTTCATGAGGATCCGTGGGTGAGCTATGTTTCGACAAAGGGCACCGAGATGCTTATGGTTCCGGGTTTCATGTTTACCATTGAGCCGATGATCAATATGGGAAAGCCTGACTTATATACCGACGAGGAAAACGGCTGGACGCTTTACACCAAAGACGGTCTCCCCTCCGCGCAGTGGGAAATACA
The DNA here is from genome assembly GCA_902774325.1 of uncultured Ruminococcus sp. Lineage (GTDB taxonomy): Bacteria > Bacillota > Clostridia > Oscillospirales > Acutalibacteraceae > Ruminococcoides. Next base: position 12,150 of record CACYIC010000007.1, read on the forward strand.
GGTGTTGGTGACCGAGGACGGATACGAAATCATTTCATATTGAGCTAATAAATGATAAAATAACAGATTTTTTTTGAATAGGATATTTACAAAAAATACTGTTTATGGTATCATATATTTGTTTTCGCGAATTAAATCAAGCGCAATATTTGCGCCATCTTATTTGTATTGGAAGAAGATATATGACAGAGAATGAAGAAAAGGTTTTAAGCACCGACGCAGAGCTCCTGCACGAGCAAAAGGTCGCTGCGGCAAAGGAAAGAAGAAAGATCCGAAAGGAACAGGAGGAGGTTTTTACGGGAACCTACCTCAACAGGTCGGAGCACAATCATGACCATAGCCACAGTCACAGCAGTCACGGCAGTCATGGCAGTCACAGTCACAGCAGCAGCCGTCATCATCACCGTCACCACAGCAGCAGGAAAAAGAAGCGCAAGAAGCGCATTATAATCGGAGTGATCTGCTGCGTTGCGGCATTGATACTCGGAGTTATCGGTTCGTTCTTTTATCTGTATTTTACGGGAAAAAGCGAGCTTAATGATACCCACTCGTCCCCTATAACATATCCCGATAACATGGAGATAGTTAAATCCGGCGAGTATCTTCTTTATAACGGCGGCAAGTACGTCTACAATAATGATGTAACGAGTATTCTTTTCATGGGCATTGACAATATCGACTCTGACGGCAAAAAGCCTGTTGTTTCAAACGCCCAGGAGCAGACTGACGTCATCTATCTGTTATCCGTTGATTCCTCAAATAACAGGATCACCGTAACGAATATACCCACATCAATTATGGCTGACGTCAAGTTTTATTCGCAGTCGACCGGCGGCTTGATGGAAAGTCAAAGAATGCCGCTGTCTAAGGCTTACACCAACAGCGACGACCGCGATTCGGGCTGTTTTAATACGGCTGACGCTGTTCACAAGCTTTTCTGTAATATCCCTGTCAATTCTTATTACGCAATTAAGATGGCGGGATTAGCAACGCTCAATGATTCTATCGGAGGGATCGATGTAGTTGCTCCCGAAACCTCGGGAGATTTCACTCAGGGACAGACCTATCACCTCGAGGGAGAATCGGTCTATTCTTTCCTTGAAAACAAGCCCGCCGACGTCAATATGAGCAATAACCCCTGGTATGATGAATATGTCACCGAATTCATTAATAAGACGGCGGATGAAACGATCCACAGCCCCCTGTTCCCCGCCAAGCTGTTCAAAAAGGTTTCTTCCTATTCGCTGACGAATATCAATCTTTCCAGAGCAGTTTATCTGGACACGCTCTTTTTTAACAAAAGCTACTCGATCACAACAAAGAGCGTTCCGGTAAATACAAAGAACGTATCGGGAGAGCTTCAAAGCGAGATCCGCGAGAAGGAATTCTATGATATTTTCCTCGATACCTTCTATAACAGAGTTGAATAATGATAAAACCGACTTCAATTTTGCGAAGTCGGTTTTTGTTTTACCAATCCGTATTTGATCTTTATTCTGTCGAGCTTTTCGAGCATCGGTTCGGATAAAAAGAAAAGCACAAAAAGGGTCGATAAGGCATGGACGATATCAAGAGGTATCCCCTGGGCAAAATACAGGAAGATCGAAGCCCGGTTCAAAGGAGCGTGAACAAGTATCACTGACGCGAAATTCATTATTCCCCCATACAGCGCGAGAACGGCGATAAATCCAAACGCGCATATAACAGGGCGTTTTCTCGGAAGAACGCCTCTGCAAAAAAGCGCCCCTGCAATAAAGCCGATCGCTCCGGCGGCGAACATCTGCCACGGAGTCCAGGGACCTTGCCCGAAATAAATATTTGAAACGAGCATAGACAGCGCTCCTGTCATGAATCCGGTTTCGGCTCCGAAGGAAGCGCCCGCTATGATCACGACCGCGATCAGCGGTTTTATCTGCGGTAGCGCGAAGAAAGCCAGTCTGCCCGCGATCGCGAGAGAACAGAGCGCCGAGATGATCACCAGCTCCCTCGCCTTTGGCTTCCTGCCCTCAAAGATAAAAAAGAAAGGAAGCATACACTCAAGCATAACAAGCAGAGAGATGAAGATGTATTTTTGATCCTGAAGGAACGTCGTGCCGACAAAAATCGTGATCGGGACAGCTATCAAAGAAACTGTCGAGGCAATAACGGATCTTCTCGACGGCTTTTGTTTTGCGGGACGCTTATCGAAGCTGTCGGACGCCTTTACGAGCTTTGAAAAGGCAGCCGCTAACATAATAAGCGGAATGATTACAGCCGCGAATTTCCACAAAAAGTACGGTTCGCAGGGAGGCTTGAGCTTTATTATTTCCGTACCCCAAAGCACTCCGAAAATAAGACACGCGCCGCCCGCAAAGGCAAGCACAGCCCGCCAAACCGAGGAGCTCTTTTTGCCGGACGCTGAGGATGATCGGACGCTTTCCGCGCGGGCAGCGGTATTTTGCGGATCATCATTGAGGTCGATCGGTTTTGATTTAGGCTTTTCACCCTTGCAGCAATATATGACTTCGTCGGTCGTCACCGCGCAGTCCATTATATCCTTTGATATCCTTCGGGGGATCGTGGAATAAAAACAATTCTCCGAGAAGAAGCGGCGCGGCGGATCCTCCGCGGTGATTTCCCCTCTAAACATCATAAGACAGCGATGGGCGTGAGCCGCGACATATTCCAAATCATGGCTGACGGTTATTACCGTGACGCCGTCTTTGATAAGCGCTTCAATGACAGAAGCCAAAAGAGCCTTGTGATTTGCGTCCAAGCCCTTTGTCGGCTCGTCCAGAAGCAGGATATCGGGCTTTTGCAATAGGAGCTTCGCTAAAGCCGTCAACTGCTGTTCGCCTCCCGACAAATCAAACGGGTGCCTGTTCATCAGCTTTTCTATTTTGCAAATACAGCTTATTTTTCTGATTTTCGCCTGCTTTTCTTCCTGCGACAGAGCGGAAGCTGTCAGCGCGTCCGAAAGCGTGCTGTGAACGGTTTTTCCGCTGAAAAGCAGAGTCGGATCCTGAGGCAGAAAAAGGATGCGACTCTCTCCCGCCTCGATTTTACCCTTGTAAGGCTTCTTCATACCGCAGATAATTGAGAGGAGCGTTGTTTTGCCCGCTCCGTTTCCTCCGATCAGCGCGATATGCTCGCCTTTTTCAACGCTGAGCTCCAGACCTGAAATAACGTCCTCGCTGTCCCTGCTGTAACGAAACCAAATGTTTTTGAGCTCTAAAGCCTTGCCTTCATATTTTCGTTTTTCTTCCGGGTAAAGAGGAAAAGGCTTTCGTTTGGAAAAGAAGTCTTTCAAAAAGCTTCTTCCCTGAGCAGCCGTCAGAGGACAGGGACTTCCGCCTTCATCAACGCTGTTCCAGATCCGCATGAAAGACGGCATCTCCGCAAACACCCGACTGCCGTCGGCTTTTAACTTTTCGGCAATATTCTCCGTGGCTTCATCAGCCGTCAGCCTGCCGTTTTCCAGCACAAAAACCCTGCTTGCTATCGGAAGGATCTCCTCAAGTCTGTGCTCGGCTATTATTACCGTGACGCCAAGCTCAAGATTGATTTTTTGGACAAGAGAAAGAAAGCTGCCTGCCGCTATCGGATCGAGCTGCGAGGTCGGTTCGTCCAGCAGCAGCACCTCTGGTTCCATGATCATGACCGACGCAAGATTGAGGATCTGCTTTTGTCCTCCCGAAAGCTCCTCAACGCTCCGGTCAAAATAGTCCTCTATTCCGAAAAAAGCCGCTGTTTCGGATACCCGTCTGCGGATCATCTGATTATCGCAGCCGAGATTTTCAAGCCCAAAGGCGAGCTCATGCCATACCTTATCGGTGACCAATTGTCTCTCAACCGACTGACTGACGAATCCTATCCTTCGGCTTTGTTCTCTCTGCGGCAAGCTGTAAATATCCTGTCCGTCCAGGAGGACGCTTCCCTCTCTTTCTCCGTGAGGAGCCGAGGATGGTTTTAAAAGCTTGAGCAAGGTGCTTTTTCCGCTGCCGGAAAAGCCGCAGAGCACGACTAATTCTCCCTGTTCAACGGAAAAAGAAATATCCGAGAGCACCGCGGATTCGGCTTGAGGATAAGAAAAGCTCAGACCGCTAAGCGCGATTTTTTCCATATAAGTCCCTCCTCGGCACTGTAAGCCAACGGCAGCAGCACCAGAATCAAGGTCAAAACATATAAAGCGAGTGAAAAAGGCGACAGCAGCTCGCCCTTGACTGACGGAAAGTAGCGGAAGTGGCAGAGCCTTGTGATCCTGAGTACGACTACCGCCGAGGATAATGAGATTATCAGGCTCATCAACACAAAATCGGCTGCGCGGAAGCGATATTTTGCGTAAGCCGTTCTTCCCTTTAAGCCGTAGCCTCTGCCCTTCATTGAATCCGCTGTTTCAATTGAGCCTTCAAGAAATCGGGAAATCACCATCGAAAAGCATTTTACAGACGACGTCGCTTTTGATATCACCCCTGCCTCTTTGCTCTCTCCTATTCCGTTTACCGCTCTCGCTTCTCTGTATTTAGCAGAAAAGCGCGGGATAAAGCGCAGCGTCATGCTGATTATCAGGCTGAGCGACGGCGAAATACGCCCGAAAAGATAGATGAGCTTATCGGAGGTCATGATTTCATTCAAAAAAGAGAACCACAGCATGACAGTACTTATCATAAACCCCGAGGCGACGCCGTAAAGAAGCGCTTCAAGGGTGACGGGATTGCCCCACGGAAGATAAAACATAAAGGTCATTCCCTCATGGTTTATCAGCGGATTGATAACGGCTATCAACGCGGTCATCGGAAGCGAAAACCTGAACAGAAACGCAATAGTTTTCTTTTTATTATAGAACAAGCAGTTTGCCGCAGCGCCCGCGTAAGCCAGAATTATAAAAACAGGCTGATTGATCGTCATAGACAGGGCGATGACGGCAAAGAAGAATAAAAATTCGGTTAATGGGTTTAGCTTATAAAACGCGTCCTTCATTTTCCACCTGCTATGATACGAAGCCCGTATCGCCCATCACGCACGAATACCGGAAGCTGACGTTATCTCCGTCCTTCGGAAACGCTTTTGATACGCCGTAATTCATGAATTCGTCATTAATAAAATATGTCCAGCCCGAGTTAGGACCGCAGTCGAACTCGTAGAGATTGTTTATCCCGCTTATATATGCCGACTGATATATCGGCGTCCACTCGGATTCGAGGTGTATTCCGTTATCCCTGCATACCCGCTGAAGAATATCAAAGACCGATTCTCCGTTATCAAAGGAAACGGCGGTCGTAGGATATATCAGACCGTCGGCGGGAACAAGCTCACGCTTATCCTCGTCAAGCTCGTCCAAATGATTCAGCACCGTCGAGCAGGAGATCGAAAAATAACAAACAGCCTTTTTGGGTGATGTTTTCTCTTCTCTTTTCTCGGTAGTCTTGGGCTGAGTCGATGGCTTAGGTTCGGTTTTCTTCTCCGTAGCCGTGGTGCTTTGTGCTGAGTATGAAGGCTGAACGGCGGAGGATGCTTCCGCCCTGCTTTCCGATACCGTTTTGGTTTGCGGAACGGTTGTCGCGGCCGGCTCGGAGACTTTAGCCGCCGCAGTGCCTAAGGTGCTTTCGATCGTCGTTTGGCTTTGAACGGCAGAGGTCAAAACAGAGACAGTTGATTCAACCACGGCTTGCTTGTTGTTATTTATCGAACCGCCGCTGATAAAAGCGATCACCAAAGCGGCGGCGACGGCAAGCGAGGCGATAATTATCCATTTGTATTTTTTTATAAACGAGAATAAATCTTTCATCAATAGCCCTCATAACCGGCTGCTTTTTTCTGGGTATCTGTAGCGTCGTTTATATCTATTTTACCGCTGCGGTTGACGTCCGCGATCTTCGTTGCTCTCAGGTTCAACTCAACCAGTCTCGCGACCTGCTTTTGTATCAGGGTCGCGTCGTTGATATTTACTCTTCCGTCAAAATTAACATCATAAGGCAGCAGCAGGTCGCACATATCATAAAGAGAGGTCTTACCCGACGTCAGCCTTTGATACGATACCAGAGCATAATAACCCTGCTCGGTCGCCATTTGGTTAAAGCCCTCGCCCTTGAGATGCTCAAAGCCGTTTTCCGTGGAAAATGACATCAAACCGTCTATCGGGGAATTGCCTTTTTTCAGAAATCTTTCGTCGCTTTCGCAGTTTACGCCGATCGAGCCCAGAGCGACTATCACCTGAGCGCAGCTCTCGGGAGTATCCTCTCCGTAGGTGTTGAAGCTTCCGTTTTCAAGCTGCTTTTCGGAAAGAACAGCAAGCGCCTTTTCGATTGCCTGCCTGACCTCCGGCTTAGATGTATACGGCGCGAGAGCCTGAACAGCCATAGCCGTCATATCGGGGTCGGCTCCGACTCCGTTTATATCCCAGCCGCCGCCCTCGGATTGAGCGTCAAGGATATCGCCGATCAGCAGATCTCTTGTAGTGAGCTCTTTTGCCTTTGGGTTTGAGGGGATCTCATATTGAAGCGAATCAAGAGCGATTAGGCTCCAGACCGAGCCGTTAAAGCCCTGCTTTCTCACAAAGCTCAGGTCCGCGATAGGCTCAAGAAGATTCCGTCCAGCGACAATTTCGGGATTTTTGCCGATCGCCGTGAGCGCAAGCGCGACCCTGACGTTCTCTGTTACCTTGCTGCGGTGAAGATACGCCGAGTTTTTGCCTTTTACATATTTCTCGACATCTTTATAATAAGCTTCTGCTGTTTTTTCATCCAGGCAGCCGCCGCGGGCAAGCCCCATTATCAGCCAATCGCCCCCGACAGCTCCGACTCCGGGAGAGGGACAGCTTTTTAAATACGCCGTGATTTCTTCGTATTTTGAGTTTATCTCCCGCCCGTTTGCCGCCTCGGCGGTGAATCCCGTAAAAAGGATCACCGCCGAGGTTATAATTGCGAGAGCGCTAATAAACAGCCTTTTCATATCAGGAAACAAGACCGACCGCCATCATCTGGATAATTGTCGCGTCGGAGATGTCGACCTTATTATTTCCGTCAACATCCGCGAGCTTGTCCTGAAGGGCGTTGAACGCGATGAGCTTCGCGCTCTTCATCTGGGTGAGGGTCGCGTCCGTGATATCTACCTTGCCGTCGAGATTTACGTCGCCTTTTTTGTAATCAGCCTCGTTATAGGTTACGGAAAGAGTATAAACGCTTTCCGCTACGCCCTCGGGAGAACCGGGCCACGCGCTGTTTCCTACGCCTACATAAATAACGTCTCCGGGAATGACCGGGATATCATCCGTTGTTCTGAAATACTCCTCGCTTTTCGGAGCGTATTCGTTTTTATATATCCTGACTTGGTTTGCCTTGTTTTGCGCGGTCGCGCTGATCCTTACGCTCTTTGAGCCTTCATTGAGCGTGAGGTCGTAGGAAGCCGTATCATCAGCTGTTGAGGAAGCAGCCTCGGATAAGACCGCTCCTTCCGCCTCAAGCGATTTCAAAGCCGTCGTATCATTCGGCCAGGGCGCTCCCAAATCAGCTCCAGCGTCGAGCGAATAATTCATTGACAGAACATCGCCGTTTTTCACCTCGATATAAGGCAGCGCGTTGTTGATCGACCAATCGTTTTTCAGGCACATCCAGCCTGCCCACGCGGCTCCGTCGCCTTCGCTTATGCCGTTGATACCGGCGATATAATAGTCGCCTGTCCATGCGCTGGTCTGTAAATCGAAGGGAGTTTCGGTTGCCGAAAGAGCGGCTTTCACAGCGTCAAGAGCGTTCGCTCCGAGCTCGACCTCAACAACCTCGTCAAAAAGGACTCCTGTCCAGGGCGCGCCGTTTTCAGCCTTATAGGTGTTATTGACGACCTGAACGCGAACGAGCTTTCCGTCTTGAGCCTGAGCGCTGAGACCGAAAAGACAGAGCGATGCGAGCATTATAAATGCAAGCGTAAAGGATGTAAATTTTTTTGCGGTTTTTTTCATGATTTGTTCCTCCTGAAAATAAAAAATGCTTTTCTATAAAGAAAAGCACAACACAACTCGCCGCATTCTTTTCGAAAAAAATGCGGAGTGATTGGCTGCGCTTCTTCTTGTCCAAGAATGCAAAACCAAGGCAAAGCGGCAGCGATCTGACTTATGGATGAACCAAATACAGTAATGACAGTTGCTACGGATTCTCACCGTATTCTCTATTACATTCCGAAACCGGAAAAACGCAATGCCTGAAAATATTCAAGGTAACGCCGCACGATCCGCGGCGAACGCCTTGTTTTTTTATATGATAGGATATTAAAACGTTCCGTTTAATGGCAAATAATACAGAAAGCAATAAGTCGGCGACAGAACGATTTTTCACCCTCCGCAGCGGAAATCTGTTTTTTCGGTGAGTTTTCCAAAGGCAGAGAGAGCGCCCGCCGGCGCTTTTTTATTTGTTTATCTTTTTTGCTTTGAGCCAATTCTCGATAGGCAGCTGAACAAATATTATCGCCGCGAACATGATTGCGCAGCCCAGGATCTGAACGCCCGTCAGGCTTTGATCGGTCGATAAAAAGCCCAGATTGTAAGCGATAACGCTTGCGACAGCGGATATGACCGATTCGAGGCTCATTATCATAGCCGCGATCGTCGGATTGAAATTTCGCTGACCGATTATTTGCAAGGTATAAGCCACTCCGCTCGACATGATTCCGGTATACAGAATGGGTATCAAGCCGTTTTGAAGCTGGTCAATAGTGGGTCGCTCGATTATCAGCGCTATTATCCCGCAGGTTACCGCGCCGACCGAAAACTGTATGCACGAAAGGATCACGCCGTCGGTCTTTGGAGAGAAATGATCAATAAACAGGATTTGCACCGAAAAGAAGATCGCGCAGATAAATACCAGAAAATCGCCGAAAGATACGGAAAAGCCCTCGGTCACGCAGAGCAGATACATTCCGACGACCGCAGCGGCAGCGCCGACCCATACCGTCCACGAGCATTTCTTTTTGAGGAACAGTCCGAATATCGGAGTCAGGATGATATAAAGCGTGGTGATAAAGCCCGCCTTGCCGACTGAGGTGTATTTTACTCCGTACTGCTGGAACATACTCGCCGTTGCGAGAGCCAGACCGCAGAGAATACCGCCGGTGATCGTTGTTTTCCATGAGATTTTCTGTTTTTCGGCGTTTGGGTCGCTCGAAAGAAAGCCCGGTTTTTTGATTTTTTTCAGCACAAGGGGCAAAAGCACGAGGCATCCGAGAAGATTTCTTGAGGCGTTGAAGGTAAAGGGCTGCATATAATCGTTGCCCATGGATTGAAAGACAAAGGCTATTCCCCAAATAAACGCCGTAAGAAACAAATAAAAGCTGTTCCTCAGATTTCCCGCCTTCGACAAAAACACCATTCCCTTATCATAAATCAACAGATAAGATTATAACACGGTATTGAAATAAAATCAATGATTAATTCACAAGAATGGGATCATAGAATAAGATGATACAGCAAGGTGATAGAAATGAAGCTCAGATTCCCTCTTTGGACTCTGCCGCTCGGAAAAAGCGGCATTATAAGTTCCGTAAACTCGGAAAGCGCGACAGCCGAACGAATCCGCAATCTCGGATTGACCGAAGGAGCCGGAGTTCGGGCGGTATTCTTCGCGCCCTTTGGCGATCCGCGCGCCTACGAGGTGAACAGAAGCGTCGTCGCCCTTCGCCGTAAGCAGGCGTCGGAAATAATAGTTGAAACGGAGGAGGAAGATGGAGAAAAACAATTTCAGGGTCATGCTGGCGGGGAATCCTAACGTCGGAAAAAGCACTTTATTTAATCTGCTGACCCGAAAGAATCAGCATACCGGGAACTGGACAGGGAAAACCGTCGATTTCTCAACGGGGCTTTTTACCTATAACGGCAGATCGTACAGCCTTACCGATCTGCCCGGCGCCTATTCCCTGCTTTCGTTTTCCCCCGAGGAAGCGGTCACACGTGATCACTTATTATCCGAGAGCTCCGACTGCGTTATAATCGTGCTAGACGCGACCGCTGTTGAGCGCAACCTGCGATTCGCTCTCGAGGTGCTGTCCGTGAATCAAAACGCTGTGATCTGTCTGAATATGACGGACGAGTGCGAGAAAAACGGGATATTCATAGACAGCGAAAAAATGAGCGCAGCTCTCGGCGTTTCTGTAGTAAAGACAAGCGCGGCAGGAAAAAAGGGTATCGCTCTCCTGTTAAAAGAGGTGGAGGCGGTTTGCGAGGGAAACAAAAAGCCTGAGTCGGCAGAGCTGAGCCTGATTGACCTTTCAACAGCCGACAGCCGCTCAAGCGCGGTTTCCTTGCTTACTCAAATCAGTAAAAGAATAATAAAAGACTGCGTTACAATAAAGAGCGACCGCAGAAACGAGAGCCAGCAAAGGCTTGATAAGCTGCTCACCTCAAAGAGCTTCGGGATACCCGCAATGATGCTTTTGACAGCTCTGCTATTCTGGATAACCCTTGTCGGGGCAAATTATCCGAGCGAATGGCTTAGCGCCCTTTTTTCCTTGATCAAAAGCGGGCTAAACGAGCTGATGAGCCTGCTCAAAGCGCCCGAGTTTTTAAGGGGTCTTTTGATCGACGGAGTATATACGACCCTGAGCTGGGTCGTTTCGGTGATGCTTCCTCCCATGGCTATCTTTTTTCCTCTCTTTGCGCTTATAGAGGAATCGGGCTATTTGCCGAGGATCGCCTTTAATGCCGACAGCGCCTTTGCTAAATGCGGAGTTAACGGAAAGCAGTGCCTGACTATGATGATGGGTATCGGCTGCAATGCCTGCGGAGTCGAGGGCTGTCGTATCATTCACGGAAGAAAGGAAAGATTGATAGCGATCCTGACCAACACCTTCATGCCCTGTAATGGAAGGTTTCCGATACTTATTGCGCTGATCGCCGTTTTCTTTTCCGGCGGCGCCGAGCCTAAAAGCACCTTGCTGTCGGTGCTGATCCTTATGGGAATAACGACGCTGTGCGTAGCGATGACGCTGCTGGTTTCAAAGCTTCTGTCGAGGATGATCGGCGGAGATTCATCATCCGGATTCATTCTCGAGCTTCCCCCCTACAGAAAACCTAGAATAATAAAAACTATCGTCAATTCCCTTAGAGATAAAGCGCTAAAGGTGCTTGGCAGAGCGATGCTTGTAGCGGCTCCGGCGGGAGCTGTTATCTGGCTGACGGCAAATATCAGCATCAACGGCAGCGCGGTTTTAGACCACTGCGTCGGTTTTCTTGAGCCGTTCGGAAAAGCGATCGGTGTTGACGGAGTTATTCTCATAGCCTTTATCCTTGGCTTCCCCGCGAATGAAACGGTCATTCCCGCCATGCTCATGGCTTATACTCAGAGCGGTACGCTCACCGATTATTCGGGCTACGGGCAGCTTTCAGAGCTGTTTTCGGCAAACGGCTGGACTGCGCTGACTGCCGTTTGCGTTATGATAATAACGGTTTTTCACTTCCCCTGCTCAACGACCTGTCTTACCATCCGCAAGGAAACAAGGAGCTTGAAATGGACTCTTGCCGCCTTTTTGCTTCCTACAGCCTTGGGTATTCTGCTCTGCGCGGTTATTAATTGTCTTTATACGATATTTGCATAGCAAAAGGGAGATTGAAGCGCTCAATCTCCCTTGAAACTTTAAGTTAATACATCATAATTCAGTTTAGCGGATCGCGAAGCCGCCAAATGTGCGGCGCTGCCTTAATTTCTCCTTGTTCCGCATCTTACGCAGAATACCTCGTCGGGCTCGAGCTGCTTGCCGCAATGCGGGCAAACCGCCGCAGCGGGTGCAGCAGGAGCGGCGGGAGCGCCGGAAACAGGCTTGCCGCATGAGGTGCAGAAACGTGAATCTGCAGTCAAACGCTTTCCGCAGCCGGAACAGATAACGGTACCCGCTGATTGCTGAGGAGAAGGCTGAGGCGCGTTCTGCTGAACAGGCTGAGGTATCGGCTGTTGAACAGGCTGAGGCATCGGCTGCTGAGCAGCTTGGGGAGCGCGCTGCGGTACGGGCTGAGGCGCCTGCTGTGAAGAGGGCTGCTGAGCCTGCGCGGGCGCGTAATTATTCTGAGCGGGAGCCGGAGCCTGTTGATACTGACCACGGGGAGCCTGAGAAGCGGCGCCCGCCGCATAATTGAGGAAGAGGTTCACATCAAGGTTGATCTTCTGAGCATTGACGCCGAGAATGGATCCCGCAAACTTGTTTATCTCGTTCGCGTGAGCCTCATATCTCGCTCCGAGGAGCTGTACGACGGTGTAACGCAGATTGACAGCCGTGCCGTTTTGATAGGGCATGAAGTGAATCGTGCATGCGCCGCCGTTCATATTGTATTTGAACGAATAATTCAGCGCGAAAGAAATCGTAAAATACGGCTTCTGCTCGCAGTTTTTGTTAAGTCTTTGTATCGCGGTCTGAACATAGGCGTTATATACGTTGGGCAGCGGAACCGGATAGAAATAAGTTAAGTCCCTTTTCATGTTTTACCTCCTGTTATTAAAAAGGATTGAATACTCCCAATGCCTGAACAAGCAGAACAAAAAGCAGAGCGGGAGCGATGAATTTTATCATAATGATATAGAGCCATTTCCTGTAGAACCTTTCGCCGTTCATGGTTAGCTCGTCGATAACGGTTTTGGGCTTGGCGACCCAACCGATGAGCAGACAGGTGAGCAGAGCGACGACCGGCATAAGCAGCTTGTTGCTTACATAATCAAAAATATCGAGGATCTGCGCCGTTTCGCCTGTCGGCAGCTTGAATTCAAAGTAAAACAGATTGTAGCCCAGGCAGACGATAACTCCCAATATGACCGCGTAGGCAAAGACTATGATACAGCTCTTTTTTCTTGACCACTTGAATTTGTCCATAAGGCTGGAAACGATAGCTTCCATAATCGACACCGAGGAGGTCACCGCGGCAAAGGTAACGATCAGGAAGAAAACGGTTCCGATGATATAGCCGGTCACTCCCATTGAATCAAAGACCTTAGGCAGCGAATTGAACATCAGCGCGGGTCCGCCCTTAGCCATGCCTTCTCTGCCGGAAAATGCGTAAACCGCGGGGATGATCATCATGCCCGCGAGCATAGCCACGATCGTATCGAAAATCTCGATCTGATTTACGGATTTCATTAGATTGGTTTCTTTGGTGGTGTACGAGCCGTAGGTTATCATAATACCCATCGCGACGCTGATCGAGAAGAAAAGCTGTCCGAGGGCGTCCATAAGGATCTCCATGAACCTCTGGAAGGTCATCGAGCTGAAATCGGGGATAATATATATCCGGAAGCCCTCGAGACCTGACCTGACGGTTCCGTCCTCTTCGGTATGGGTGATAAAAAGCGAGTAGACGGAAATGCCGATGATAAGCACCAAAAGTATGGGCATGAGTATCTTGCTGAAGCGCTCTATTCCCTTATCCACACCTGTGAATACAACCAACGCCGTCATCACCAAAAATACGACGAGCCAGATAATGGGCTCCGCGTAGCTCGTGATGAAGCCCGGGAAAAATTCGTCTGTTGCCGCCTGAGGTCCCTGAAAGCAGATGTAAGTCTGCAAATATTTCAGGATCCAGCCGCCGATCACGCAATAATACGGCATGATCATAACGGGAACTATGCAGGCGATTATTCCTATCCCGCCCCAGTGCTTATTGATCTTCTTATAAGCGGTGAGGGGACTTTGCTTTGTCTTTCTTCCTATTGATATTTCCGTAGCCAGCAGAGTAAAGCCGAAGGTGACCGCCAGAATGATATATACGAGCAGGAACACTCCGCCGCCGTCCTTAGCCGCCAAATACGGAAATCTCCATATATTTCCCAAGCCGACCGCGCTTCCCGCGGCGGCGAGGATAAAGCCTAACTGACCTGTAAAATTACTTCTTTTCTTTTCCATAGATACTATTTCCGTTTTTAATTATTCTCTGCCTGAGCGACCTTCATCATAACAGCGCATTCCATGCGCTTCTTGAAGAGCTCGCAGCCGTATTCGTATATTCCGGTAACGGAGCCTGTTGCGTGATAGGCGTTCGCGGCGCAGCCTCCGCTGCAGTAGAGCTTTGCCCAGCAATCCTTGCAGTCGGGGCGGGCATAGGCGTTACAGAGCTTGAATTCGTTCTGGATCTCTGTATTGTCAACGCCCTTCCAGATATCTCCCAGCTTGTATTTGTCATCTCCCACAAACTGGTGGCAGGGATACAGATCTCCCCATGGAGTTACTGCCATATATTCCGTGCCGGAGCCGCAGCCCGAGATTCGCTTATAAATGCAGGGACCTCCCGTCAAATCTATCATGTAATGGTAGAAGGTGATGGGTTTCCCCTCTTTTTCGCGGCGAAGCATATCCTTAGCGAGAATCTCATACTGCTCGAACAAGATCGGCAGGTCGTCATAGGTGAGCGCGTAAGGGTCGTCGGGAGCGCAGACGACAGGCTCCATTGAAAGCTCCGTGAAGCCCAGATCTGCCATATAAAAAATATCGTTGGTAAAATCGGTATTGTTGTGGGTATAGGTTCCGCGTACATAATAGCCCTTATTTCCGCGCCGTTTTACAAATTCGAGAAATTTCGGAACGATTATGTCAAAGCTTCCTTTTCCGTTCACGGTTTTGCGCAGGCGGTCGTGCACCTCCTTGCGTCCGTCCAGACTGAGAACGACGTTGTGACACTCACGGTTGGCAAACTCGATAACGTCATCATCAACGAGCATTCCGTTGGTGGTGAGAGTGAAGCGGAAGTTCTTGTTGTGCTCCTTTTCGACGCTTCGGGCGTAGGCGACTATTTCCTTTACTACGTCAAAATTCATCAGCGGTTCACCACCGAAGAAATCGACCTCGAGATTCACGCGGCTGCCTGAATTTTCAATGAGGAAGTCTATCGCCCTCTTTCCTACCTCAAGGCTCATGAGCGCCCTCTCGCCGTGGTATTTTCCCTGGCTTGCAAAGCAGTAATCGCAGTTCAGGTTGCAGGTGTGAGCGATATGCAGGCAGAGAGCCTTGATGACCGTATTGCGCTTCTTGAAATCAAAGGCGAGGTTTTCATAATTGTCCTTAGTGAACAGCTTTCCGTCGGCTTTGAGCTCCTTGATATCGGCTAGGCAGTCAAGTATCTCCGATTCATCTATTTCGGGTGAGCTTTTGTACTTTTCGAGCATCGCCGCAACTATCTTATCCTCGGGCTCAGCTTCAAACAGTTCTATCACGTTGTAAGCCAGGTCGTCGACAACATGAACGCTGCCGCTGAATACATCCAGAACTATGTTGTAGCCGTTAAGCTTGTATTGATGTATCATAATGAATTATTCTCCATATAACAGGGAAGCCGTTAAACCCGAAAAAAGGAATAACGGCTTGTAATCCTGGATCTGATTTAATTTACTTGCTTTCCGCGCACTTTTCGCACTGCTGATTAGCAACGCCGCAGGAGGTCTTGCAAGCGGACTGGCATGAGGTCTGGCACTCGCCGCAGCCGCCTGTCTTTACGCTCTTTTTAAGGTCACGGGTTTCAATTGTTTTGATTCTTTTCATGGTGAAGTCTCCTTTTGTATTTATACATTTAAAATATTATCATATACGTCGGGATTTGTCAATTACAATTCTGCAATGTTTATATGATCGGAGGGGTATTCTTCGGCAGAGCGGTAAAGAATGGTTCCGCCAAGGCTTTTTATTTGCTCGATATAAGCCAATATCTCGCCGCTGAAAACCTCTCCGGGAACGATACAAGGGATCCCGGGCGGATACGCCATGACGGTTTCCATGCTGATATGTCCCTGCGCCTCGGAGAGCGGGATACGCTTTGTTTTGTATCTATATTTCTCGAAAGGAATAAATCGGCGCTCCGGGATATTTTTTATCAAATACGGATCAACGACCTTATCGGCACAGCCGATATTCGCGTCGATATCCTTCAACGCATCAAAAAGTCGGTCGAAGCCTTCTTTCGTGTCGCATACGGTCGAAAGAGCCAAAACATAATCGGGAGCTGACATCTCGGTTTCGATATGATAGCTTTTTCTCAGTTTTTCAGCGAGCTGATAGCCCGAAAGATTCGTTTCGGAGGTTGAGATAAGAAGCTTTCCGCAGTCGTGACAGGTGTTAATATGTTCGCTGTTAAAAAGGATTTTCAGATATCGGAACCGACGGACTTTGTTTAAAAACCCTTCCAGCAGGTCGCAATAGTCCGTTGCTGCTTTCGGGGAATCCATGACCTCGAGCGCGTGCTGCGCCGACGCGAGGAGAACATAAGAAGGGCTGCTGGTTTGGAATACCGAGAGATTCTCTTTTAGCTTCGCGAGAATCCCGCCGTCCTTTATCGAGGTGTTTATCATCGCTGTTTGAGTCAGCGCGGGCATGGTCTTATGAAGGCTGATAACCGACATATCCGCTCCCAGATCTATAGCTGAGGGCGAGAAAAAAATCCCGGGTCTGCGGCGGCTTCCGACGTCTCTCAGAGCGGGATGCGCGCCGTGAGCCTCGTCCACAAAAAGCCTGATATCGTGAGAGCGGCATAATTCGGATATTTTTTCAACGTCCGAGCAGATCCCCTCGTAGGTCGGAGAGGTGATCACAACAAGCTTGATATCGGGATATTCCTCCAGCTTTTCCGCGATCTGCGAGGGCTTGACAGCTCCGTAAATATTCAGTTCCTTTCCCCCATCCTGAGCGGGTGCGGGCATTATGAATTCGGCTCTCAGACCGAAAAGCTCAACAGCGTTATAGACTGACCTGTGGCAGTTCCTCGCGATCAGCACTCTGTCGCCGAAATCGGTCAGCGTTCTGATCCCCGCGAGAATACCGCCGGTAGAGCCGTTTACGAGGATATTTGAAAAAGACTTCAAAACGCCCTTGGGATAGTGGAGGTTGTCGAAGCCTTCAATTTCCGTGACGTCAATTTCAAACGGCAGCTTTGGATGCGGCGTTCTTTTGTGACCCGGCATGTGGAAGGGATACATATCCGAGCTTGAATACTCCGAGAGCTTATTGTAGAGGTCGTCCATTAATTAGTACCGAATTCTCTGAGCTCCAGACCCTTGTTGTGATCGAGCGCCCAGTCAATGCTCCAATAGCTTGTGAAGAGCAGGAGATTATTCCCCTTCAGATCCTGGATGCGCTTGGTATCGGAGGCGAGATCAAGGGTTTTGGGGTCAATATCCTCGTTTACGATCCACCGGATATATTCATAAGGAAGCGATTCCATAATGATCTCAACGTTGTATTCGTTTTCGAGGCGGTATTTGAGAACGTCAAACTGGAGAACGCCGACAACGCCGACGATCACCTCTTCCATACCTGAGTCGAGCTCGCGGAAGATCTGGATAGCGCCCTCCTGCGCGATCTGATTCGTTCCCTTTATGAACTGCTTGCGCTTCATGGTGTCCTTCTGGCGCACCTTTGCGAAATGCTCCGGAGCAAAGGTCGGTATTCCTCTGAACTGAACCTTGTGCGAGGGTGAGCAGATCGTGTCGCCGATAGAGAAGATGCCCGGGTCGAAAACGCCGATGATATCGCCGGCATAAGCCTCCTCGACGATCTCCCTCTCCTGCGCCATGATTTGCTGAGGTTGAGAAAGACGCATTTTCTTATTGCCCTGAACATGGAACACCTCCATGTTCTTCTCGAATTTTCCGCTGCATATCCTCATAAAGGCTACGCGGTCGCGGTGCGCCTTGTTCATATTAGCCTGTATCTTGAAAACAAAGGCGGAAAAGTCGTCGGACATCGGGTCGACCTTTTCGCTGATAGTTTCACGCGAGAGCGGCGAGGTCGTAAGCTGAAGAAATTGCTCAAGGAAGGGCTCAACGCCGAAATTAGTGAGCGCCGAGCCGAAGAAAACGGGAGTGAGCCTGCCTTCACGAACCGCCGAAAGGTCAAATTCGTCGCCCGCTCCGTCAAGAAGCTCGATCTCGTCAAGAAAATCCTGCTTCAAATACTTTCCGAGTACATCGTCAAGCGCGGGATCGTCAAGAGAATATTCCGCCTTTTCGACCTCTTTCTGACCGTTGTTCGCGGTGAAGGCGAGTATCTTATTTATATTTCGGTCGAAAACGCCCTTGAATTCCTTTCCGGAGCCGATAGGCCAGTTTACCGGATAGGTATTGATTCCAAGAACGTTTTCGATATCCTCGAGCAGATCAAACGGGCTTTTCGCGTCGCGATCCATCTTATTAATAAAGGTAATGATCGGGATGTTGCGCATTACGCAGACCTTAAAAAGCTTTATCGTCTGCTTCTCAACGCCCTTTGAGCCGTCGATCACCATTACGGCGGAGTCCGCCGCCATCAGCGTGCGGTAGGTATCCTCCGAGAAATCCTCATGTCCCGGGGTGTCGAGGATATTTATGCAATAACCGTCGTATTCAAATTGCAGTACGGAGGAGGTTACAGAAATACCTCTCTGCTTCTCAATCTCCATCCAGTCGGAAACCGCGTGCCTCGCCGTGCGTTTGCCTTTTACTGAGCCGGCGAGATTGATAGCTCCGCCGTAGAGAAGAAGCTTTTCGGTAAGAGTGGTCTTTCCCGCGTCGGGGTGAGAGATAATAGCGAAGGTTCTGCGCTTTGAAATCTCATCTCTGAGTGAACTCATGAAGTCATTCCTTTCGGATTATTGATTACAATTTAGTATTTTACAATTAATCAAGGGAAAATGTCAATATTAATCTCCGATTTTTAAAATTTTTTTAAAAATCTTAAAAATAATTAATACAAAAGCTTGACAAAAAAGTTAAAATAATGTAATATAGTCTTGTAAAAAGAAAGAGAAAGATGATTATTCCTATCTTTTCATATACCTTCCAACTTTGAGGCAGAAACTTAGGTTTCTGCCTCGAATATTTATGCGGTTTTTCGGAGGCATTATGGGCGAATCATTCGGACTATATATCCATATCCCCTTTTGCAAACAAAAATGTCTTTACTGCGATTTTTTCAGCGGAAAAGGCAGCGACAGCGATTATGACAGCTATACTCGGGCACTGCTTGAAAGAATAAGCTATTGGGGCGGTCAAACAGACAGGGCGGTGACCTCCGTTTATTTCGGCGGCGGCACTCCGAGCGTTTTGGGAGCCGAACGGCTTTCGGCGCTTCTTTCCCGGATAAAAAGCCGTTTTATCGTAACTCCCGACGCCGAAATAACGGCTGAGATCAATCCCGATACAGGAAAAGCGATTGATTTTGAGCTTATGAAAAAAGCAGGCTTTAACAGGATATCCGTAGGTCTGCAAAGCGCCGTTGAAAAAGAGTTGTCCGCGCTCGGGAGGATCCACAAGGTTGATGACGCAAAGGAAACCGTTGAAAGAGCGCGGGCGGCGGAGCTTGATAATATCTCTCTTGACCTGATGCTCGGTATTCCCTTTCAAACGGAAGAAAGCATGAAAAAGTCCGTCGATTTCTGCGTCGGCTGCGGCGTAAAGCATATTTCCGCGTATATGCTGAAAATCGAGGAAGGCACTCCGTTTTACGCCATGCGCGAAAATCTTGAAATCGCGGACGACGATCTGCAGGCGGAGCTGTATCTTTCCGCGGTCGGTTATCTTGCCGAGAAGGGCTTTTATCAGTACGAGATCTCTAATTTTTCAAAAAAGGGTTATGAGAGCCGCCATAATCTCTGCTATTGGAACTGCGACGAATATTTAGGTATCGGTCCGGCGGCTCATTCGTTTTTCAAGGGCGAGCGCTTCTGCTGTGAAAGAAGCATGGAGAGCTTTTTGAAAAATGAGCTGACCCTCTTAGGCGCCGGCGGAGGCGAGGATGAATATATCATGCTCCGCCTGAGATTGAGCGAAGGGCTTGTTTATGCCGACTATAAAAAAAGATTCGGCAAACCGTTTCCTCGTGAAAAGCTCAAAATAATCGCCAAATATTCAAATGCGGGACTCATGGAAGCCGATGAAAAGGGCTGCCGCTTTACAAAAAAGGGATTTCTTCTGTCAAATCCAATAATTTCCGAGCTTGTTTAATCAATAAACGCATGGAAGATCTTTTGGGGACTTCCATGCGTTTTTTATGTTTATGAGCTGTTTTATGAATTATCCGAAAGAATGATCACAGCCTTGCCCTTGCTCGGGAGCATTCCGCGAAAGATCTCGACTTTTTCTCCGTCAAGCTCGTTTTGGTAAAAGCCGTCGGGCATATCGACATTTATAAGCGCGGGACTGCTTTTGAGCGGGAAAACTCCGAGAGCTGTTTTACCTTTGAAATTGTATGAAGCGATTATATGGCTGCCCGAATGAGAAGCTACCTTATAGGAGCCTTCGGCAAAAACGGGCTCCTTTTTAATTGCCGACAGCTTCTTGATCAGACCGCTGATATCTTTTCCGGTGTTGTAATCGACCGTGTCCTTGTCAAATAGGCTCGGCAGATGGGAAACCTCGTATTCCTGTCCCGCGTAAACAAAGGCGGTTCCCTTTTGGAAGAACATGAACGCGGTAAGACTGCGAAGCACAGCTTCATCGGGGATCAAAAAAGCGGCTCGGGTCTGATCGTGGTTTTCCAAGAAACGCAGCTTGACATAATTCGCGGGGAAAATCGTTTCCTGACGGTTTATAGCCTCAATAAATCTTTCCAAAGGCGTGCTTCCGTTCAGCACGGATACGAACTCACCGTAAACATCATAATCATAGCAAATATCAAAGGCTTGGTAGACCTCGGAATCGGACAGCGCTGTCAGACCCTGAGAACGGAGATAAGTGATAAATTCGGGCTCCACGGATTCACTGAGCCAGATGCAGCCCTCGCGGACCTTTTCAACTGCCTTGCGCGCTTCAAGCCAGAATTCGATCGGGATAAGCGGCGCGACGTCGCAGCGGAAGCCGTCGACAAGCTCCGCCCAATAGCAGAGAGTTTCGATTTGATACTTCCATAATTCTTTATTAGAATAATCGAGGTCGATTATATCAGTCCAGTCCCCTACTCTGTTTCCGAAGCTGCCGTCGGGACGGTGGAAAAACCATTCGGGATGCTCACGGCTCAGAACCGAATCCGGCGAGGTGTGATTATAGACAACGTCAATGATGCATTTCATGTCGTGAGAGTGGATATCGTCAACCAGCTCCCTGAAATCCTCGAGCGTTCCGAACTCGGGATTGACCGCGCGGTAATCGCTGATGGCGTAGGGAGAGCCGAGCGCGCCCTTGCGGGCGATTTTGCCTATAGGATGTATCGGCATGAGATAAACGATATCCGTTCCCAGCTCTCTGATACGGTCAAGCTGAGCGCGTACAGCCTGAAAAGTGCCCTCCTCGCTGAAATTGCGCACGAAAATCTGATAAATGAGTTGGTTCCTGAGTTTGACGTCGGTATTTTTCGACATGGTAATCCTCCTTTATTCCTCTAAGAATCGTTTAAGCTCCGACAAATGCTTTTGCATTGTCTTTTTTCCTATTTCGTAAGCCTTCTGCATTTTTTCGGGGTCGTGCTCGATTTTTCCGATGTCCAGCTTTTTCGGCGGACGGATAACAAAGGTATTTCCGAGCTTTACCTGTTCGGCGACATATTCTGTCTCCCTGTTGTACATGAGATGCCTGTTCTTCATCGCTTCGATCATTTTCGGATGCTTCCTCAGCGAAAGCCTGAACAGCGGCATGATCGCGGGCTGCTTCTTTTTGTATCCCAAGGGCTGAGTGAGGACAACAAGATTCTTTTCGTAGCCCTGCCTCTGCATGAATTCAAGCGGGATTGAGTCGCTTATTCCGCCGTCAAGATAGGTTTTTCCGTCAATTATCACCGGGCGGGATACCATCGGCATGGACGCCGAGGCTCTGTACCACTGCAGATCCTCCCCTACTCCCTTGTCGAGCTGCCAGTAGACGGGCTCTCCGTTTTCGGTGTCTGTGGCGACGGTGTAGAATTTCATGGGGTTTTCCTGATATGCCTTTATATCAAAAATATCAATATGCAGCGGAAGCGTGTCGTAGCAGAACTCCGTGCCGTAAAGGTCGCCTGTTTTTATCAGCGAGCGGAAAGAGCAGTAGCGCGGATCCTTGGCGAATCGTTTGTTATAGCGGATGACTCTCCCCTGCTGACGCGACTTGTAATTGCAGCCGAATACCGCTCCCGCCGAAACGCCGACGCAGCCGTCAAACGTGATTTTGTTTTGAAGAAGAACGTCAATTACGCCCGCGGTAAACATCCCGCGCATTGCGCCGCCCTCCAGAACAATGCCTGTTTTCATCATCATTTCCTTTGCTTCATATTTAATCTATATCATATTTTACAAAAATTTCAAGCCGTTTTTTACACGCTGATACAATAAATTTAGATTTAGATATTGAAAAATCGAACGGATTATTGTAAAATAAATTAGATATGTGCCTTGATTTTACGGGTTAAGTATCCCTTCGGCGTTCCTGTGAAGGATCAGCTCGCGCTCTTCATCCGTAAGCTTGAGCGAACGCATGATTTTAAGATTATTGCTCAAATCGCTCCACGGATAATCGCTTGCGTAAAGGATCCGATCCGCGCCGTGATCGCGGATTATGCGCTCAATCTGTTCCTTTGGCGCCATACTCAGGATGACAGCCAAATCAAAGTAAACCGGCATCCCGACAAGGTATTTCTCGACGTCGTCGTATTGATCTATTCCTCCCAGATGAGCGAATATGATTCTCGGCTCGGCGTCATTGCCGCCGTAAAGCCGGTCAAGCAGCCTTCTGGATTCAGCCGGAGGACAATGGACGTCGTTTTTATACGCGACGTCTACCCCGGCGTGTATCGTGATGAACAGATCATGCTCAAGCGCCTTTGAGATCAGACGGTAACTGCGCTCCTCTCCGATATAAAAGCCCTGATAATCGGGATGGAGCTTGATCCCGCGAAAGCCGGCGCTTTTGATATATCGAAGCTTTTCATCTAAATCGTCGCAGTCCGGATGGATCCCCGCGAAGGAATAGATCCCGTCCTTTCCGTTTATCTCGAGCGCAAATCGGTTGATCGAGTCAAATTGCTTAGGCTTTGTGCAGATCGGAAGCACGACCGCCCGGTCGGTGCCGGAATCGCGCATTTTTTCCTTGAGATTTTGCAGAGTTCCGTTGCCGAAGGAGGGTATCCCTCCGTTCTCCATGAGGAAGCTGATGGTTTTCTCGGCTATTTTGTCGGGAAAAACGTGAGTATGAAAATCAATGACCATATATTTACCTCGCTTATCTTTATTGATTATATCTTTTTCGAGTAAAATAATCAATAGTAATTATAATTTTAATTCAAGCCGCAAGGCAGAAAGGTTATGAAACGGATATGAAAAAACTGATGATTGGTAACGAAGCGGTGTCGCGCGGTCTTTATGAAGGCGGCGTAAACATTGTTTCAAGCTATCCCGGTACGCCTTCAACGGAAATCACGGAATTTATTTCCAAGTATGACGACGTATACAGCGAATGGGCGCCGAATGAAAAGGTCGCCATGGAGGTCGCCTTCGGCGCTTCCCTTTCGGGCAAAAGAAGCGCATGCTGCATGAAGCACGTCGGACTCAACGTTGCCGCAGATCCGCTGTTTACCCTTTCCTACACAGGTGTGACGGGCGGTATGGTCGTCTGCGTCGCGGACGATCCCGCCATGCACTCAAGCCAGAACGAACAGGATTCGCGCCATTACGCGATAGCCGCCAAGGTTCCCATGCTCGAGCCCGCGGATTCGTCGGAGGCATATTCCTTCGCAAAGGGCGCTTTCGCGCTCTCCGAGAAATTCGATACCCCGGTTCTTTTCAGGATGTGCACAAGAATGGCTCATTCGCAGAGCATTGTTGAGATCGGCGAAAGGGAGGATTTCGAGGGCATTGCCTACGAGAAAAAGCCGTGGAAATACATCATGGCTCCCGCTAACGCCATCAAGCGTCACCCCTTTGTTGAGGAGAGGACGCAAAAGCTCACCGAGCTTGCCGAGAACTGCGAGTACAACCGCGTTGAGATGAGCGACACCAAGCTCGGGATCATCACCGCGGGAACCTGCTACCAGTACATCAAGGAGGTTTTCGGCGACAGCGTAAGCATCCTAAAAATCGGTATGATAAATCCCCTGCCCGTAAAAATGATAAAGGATTTTGCCGCCAAGGTCGACCGCCTTGTGGTCGTCGAGGAGCTTGACCCGATCATCGAGACCCACTGCAACAATATCGGCGTAAAGGTCGAGGGCAAGAGCCTTTTCTCAAATATGGGAGAATTCAGCCAGCAGACTATCCGCGAGGTGCTTCTCGGCGAGAAGCCCGAGACCGTAAAGGCGGACAGCGAGGTGCCCGTAAGACCTCCCGTCATGTGCTCCGGCTGTCCTCACAGAGGAATGTACTATACCCTCGCCAAGAATAAGATCACCGTTCTCGGAGATATCGGCTGCTATACCCTCGGTTCGGCTCCGCCGCTCAACGCGCTGGATTCAACGCTCTGCATGGGCGCTTCGGTCAGTGGTCTGCACGGCTTTAACAAGGGCGCCGGAAACGAGAAAAAGACCGTCTGCGTTATCGGCGACTCGACCTTCATGCACAGCGGCGTGACGGGACTTATCAATATTTCCTATAATATGTCAAATTCGACCGTGATAATCCTCGATAACTCGATCACGGGCATGACCGGTCATCAGCAGAACCCGACCACCGGCTACAACATCAAGGGCGATCCCGCAGGTAAGATCGATCTCGAGGCGCTTTGTCATTCGATCGGCATCAACCGCGTAAGAGTCGTCGATCCCTACGATCTTGACGAATGCGACAAGGCGCTCAAGGAGGAGCTAGCTGCTGAGGAGCCTTCGGTCATCATCTCAAGACGTCCCTGCGTCCTGCTCAAATATGTTAAGCATGAAAAGCCGCTCAGAGTCGATCCCGAAAAATGCAGAGCCTGCAAGAGATGCATGAAGCTCGGCTGCCCGTCGATCAGCTTCAAGGACGGCAAGGCGGTAATCGACCAGACACAGTGCGTCGGCTGCAACGTATGCTCGCAGCTTTGTCCCTTTGACGCAATCGGAAGAGAGGAAGAATAATTATGGCAACAAGTATTATGATTGTAGGCGTAGGCGGTCAGGGAAGCCTGCTCGCGAGCAAGCTTCTCGGAAACATCCTTACCGCCGAGGGTTATGACGTAAAGGTTTCCGAGGTTCACGGAATGAGCCAGCGCGGAGGCAGCGTTGTGACCTACGTAAAGTATGACGACAACAAGGTGTACTCCCCCATCGTTACCGAGGGAGAGGCTGATTATATTATTTCATTTGAAAAGCTCGAGGCGGCAAGATACGCTTCATATCTCAAGAAGGACGGAAAGGTTATCGTAAACGTTCAGGAGATCGATCCTATGCCCGTTATTATCGGCGCAGCGGAATATCCCTCCGACGTGCTTGACGAATTGAAGTCCAAGGGCGTTTTTGTCGACGAGCTCGACGCTCTGACAATCGCGGAGCAGGCAGGCTCCTCAAAGGCTGTTAATATCGTTTTGATGGGCAGGCTCGCTAAATACCTCGGAATAGGCTACGACGAATGGATAAGCGCTATAGAGAATACCGTTAAGCCTAAATTTGTGGAGCTTAACAAAAAAGCTTTTGAATTAGGTTATACCTATTCAAAATAAATGGGTTATTGGAGGAATGAAGATGGGAGAGTATTACAATCCCGAAATTGAGACCGCTTCACGCGAGGAGATCGACAAAATCCAGCTTGAGCGTCTCCAAAAACAGGTGAAGCACGTTTATGAAAACGTTGAGCTTTACCGCAAACGCATGGATGATCTCGGCGTCAAGCCTGAGGACATCAAAACCCTTGACGATTTACGCAAGCTTCCCTTCACGAGCAAGCAGGATCTCAGGGACACCTATCCCTACGGGATGTTTGCCGTGCCCATGTCGCAGGTCGTAAGACTTCATGCTTCAAGCGGAACTACCGGCAAGCAGATCGTCGTAGGCTATACCGAGGAGGATCTCGATATCTGGAGAACCTGCTGCGCGCGTCAGCTTGTCGCGGTAGGCGCTACAAGAGAGGACAAGGTCCACGTTTCCTACGGCTACGGACTCTTCACGGGCGGCTTGGGTCTGCACGGCGGTTCCCAGAAGCTCGGCTGCACAACTATCCCCGTTTCGGCGGGAAATACCGCAAGACAGCTCACGATCATGCAGGACTTTGGTTCCACGATCCTCGGCAGCACTCCCTCCTACGCGATGTATCTCGGAGAGAGCGCTGAGAAGGCGGGCATCGACACGAGCAAGCTTCCCCTGAGGGTCGGTATCTTCGGCGCCGAGCCCTGGACGGAGGAAATGAGACAGAAGATCGAAAAGAGCCTCAACATCAAAGCCTATGATATTTACGGACTCACCGAGATCTGCGGTCCCGGAGTCGCTTACGAATGTACCGAACAGAACGGAATGCACGTAAATGAGGATCACTTTATCATCGAGATCATCGATCCCGAGACGGGAGAGTCTGTTCCCGACGGACAGAAGGGCGAGATCGTCTTTTCCTCTATCACAAAGCAGGCGTTTCCGCTGCTCCGTTTCAGAACAAAGGATATCGGTGTTATCACTCATGAAAAATGCGCCTGCGGCAGAACCTTTGTCAGAATGAGCAAGCCCCTCGGAAGAGTTGACGATATGCTGATTGTCAGAGGCGTTAACCTCTTCCCCAGCCAGATCGAAGCCGTGCTGCTCAAAAAGGGTCAGTCACCCAACTACCAGATCGTTGTTGACAGACAGGGCACGCTCGACAGCATTGAGGTCAGGATAGAGATGAGCGAGGATATCTTCTCCGATACCACCTCGGATATCACCAGAATGGAAAAGTCACTGGAGAACGAATTCAAATCAGCCCTCGGTATCAAGCCGAAGGTCAGACTCGTTTCTCCCAACACCATTCCGCGCTCCGAGGGCAAGGCGGTAAGAGTTGTAGACAAACGCCACGTTTACGGCGGCTGATAAAGAAGAAGGAGGATTACCATGATTAAACAGATTTCGATTTTCGCGTCAAACGAACCCGGACAGATAGTTAAGGTCACAAATGTACTCTCGGAACAGAATATTGATATCCGCGCAATGTGTGTGGCGGATACGCAGGATTTTGGTATTATCCGCCTCATTGTCAGCGATACAAAAAAAGCAAAGGAAGCGCTTAAGTCAAACAACTGCGTTGTTTCCACAACAGAGGTTTTGGGTATCAAAATACCCGACCGACCCGGTTCTACGAAAAAGGCGCTTGAGCTTCTGGCTGACAACAATATCAATCTCGATTATATGTACGCCTTCATCACCGTTTCCAAGGAATACGCTTACGTCGTTATGCGCGTTCAGGACGCGCCCGCGGCTGAAAAAATCCTTGCCGAGAACGGAATCGAGCTTATTTCCCAGCAGGATATGGAAACACTTTAAAAGCATTTCGGAGCATCTGTTATCAGGTGCTCCGTTATTTATATGATAGATAATTTCAACTATACGATAAGAGAAAGAGCGCCCGCCGGTGCAAAGGCGGAAAAGGATGCTCATAGGCGCTTCTTCAAAATATTTTTATGCAGTTTTGACATTATAATTCTTTTATGATATTAAAATATCTTGCTGTTTTGATACAATTATAATGAAATGAAAGGTGTGGTGACATGCTCAATAAAAACCTTATCGATCTCGGCGATCTGTCGTCCGCTCAGATCGACAAGCTTATCAGACGCGCAAAAAAGATCATGCAAAGCCCTGCGGATTACAGACATGCCTGCGACGGTAAGATCCTCGCTACGCTGTTTTACGAGCCTAGCACAAGAACTCAGATGTCTTTTCAGACCGCGATGCTCAAGCTCGGAGGCCGCACGATAGGCTTTGACAATCCGATGAATTCATCCGTTGCCAAGGGCGAAAGCTTGAAGGATACCATATCTATCATCAGCCTTTACGCTGATATCATCGCGATCCGTCACCCTGTCGAGGGCACGGCGATGGCGGCTTCTCTGTATTCGGAGGTCCCGCTGATCAACTGCGGAGACGGCGGTCATCTCCACCCCACCCAGACCCTGACCGACATCGTTACCCTGAGCTGTGAAAAAGGCAGGCTTGACAACCTTAAAATAGGAGTTTGCGGCGATCTGCTTAACGGAAGAACCGTTCATTCGCTTATCAAAACTCTCTCAAAATACGAAAACAACTCCTTTGTGCTGATTTCCACACCGGAGCTAAGCGTGCCTCTTTATGTTATAGACATCCTTGAGAAGAACAACTGCAAATATGAGTTCTCTAACAGCCTCGCCGACGCAGTTTCCGACCTCGATATGCTCTATATGACGCGCATCCAGCGCGAGCGCTTCAAGTCAGAGGAGGATTACGAGGCTCAGAAAAACGTATTTGTTCTCGATAAGGAGAAGCTTTCAAGAGCTAGGGAGGATATGATAATTCTTCATCCGCTTCCCCGCGTCAATGAAATCACTGTCGATATCGACGACGATCCACGCGCGCTCTATTTCAAGCAGGCGCAGTACGGGATGTACGGCAGAATGGCTCTGATTTTGATGCTTCTTCAGGATGACGAATTCATGATCGACTCAGCCAAGCCGGAGTTGAGCGGGCATCGCTGCAAAAATCCCAGGTGCGTAACTCAAACCGAGGAATATCTGCCCAACTACTGCTATGAAAAGCTGGGTATGGAAATGTGTCATTATTGCGATAAACGCATAGATTAAGGCAATACCGCACAATTCGCGGCGCGCGCTTTGTTTTACGCTGTATTGCCT
>CACYIC010000008.1 GCA_902774325.1 uncultured Ruminococcus sp.
TCACGTCAAATATGGCGATATGACCGCTTCTCACTATCCCGCAACACATCATCCGCTCCAAAAATAAAGCACCCGCCAAGGGTGCTATATTTTTGGTTAAGCGGATTGGGAATCGAACAGCCCGTTAAGAAAACGTCACTGTGTGACGTTTTTAGGGCGCCGCGCCGATCCGCACCTTGAACCGATCACGTCAAATATGGCGATATGACCGCTTCTCACTATCCCGCAACACATCATCCGCTCCAACAGCCCGTCTGAAAAGGCGGGCTGTTTTTTCGGCTTAAACACTGAAAAATTCAGTATTTATGCGGCTTTTGAGGGCTTGATATTTTAAAAGCTCAAGTGTCAATCGGTATCAAATAATAGCAATCAATTTCAACAAATCGACACAGAAAATACACAGTTTAAAAAGCAAAAATCTCCCCGAGGACAATTCCCCGGGGAGATTTGAGTTGACGAAAGCACAACAATCTGTACCTTAGTCATGTAGCAACTTCTATTTTAGCAGATTTTTATATATAGTCAAAGTGAAATAATAGTTGATTGTGGATTCTATCTGAAACGAGCAAAATATTTTTGGGGAGAAGAATCTCCGAAAAATATAACTCACAGAACTTTCAACATCTGAATTAAATATTTTCCTTTTACCTTATCATCTTTATCTAATTCTCTTTTGCTGAATATTCTAAAACCGTTTTTCTCATAAAAATTTATCAGTTTGGATTTATCTTCACATTCTATGTATGCAATTTTGCCGCCGATAGACAGCTGAACATCAGAAATGATATCACATGCCATCTGTAAAAGCTCGTCCCCGGTAATCAGCTTATCGTAGCCGTTAGTGTAGTTTTTTCCGAGCTGAGCAATTAAAGGCGCAGATATCGTATAGCATTTCATCTCCGAATTATAATTACCGAAACGGTTTATTTTCCGTTTCATATTACTGCTCACGCTCTTTTTGGGTATATCGAATATTTTTGTCGACAGCGTAAAATAACCTGTCAATACCGGCTTCTTTCTAAATGAAGCATACACCAAATGTGTTCTCGAAACAGATTGCTTCTCCAGCGGAACTGCCTTCTGCTTCAAAAAGTATTCGATATCCTCATTCATGGGCGAACAGAAAGAGGAGAGAACTTTCTCCACTCTCTCCTCTCCGAGCTGTTGTATCATTTCTGTCAATCTGAAAATCTTAAATCCGCTTAAGGCTTCACTCGTCATCACCCAAAATCTCCTTGATTTTTTCGCCCCTTACAATTTCGGGCTGACGCGAGAACTCTACTCTGGGCGTTTTGGCTTTGGCTGCCTTATCAAGAGCATTGATAAGTTTACGGCAAGCAGCTTTATCCTTGATTTTGACGTTAGTATAAATACTACTTGTAGCCATATTCATCTTCCTTTCAAAAAATAAGAGTTTTAACTCCCCCGATTAATATTTTACACTATTTTTTTAAATTTATCTATACATAATATGCACAACAAAACAAATAATTATCTGTTAATAATATCTAAACCACTTAACAGTGTCGGGATTTGATATAATGATATCAAATCCAGTCACCGCTGCCAATAGCTCTCAAAATAAAAAAACGCCCTACCCTGCTCCAACAGGATAGTACGGCTCGCCGAGTGTGATACTCAGCCTGTAGAATCTGAAAACGCTCTACAAGTCAATTGTATCACACTCATCCAAATTATGCAATAGGAGTGTGAAGTTTAATGAAATGCAAGAAATGTCGAAAGCAGATCCCCGACGGCTCGAAATTCTGCAACCACTGTGGAGCGCCGACCAAGCAAACCGCTCTTTACCGCCGTCCCGACGGACTATACGAAAAGATTATGAACATCAACGGCAAGCGGGTAGCCTTCCGCTCCAAAAAAAGCGCCCGTCAAGGGTGCTTTCGGTTTGTCAAAAAAGTCCAGCATAGGCTGGGCTTTATTCATGCGGCTTTAAAGGGTTCATCACTTTGTTTTTTCGGGTATCAAAGAAGTCGTCCGACACGGCGTATTTTAAATTATCAAAATCATGTTTCAGGTCGTTGTCGGAAACTCCTGCTCCAACATTTCCAGTAATTCTTTCTCCGTTGGATTTGTTGTCATAAACTGCTCGATTTTGAGCAAACGCTCCTCCGATGTGATTGAATCTTCCAGTTTTAGAATTGTATCCTCTGAGTACATATCCAAACTTTTTAGCATGACGTTTGAGTAATTCTTTAAGTATTTTCTGCTTAGCATAGCCTCTATCTTCAACTCCTTGAATATATTTTGCAATATCCTGCGCTTCAGGAACATTATAACCCAAATTACCGATGGCGTAAATACTTTTTATGGGTTTTTCTTCAAAAGTATTATCGTAAATCACATACTTATATTGATACAGACTGAAAACTTTCCGACATTTAAGAATACAGCCATTTGTTTTTTGCCGCCGAGACCGATGTCATGATCGTTTGTTTTAAAGAATATTCCGCTTGGAGTTTCGCTGTCGTAACGACCGGCAACGGGATTGTCAGTGTTGAACACAGTAAAATCACTTGAGGTCTGGTGATACGCCTTTACAGAATAACCCGCTGTTTTCGCAACCTCGTCAACCATCCGCTGCGACTCTTCCATGTCCCCGCGCTTTACGGCGGAAAGATAATCCTGATCGCTTACCGAATGCTTGACATTTTTTTGAGATTGTGGTACCATTTGATTAACAGAGTTAGACTGATACACGTTTTGGACGTATGCCTTTTGGATTTGTTTCAAATCATTAAGAAATTCAGTCTGACTCTGTTTTTTACTTATTGCGGAATATAAACCAAAAATATTTGGAATGTCGTCTATTCCGGTTTTTATCATTTGCTTGTTTACCAGCAAAGGTTCGTTTCCATATTGAGTCGTTACTGCTTCAAGATAATACGTTAAGCCTTTCTCAGATACTTTCACATACACTATCCCAGGATTACCATTTCGATCTGTCTTTGGAATCACTTTATCATAATTTTGAACAATAAACGGAATAGCTTTTAAATCTTCTTTCGTTATAGGATACTTTTCATTTGTTCCTATACCATGAGAATTATGTATATGTCTTATGTCATTGTCACGTAGCGCATGATAATAATGCGAAACATCAAAAGAATCACTAGTATCTTTAATTAGTTTTTCACTGGGAACCCCATATTTTAAATAATCCAGTGTATTTTCCTTAGACAATGCTTTATCAACATACTCATTTATTGTTTCTTGATTTTTACCAAAAGCAAAATCAATATCGGACGTGCTAAATTTATACTTCTCCCCCTCTTCCTCATTTCTCTCCTCTCCGTAGCTCTCAATATTCTGCCGCGCCTTTTCCGCTGCCTCGTCAACCATCCTCTGCGCCGCTCCCATATCCCCACGCTCCGCTCTTAAACTATCCGCTCCAAAAATAAAGCACCCGTCAAGGGTGCTTTTTTTGCTAAGCGGATCGGGGATCGAACAGCCTGTTATTACACCGATACCTCAAAAGCGGACCGGCTTTGCGGTCTTTTTTGATGATCGGCACAATGGCTTATCTCTAATCATTATAGCTTTTATATAGTTTTATCGCCAGCAGCGTTGCTCCGGCTATTCCCGCCGCGACAGCCAAGCCTGCGGCGATCGTCTTTCTGACAAATGGCACGTTGTAATCAAGCGTGGCGTAGGACGGGTTTATCATGTGGCGGAGAAGCGGCGAAAGCAGCCTTCTCCGCTCGCTCAACACGTCATATTCGATATGCGGCTGCCGGGAGATCACCATTGTGGCGCGTTCCTTCTCCGTATACTGCTCCCAGACGACCTCGTTTGTCGAGGGGTCGCCGGTACGGGCGAAGTTCGTCCACATCCTGATCACGGTATCGGAAAGCGCTTCGTCGGCGATCTCTCCGGTATAGATCGTTTCCTCGAGATTGCCGAAAACATAGGCGAGCTCGACAGCGTGGCAAGCCTTGTGCAGGCGGAGCGAGGAAGGCACCGTCCAGTAATACATATAAGCCCTGCCGCCGTTTTTATGGTGGAAACGAGCCTGCTCAACGGCGGGCAGACGGAACATCATCTCGTCGTAGAAGCGAGCCATGCGCCACATTTTGTGACCCTTCTGAGAGGACATGAACAGCTTCACGAGCCTTTTGTCGGGTGCGGGCAGCTTTTTCATGTCGTTTTCAAACTTGATGGGGATACTGAAGCGGAAGGGGACGATACCGCCGATCTCACCGATCCAGTAGTTCATCTCCTGGGCGTTGGTGCCGATCAGCAGATCGATATCCGCGGTCTCCCCTCTCTCATACGGCGAATAGGGATCGAAGGGGATCAGTCTGCCGTCGCGCTGGGGGAAATTATTGTATTCGTTAAGCTCTTCATTTATCCTTTTCAGCTCATCCTCGGAGAGAGCCAGAAGTCCGCTGACGCTTTTGACCCCGCTTTCCGCCTTGAGCCTCATTGAGAACTCACGGCACTCCTCCCTTGAGAAGGTCAGCGCTACCGAGCCGCTTTCCGCAATGACGCGGCGGAAAAGCCCCTTTGCCCGCGGGATTATCGGGAGAAGCGAAACGCTGCCGCCTCCCGCCGATTCTCCGAAAATCGTGACGTTTCCCGGGTCGCCGCCGAAGGCGCGGATATTTTTTTGTATCCAGCGCAGCGCCTCGATCTGATCGAGGATGCCGAGGTTGGGAGCGTCGGGATATTCCTCGCCGCCCTCAAAATACGAGAGATCGACAAAGCCCATAAGCCCCACGCGATAGCCGACGGTGACCAGAATTATATCCGGCTGCTTGGAAACGAAATTCCTGCCGTCATACATCGGGTCGGCGGTGCCGCCCCAGCCGTAGGAGCCGCCGTGAAAAAACACCATTACGGGCTTGTCCGGCGTTTGGTCGTCAAGGTTTTTCCAGATATTGAGGTACAGGCAATCCTCTCCCTGCGGATAAAAGGACGCCTGCTCGGTTCTCCACAAAACCTGGATCGGGGATCTGCCGTTATAATACGCCTCTTTGACGCGGTCGTCATCCTCGACAGGCTCCGGCGCCCTCCAACGGAGGCTGCCGGTAGGAGGCTTTGCGAAAGGGATCCCGCGAAAGGCGCAGACGCTTCCCGCCTTAGCTCCGACAAATACTCCGTTGCCGCATTTAGCGGAGAGCTCCTCCTCGTATTCTCCTGTTATGATTTGGTTCTCGCCGTAGCTGTCCCTTATTCTGTTGATCGAATCTTCCGTCATTTTTATCTCTTCCTGCCGAAAACGCCCTTTATGGTCTCAAAGAAGTTCTTTTTATTGCTGTACTTTTTGCGCAGCTCGCCGAGCGTTACATCCGTCTGCGAATTGTGCGTCACCATTCCCTGGGCGGCCTGTACAAAGATATCCTTGAAGTTGTCCATGCTCTTGTCGTCGTAGAGGCTGGCGGTGTAGTCGATCATCAGGATAAGACCGTCCGCGCCGTCGAGGATCTCCATATCGAGGATCGTCTGGGAAGCCGCCTGATTCTGGCGGATGTCGATGGTCTCGACCTCAAGGCCGTCCATTCCTCCCATATCACGGATATCCTGCTGATAGAGCAGATATGCCGCCTCGCTGCTGCCCGCCTGGTTGTGGATATCGACGTAAGGATAGCAGCTGTGCTCTATTCCCTTCTGGACCTGGTCGTGAACCTCCGCGAAAAGCTCCCTCAGGGTCATTTCGTCCTTGAGGCGCAGTCCTACCGGAAGCTCGCGGAACAAGAGTCCTACGGAATTCATGGCGATCATGTCCTCGCGTCCGTTGTAGATCCAGCAGAGCTTGATATCGTTTTTCCTGTTGTATATCGAGATCGCGAGCGCGGCGACGGCAATAAAGAACTCGTTGCGGCTGATGCGGTACTGCCGCTCCATCGCCTTCATCTGGGGCTGCTCTATGCCGATAGGCGCGAACAGCTCTCCCATCTCGTTTTCGCGGGAGTCATGGTCTGTTTTGGGATAGCACGACCACTCGACGCCCTCAAAACGGTTTTCAAAGTACAGTCTGCTCTCCTCGTAAAAGTCGGTTTTCTTCTCGTCCTCGCGGTTCTGCAGGATGAGATAATACAGATCGGGGTCGGGCTGCATTCCCAAATAAGCCTTGCCGACGTTCTGCATGAACACCTTGAGGGAGGTTCCGTCGAAAAGCGTATGGTGAACGTCGAAGAAGATGTAGCCGTTCCGCTCGGTTTCAAAAACGCGGCAGCGGTGCAGACAGCCTCCGATGATCTTGAAGGGCTGAACAAGGGTATCCTTGATATTGTCGAACTCAAATTCGCTGATTTTCTCAACGTAGATATCCTGCAGCACCTCGGGCGTATAGCGCTGGATTATCTCGCCGTCGTCGTTGAAATGGAAGGTAGTCAGCAGCGCCGAATGGCTTCGGATGGCGGTGCGCATAGCCTCAGCCATCTTCTGCATATCGACCATATCCTTGTCGAGCTTCATCATTGTGAAGAGGTTATACATCGTCGATCTCGGCGTATAGAGCTGATAATCCACCATATAGAGCTGCTCGACGGTCAGCGGATGGTCGGTTTTCATCGCTCGGGCGTTTTTCAGCTCGGGAGCCTCGCCGTCGTCATTTGCGTGGATCTCCTCATAGAGAGCGGCGATCCTCTTGGGAGTTCTGCCGCGGAATATCTCGCCGGCGTTAAGACCCGGAAGCTCGCTCTCCGTGATCACCTTTATTGAACCGAGCGAATCGCCGCCGAGCTCATAGAAGTCGTCGTTTATTCCGAACCGCTCGAGCTTGAGCACCTTAGCCATCGCGTCGCAGAGCTTCTGCTGGATCTCGTTCTCGGGAGGGGCGTAGTCGGTTTGGAAGTTTGAGGCGTCGGGCTTAGGCAGCGCCTTTCTGTCCATCTTGCCGTTTGGCTTGAGAGGCACGGAGTCGATCTTTATATAGTAGGCGGGGATCATATAATAGGGCAGGCGCTTTGAAAGCTCCTCGCGCATTTTGTCCGGGTCCACCTCGACGTCCTCGGTGTAATAGGCGCACAGATAGCTCTTACCGTTTTCCTCGAAGCCGCGCGCCGCCGCCCAGTCGATCCCGAGCACCTGCTTGACCGACGCCTCGATCTCGGCGGGCTCTATGCGGTTGCCGTTTATTTTGATCATATCGCCGGAACGTCCGAGCAGAACATAGTTGCCGTTTTCATCCACTCTCGCGAGGTCGCCCGTATGATAGATGCCGTTTTGGAAGGCTTTTTCGGTTTCACCGGGCAGATTTATGTATCCGCGCACAAAGGGATTCTCAAAGCAGAGCTCACCGATCTCGCCGTCCGGCGCCTCCTCTCCCTCCTCGGTCAGAAGGACGATCTTGCAGTCGATCTCGGGCTTTCCGATAGGACAGGTCTCATAAGCCCTGTCGATTTTGAACACGCCGACCGCGAAGCCGCTCTCCGACGCCGCGTAAATATTTATAAGCTCAAGGTTTTTGTTGTAGACGTTATTCGCGGGCTCGCTTCCGACAAAGAGCATACGCAGGAAGGGACCCGTCTGGTTGCC
Source organism: uncultured Ruminococcus sp. (assembly GCA_902774325.1). Classification (GTDB taxonomy): domain Bacteria; phylum Bacillota; class Clostridia; order Oscillospirales; family Acutalibacteraceae; genus Ruminococcoides. The sequence continues at coordinate 7,501 of CACYIC010000008.1, forward strand.
CAGCATACGGACGTAGGAGGGCGTCAGGAAGGTGATGGTTATTCTCTTCTCAATAAAGAACTTCTTGAGCGCGAGGGGGTTCTTGATCGTCGCGTAGCTCACCACAAAGGTTTTGCCGCCGCGAATACTGAGCGCCTTGAGAACGACGATGACGGAGGCGACGAAATTCATCGGCGCAAGCAGCGCCAGCCTGTCCTTGCCGTTGAAGGGGTTCTTTCCGTCCACGCTTATCGAATCAACGGCTCTCCTGAGGTTGCCGTATTCGTGGAGCACGCCCTTGGGATTTCCGGTGGTGCCGGAGGTATAGATGGCGTAAGCCGCGTCGTGATCGTCCGCTTCGGCATAGCCCTTCATGGGCTCCGACGACATGATCTCCTCCCAATTTGCAGCGGAAAGCTCGGTTTTGCAGCCGCAGTCCCTGCGGATATAGTCGATGCGCTCTGGCGCGTAGGTATCCTCTACCAGCGCCCAAGCCGCGCCCGCCTTCCAAACGCCGATCATGGCGATCACGGGAAGGATGCCGCGCGGGAGATTTATCAGAACAAAGTCCTCTTTACCGATATTGTTTCGGGAAAGATAGGAATATACCCTGCCGCTCAGGTCGTCGAGCTGCGAATAGGTTATTCCCTTTGAATGAGCCTCGTCAAAGAGCACCGAGGCGTTGGGACTCTCGCTGACGTAGCTTTCAAGCATTTGAAGAATATTCATTGTTATTCTCCCATTTCGTAATCGAGGATCTCGTCGAAGCCGGTCACCTCAAAAACATCGTTTACGGATTCATTTACGTTGATGAGCTTCATACCGCCCTTTGCCGCCATCTTCTTATGAAGCGAGAGCAGCACTCTCAGTCCGGCGGACGAAACATAGTTCACGTCCTTAAAATCGAGGATGAGGCTTTCCGCGCCCTCGAGATTCTGGTTCACATAGGCGTCCACCTCGGGAGAGGTCACTGTGTCGACGCGTCCCGAAATAATAACCGTCAGGGTGTCTCCGAGTTTTTTCTTTTTGATGTTCATAATTGTAAGCTCCTTTTTATGATATTTTTTTCTTTATTTTCAGAATATTTCTGCCGTTATTGTATTCGTACTCAACAAGATCCATTGTTTTTTTCACAAGATAGATCCCGAGTCCCCCGGGCGTTCTGTCGTCCGCCGAAGCGTGGACATCCGGCTCGGCATGCCTGAGCGGATCGAAGGGTCTGCCGTTGTCAATGAAGGTAATGATGACCGACAACGGCTCATCCTCGACCGCGAGCTGCACCGTCGCCTTGCCGACGTCGGGAGAATAAGCGTATTTCGCGATATTGCCGAACAACTCGTCGATCGCGATGGAGATTTGGGTAAGCGCCTTTATCGGGCAGCCGACGCTCTCGAGCTCGGCGGTGATAAAATCGGTCACGACCTCGATGTTTTCGACTGCGGCTTCAATAGTAATCTCTTTCATGATCATTTCCCTTTATAGTGCACGCAAAGCATTGTCAGGTCGTCAAACTGAGGTTGATCCTGCATGAAGCCGCTCACGTTATCGCGGACAGCTTCTATCAGCTTTTCGGGCGTTCCTTCCTTGTTTTTGTTGAGCACGGAGAGGAATTTCTCATAGCCGTACTGCTGCGACGCCTCGTTCTCAGCCTCGGGGACTCCGTCGGTGTAGACTAACAGCTTTGAATCCGGCTGCAGCGTCAGCTTCGTTTCCTTGTACTTTATCCCGGGCATACCGCCGACAACAAAGCTGTGCTTGGTTTTCAGCAGCTCAAAATCCCCGCCGGGATTCTTTATTATCGGGTATTCATGACCGGCGTTCGCGGTGATAAGAGTGCCGTCGTCCAGGTCAAGGATACCGAGCCAAACAGTGACGAACATCTCCTCGCGGTTATTCTCGCAGATCTGATTATTGACAGCCCTGAGCACCTCGCCCGGGCTTTTGCCCGTCATGACGGTGTTTTTTATCAAAATCTTGGAAGCCATCATGAACAGCGCGGCGGGGATACCCTTTCCGGAAACGTCGGCTATCACGAGCGCGAGTCGGCTTTCGTCAACCATAAAGAAGTCGTAGAAGTCGCCGCCGACCTCCTTGGCGGGCGTCATAGACGCGTACAGATCAAATTCCGTACGATCGGGCAAAAACGGAAAGGTGCCGGGCAGCATATCCGCCTGTATCTTGGTAGCCACCCCCAGCTCCATTTCGGTCGAGGCAAGCGTCTTTTCCCTCTCGGCAAAGAGAACGCCGTATATCAGCACGATAGAAACCGTCATTGCGGCGTATTGCGTCGATAAGCCGAAGACATTTACGGTGATTATCTGATTCACAAGCGGGATAGCGATAAACGATACCGCGACGAAGCGGTCGGTTTTTGACGCCTTTGAGAACGCTATCGCGATGATCACCACCGTCATGGTGATAGCCAGATAAACCTGGCTGACATCCCACTGAGCCGCGCGGCTGTAAACTCCGTTTTCGTCGACCTCAAAGAAGAGCGGATAAACAATATTTATCAGACTCAAAAGCAGCGAGGGGTAGAGCATTGCCGTCACAAAGGCGTCGGCGATCCTCATGGGCTTGTCGTTCAGCCTGAGCGCCCTGCGGATATACTCCCAAAAAAGATATATCAGTACGGAGCCTATCATATAGAAAAGCACGTTTATAATGAGGTTTGCCGTCCTGAAACTCGGATTTCCCTGTACCAGCCAGGAGCTTTCATCCAAAAACAGGGCGAACGCGTTGGTGGTCAGCAGGGTGACGAAAACGTGCGTATCCGCGTTGCGCGCCTTGAGGTTCAAAGTCGCGCTGAAGCAGAGCATGGCGCAGACAGCCATGCAAAAGATATCCGCGCCGACGGAAAACAGCCATTCCTTCCGCATCCCGTCGAAGCCTCTGAGCCAGAGCAAAACGACCGACAGCGCCGTAAGGAAGCAGGAAAAGCCGAAGCAAGCGGGAACGATCCAGGTCTGCCGCCCCAGCCAGTCCTTTTTGTCGTTGATTTTGGTAATTATAGCATTGTTCATTTTCATCTTTCCGATCAACTGTTTTGAAGCATTTTAGAGGCTTGCCTGAGATATCTCACAAAAATAATGATTTGGATGAAGCTGAGTATCAGATCGACCGTGCCGATTATCAACGAAACCGTCCAGGCGTTTTCCGACAGCTCAAATATCCTGATAACGAGCGCGTCCAGTGCCGAAAAGATAAAGGTAACGAGCAGCACCCTCAATACAGAGTCTCCCTTTTCTGCGACGTCCGTACGCTCGCAGCTGTTGGAAAGATTCACTACGCCAGAAATCGCGAACACCATGACGAACATTTCGATTATCATGCTGGCGGAATTCAGGATAGTATAAAGCGTCCCGTTTTTGATTTGAAGGAAAAAGCCTATTATCAGCAGCACTCCCGAGGTCAAAACGCAGATCGTCGCCTTTTTGAACTCGGGCTCATCTCTCGACGCCTGAAGATAGCCGATAAAGCTGAAAACAGACTTGAGCGCTATAAAACACAGGGAGGCGATCCCCAGAAACACGCTTACGCTAATGAATAAAACCGAAGGCTCTTTATATGATTCGCCGAACACCCGTGAAGAAACGCTCAGAAAAAGCGCCATGCCGTTGCCCAAAAAAGTCGAGATAATAGCGAGGATCTGACCGATCACCGCTTTTTTTATTCCCTTCCCGGCATTTTTATATTTCATAACTATTCTCCGTTACTAAAGTGGATTTAGACCTATTATATCATATCAGCTGTTATTTAACCATATTTTTTGGGCATGATTTAGTTACAATTCTGTTACCATTTTCGGCTTCAGGATAAAAGATGACAAGTAAACCTCCGGCGGCAGTTCACTCCCGAGCGCACAACGACGCCGATAACAGAACGAATAAAAAGCCCGACCCGTAAAGAGCAAGCCGCCCTCGGGAACCGGTGTTAGGCATGATGATATTGTTGTCCTTGACCGAGATCGTCAGATTGAGCGTCTGCGTACTGTCCGGTGCTATGGTAAACGGAATCTTTTTGCCGTTAGCCATTTTTCCGCTCGGTGCCGATTCTTCTACAAAGTAATAATCACCGAGCGGAAATTTCATAAGGAGTAAATTTATTATATTTGAAGTAAGTGTCAGTTAGAAACCGTTCGAAGTGTAGGTGTACAAAAAAACAAAAAATCTTTTTATCTACTTAATCAGTCTTGAAATAATAATACAAATATGATACAATAATCACGTCACACAATAATTAAATACTCACGCTAATAATGGGAACGTGTATTTTATACCATTGGTAAAAAATACAGGCTCTATATCCGCGTTCCTAAAATTTAGTGTGGATTATTGTGTGACAACAAACGAGCTATGTGTTTTTGTGCGTAGCTTCGTTTGAGGTTACGCATTTTTTATATTAATGAAGGAGAATTGAAATGAAAAAGTGTTGTTTGCAAATTATTGTGCTATCAATGATTCTATTAAGTTTGTGTTCGTGTAAAACCAATAATCAAAGCCAAGGAAAAAATGAGTACTCTGAATCGTGTTACAGTGATGTTGTCAATTTAATTGATAAATACAAATCTGACAAACTAAAAAATGAAGTTAAAGATGCATATAAGTATTTTGGCAAAACAAATTATAACAGTGATGATGTTGAAAAGAGTGATAAAGCATTTGAAAGAAAAATAATTAACGACATTTCGGATTTAGCAGAAAAGTACATAGATGAAAACGATAAGTCCTGTCTAACATTTGCATATAATTATTTGTTGCTGCTTCATTTGCAATATCAGTCGGAATCAATGGGGATAGATAAAAGCGATGGCTTGGACTATAAAGAAGAATTAGATAAATACTACACTTTACTTAATCAAAAAGCGTCGTTAACAGAATTAGAAGGTTTCAAAAAATTTATAACCGATAATCAAATAATGACATATCGTAATTTACCTCAAAAGACAAGTGAAAAAGATATTGCAACAATTATAAAACCATACTGTACTTTATATATTACCTGTATAAAAGAATCAACTAATGAGTTGGAAAAGCGCAACTTTACTTCTTCTTTTAGCGCATATAGCGAGGCAATTGAGGTGTTTTATAATATACTTGACACTTTAGAGGGCTACCCAGATTTATCTGATTCTTTCACAAAGTATGATATAGAAGAAATGAGAAAAACAGCTCAACTTGCAAAATCCGCAAATCAAACTCTATGTGATAATTATACTACAAACAACGCCTATGCGTTTTTAGAATACAATGATAAAATGAACCTTTATTATGTTGATATTAAAAATAATGTGGATAAGTATTTATAACGCTTCATCAAAACTCAGTCTATGCTTTTCATTTATAAACGTCATTGGGATAGCCTCGCTTTCTTTTATATACCTCTTTAATCTGCGGATGAAACCACCGTGCTTAATTTCGGACATGGTTTCTTTCATGATTTCTTTGACAGACGCAACGCCAACGGAAATTCGTTCCTCTAAGCAAACACATTTTGGAACCATGCATCCTTTTTTCTTTCCACCATAGTAGCATCTATTTTTGTCACCCCTCCTCAGTATGACTTTGTGCTCAATTACCTTAAGATTCGTTACCCTGACGCAAAACTGAAATAATTAATGCCTGTATTGTTTTCGCTTTTGATTACAATACAGGCAGTTTTCTTATCATTCCGGTTTATCAGATTTTTGACAGCTCACTGGGCTATTCATCAATCAAGAACCGGATCATGTGATTTTTGATGTGACCGATGCTGATGATCCTTTGATGCGCAGATAAATGTCATACAGCTCAAACTTAAAGTGTCGAGTGAAGCATAACGTTCACTCGACACTTTCACTTGTAAAGATTAAGTTAGCACTGATTAATTCGATTGCGTGAATTGATCAGTAATTATTTTATTATATGTATCTCGCTGACGCCCTCCTCAGCGGAGGCAGCAGACCCCTTTGTCCGCTTTGCGGACATTTCCCCCGGCAGGAGAATCTCCTTTCCCGAAGGGAGCCATTTTTCAGTGATCTCCTCTGATAGGTAACTCGTCGTCCCCTTCCAAAGGAGAACTCGTCATGATAACGTCGGACGTCTGAAATCTGATGATTTCAAGTTCAATGCATTCGTATTCTTCTTTAAACATTACCCGTATCCTTACTCAGCGCTGTTAAAATAGTTGACTGACGCCTCATGATAGCGGTAGATAGCAGTCACGGTGTTTGTGAGCGGCTGCTCGCCGTTATCGTTTTGCAAAACATCCTTGACATATGTTAATGCGGAGAAAGCTCCCATCCTTACATCGCCGACAGTCAGCATGTTACGGTCAGCTAGCTCGGCTGCCGATATATCCGGGAGTTCGATGTAGACGTAGTTTTCGCCATGGTCATGTACCTCGCTGACGTTGCCCAGTTTGAAAACAGAGTTGTCGTACTTCGTTCTGTCCTTGATCCGGAAATAGAAGCGCAGATTTGTCTTTGTTTTGAGCAAAAGGCTGTAGCCGTAATATTCTACTCCGTAGGCGCTCAAATCTACCGACTTATCGGGAATACTTCCCATAATTCCGTTGATCTCACTATTTGAAAGCGAATTAAGCGGATGATCTATTCCGTCATTAGCGAGATCCCCGGGGTTGTGGCTGAACTGCGTTTGAGCTGCCGCGCCGTAGTTGAGCATGGTTTTGATCAGCGTTGAAAGCTGAACATAATCACTATTTTTCTCCCGGTAGTTTACGATCCATTCATCATCCGAGAGTATCACATCGGCGTAGCTCCTGACGCTATAAACATCAGTGCCCTTCAGCTCGCTGCCGTAATAAAGCGCTGCGGTTATCTCGTCGCACATCTCGGCGGCGCTGACGTTGCAGGTGAACCTGAACAAACCGTTGCTTTTGAGATCTTCGCTAAACGGTATGGTGGCGGTTTTTGGCTCGGAAGTGTTGCCTTGCCAGGTAAAGACGACCTTTATATCGTTCCTCGTCCTGTCGGAGGTCGGGATATTGACATAGAAGTTCACGCCGATATCGCCGTAAAGCGATAGACTGTGGCCGACAAAGCGGTCTGTGCTGTAAGGAGTGAGCGTTTTGCCTTGGAAGCTGTCGAGATCCATGTATGTGTAATTGCCGCTGAATATTTCAGTTCCGTCTGTGAGCTGCTGCCCCTCGGCTATGAAAATATTATACACCGGAGCAATCGTGGCAGCCATGAAGCTGTCAGAGTACCCCGTCCAGCCCAGCGTAAGGTCGCTGTATGAGAACAGCTGACCGAGGACTGTCACATTGCCGCCGGAAATGATGATATTCTGACCGCGCATTTCGCCGGTCACACTGACTTTGCCGCCGCTGACAGTCAGCACAGATTCATCGCTGCTGCCGCTGAGGTCGCCGTGTATATCGACCTCGCCGCCGGAAACGGTAAGATCGCCGTAGATGTTGAAGCCGTCGCCGTAGTCGGTGGTGACATTCATCGTACCGCCGGAAATATTCGTATCGCCGTAGTTGGTCACTATCCATCCGCTTCTGCGGTAAACATCAACAATTCCGCCGGACATATTCAGCACGGACTGTATGGTGATATCCAACGCGCTCAGCGAGCCGCCGAGAATATTCAGCACGTCCGCTTCGATTCCGAATCCGGTGTCAATCAGTCCGCCTGCGATGTTGATAGTCTCCGCTCGCAATGTCTTTCCTTTGAGCCTTCCCTCTTCCTCACCGGGCGTGCGGTAAATGTTCAGCACGGTGCCGGGTTCGGGATCGCCGCCGCTGATATCATTATCTTCGATATCCATTACAGCGCCGTTGCAAAGGATCAGAGAGATCCCGCCGTTCAGCTCTATTTTGCGGTTGAAGCTCACGTTGCCGCTTATATAATACCAGCCTGTTGAAAGCTCGGTCTCGCTGCCGGTCAAAGCAAGCGCAGAAGCTGTACTTGTATCGCCGAATTCATCGATATATTCAATAGATTCGAGCTTCATGAACGCCGCAGTAACGGTGACTTCGCTCTCGGGCAAATAGAAATTCAGCCCATTACACTCGACCTCATTTCCGTTCTGATCGGTGACCGTCAGCGACGAGAGGGAGTATCCTTCGTTGGGAGTTACATCGAGCCTTACTTTGACGCCGGCTCTGCCTGTCGTGGGTTCGGCAATGACTGAGCCGTTTTCGGTATCTGAAATGATAACGTTAAAGATAACGCGGAAGGTCTGAGTTGTTGAATACTCTTCACCGTTGAAAATACAGCGCGCCGAGGAGGTTCTGTATTGACCGTCATCCTCATATTCAACGCCCGCCGGAACCTCCTGCTCATAATCGCAGTCTTTGCAGCGGAAGATCACCTTAGCCTGTGTGTATTCATCAGACCATACCCAATCGGGCTCGGCAAAATCGTGATCTATCGCGGGTGTGAGCGTCTTGCCGGCAAGGGAATCGATCTGAGCGTCGGTCAGCTTTCCTTTGAATTTATTGACGCCGTCTGAAAAAGCCTTGTCCTCGGCGACGGTCACCGTACCGAGCTTGTCGCGCTCATAGAAATGATCATCAAAGGTGATACTGTCGTAAGGGCTGCTCCAGTCGAGCGTTACGCCGTCCTCGCCTCCGACGAAGTATCCCAAATCGACGTTGCCGCCGTGGATACTGAGCTTTTTGCATAGTGTATACGGCGCTTTAAAAGTACCTCTTTGGATGTTTATCGTCCAATACTGGGAATCAACGTCCTTATCGCCTTTAAAAACTCCGCCGTATTGATTAAAGTTTGCCGCAGCAGCGACAAAATCGCAGTTGTCTATGGTACCGGTCTGCTGCGTCTGACCGTAGATACACAGTGACGAGTCGGAGTTGATTGCATAGAGTGAGTTGCGCCGATCGTAAGAATATCTGCCGGTGAAGCTAAGCGTTTTTCCGTCCTTGAGGATCAGGTGAACGTCGCCGCGCAAATAAAGCGGAGTATTCATTTCGATATCGGTGTCGAGAAAATACCATCCGGAGAAAAGAATACCTTCTGCTTCGGAAACCTTTTTGGCATCAACGCTGTCCGGCAACCCTTTTTTGTTGATATAGCTGATCTCATAGGTGCTCTGATAGATAGCGGTGAATTTGTCGTTGTAGCCGATATAAACGTCATCACCCGGCAGGAAGTACCTTATGGGCTCCTCTACTGTACGCCACGCTGCAAAGCTCATTCCGTCGGGAGCGTGAGTGCATTCGGGCAGCGTATATTTCGAGTTATACGGATATTCGATGGTCTGCACTATATCGCCGTTATTGTCTTTTTCGGTAATAGTGAACTGCGTCGGCGTCGCCGTTCCGCCGCAAACCGTGCAGGTGTAGTTGGAATCCCACTTGTGCTCCTCGGTTTCGTGCAAGTCGTTGATTTCACAATTAAAACAATGTTTACTGTGAACATTGCCGCTAAACCAGCGCCATTCATAGTTATCATGCGGACAGACCTCAATATGGGCGCTGCTCTCACGCCGGCATGTGTCATACCGTTTGTTGCGTTCAACGGGATCGGTGACGATAAATTTACACGTGCCGTCGCTCTGCGTTTCCGCTTTGCCCTTGCTGACCATCAGATTATTCTCTAAGCTGAGATTACCGGATTTGTCTCCGCCACAGCCCCAGCCGATGGCGAGTGCGCCTTCATCCTCCTCGACGATAGCGGTGACAGTGCTGTTCCCGATGGTGACGTTGGCTCCGTCACCGCCGTCACCGCCGCCGATGCCCGCGCCGTAGCAGTCGGTCGCCAACAAAGCCGCTTCAAGAAAATATGCAAAACCCTCAGCGGGTGATGCTGACGGAAGCGGCTTGTACAAGACAGGAACATATGATGACGAACCGCCGGCAGCGATCACCTCGGAATTGAATATCATGACAGTGCCGCCGTTGCCCTCGTCGCCGCCGCCGATGCCGGCGCCTCTGCATTGTGATACTGCGGTGACCTTACTGTTTTGTATAGTGGTGCTGCCGCCGTTGCCGCCGGAGCTTCTGAGAAATGTACCTGCGTCTCCGCCGCCTATACCGGCGCCGCCGTACGCACAGGCGACGACCTCGCTTTCTTTGATGATGATGGTGCCGCCGTTACCGTAGGCTCCGCCGCCTATGCCCGCACCGCCGCCGTCGCTGCGCTCTGCGCCATTACCCGATTCCGCATAGATTTTCGATTTTTCAATCGTTATCAAACCTTTTTGACTGCGGTCAAATCCGGCTCCTATAGCTGCGCCGGTACCGTTCAGACCTTTGTTGAAATCAGGCGTTTCAGCGGTCACTACGCTGTCGTAGATAGTGATGTCGCCGTTCGTGCCGGAACTGCCGCCGCCGATGCCCGCACCGCCGTTGTAGCCGGATATCGCGTTGACGGTAGCGTTCGTAATAGTGATCTTGCCGGAGTTTCCGTTTTTACCGCCGCCTATGCCCGCGGCCGCATACTCGCTTTTTGCAGAGACAACTGCGCCGCTGATAAGAATATCGCCGGAGCTCCGGTCCTCGCCGCCGCCTATTCCGGCAGCGTACCAGCCGCCGTTTGCCGTAACGTCGCCTCCCATGATGGTAACGTCTATGCCGCCGCATGCGTCTCCGCCGCCTATTCCGGCTCCGCACTCGCCTCCGGTCGCGGTGACGGTACCGTTATAAATGGTGACTGAACCGCGGAAGCTGCCGCTGTACTCGTTGCCCGAGCCTATGCCTGCGGCGTCGGTACCTGCTTTTGCAGTGACTGTGCCGCCATAGATGGTGATGTTGCCGCCGTGTGCCTTATTGCCGCCGCCGATGCCCGCGGCATTGCTTCCGCCGGTCGCTTCAATGATACCGCCGTGGATATTGATAGTGCCAGCGCCTGACTCGGCGTTATCGTTGTCACCGTTGCTTCCGATAGCAGCCTGATGGTTATTGGCTTTAGCGACGATTTTACCCTTATCGTGGTACTGACCGAAGATATTCAATGTTGTTCCCTCGGGTACGCTAATCCCTTTATTGAGCGTGAGATCAGCGTAATCCTCGAGGATAATGTTTACCGTTCCGCTCACCGTCAACCTGTTGTTGATGGTCTGGGAGACGCCGACATAGTACCATCCTGTCAGCGTGTCGGATGTTCTGTTCGCAATATTTGTATAGTCGCTGCAGTAGCTGATCACGCCGACAGCCGAATCGCTCGCCTCATCCCAACGGCGCTCGATATAGATCACGTCGGTCGCCGCGTCAGCTTTAATGGGGATAACAGCGAACAGGCTGACTGTCAAAATGAACGCCAACAGCAGGCTCAAGGAATTTTTGCCGAATACCCTTAACTGCTTCATAAGAAAACCTCCCGATCAATTTATGATTATCTATCGTTTTTGCGGAGTTTTGCTTTATCAAAACTATTATAGCACATCTGAGATAAAAAATCTTTAGAAAATCAATATTTTTATATATTTTTTTCAGTCTAAAATGTACATATTGAGGGTACTTGGCAGGCACTGACGATCCTCTATATGTACAAAATGCACTTTTTGCCCTCATCTTTTGTGCGTTGTGCGTTTTGATAAATTATTTCCTTCCCTTTTAGTACTTTTGCACAACAGGTGTACGGCATCAAATTCAGGTGGATATTGAGCGACCTATCATTGAAAATCTCAATCTTTTCGACAAGATTACGATAAAAAGTTTCATCCCATTGCTCGCCGAGAACTATGCTTTCAATATCGGTGTCTTTGGTTAGGTCAGCAATCTTCGTTTTGCTGCTGTCGGCGAGATAAACCTTGACAGAACACCGCTACTGTAAAGGCTGGTCAATCTCTGTTCCGTCGTTGAATATTACTTTGATGCAATCCTTGCTTTGAACCACTACACATTGAAGCATTTGGCGAATCAGTCCGTCGTCAAATGCAAGGGGCTGATTTTCAAGGATATCCGCAAGTCTGATAATATCGCTTATTGGCTCCAAAAACAAAAAACGCAGGCAATATTATCTAATGTGGCTCTTCCCTAGAATCAGTGGGTAAAAATTGAATAAAAAGAAAAGTCACGTTGCTCCACGTGGTATACTTGAAAATGCACTTAAATCAAGGACAGGAGTGGAGCTCCGTGACAATTTCAAGTTTATCAAAAATGGTTCTCGGTGTCAAGAATATCGTTGTAGAAAAAGTTGAAGCAGAGCAATCGGGTGAGAGTGTGCAGCTCGTCATCCATGCCAGACCTCACAAAAGAGATACGTGTCGCTGCGGAATTTGCGGACAGAAATCACCACGATATGACTGCGGAAACGGTGTTCGCAGATGGCGTGCGCCTGATTTTGGCAGCGGAACACGTGTGTACGTGGAAGCCGAAGCGCCACGATTATGTTGTCCCGAACATGGTGTAGTCGTCCAACAAGTTCCCTGGGCGCGTCACCACTCAAAATTTACAAGAAACTTCGAAGATACCGCCGTCTGGCTTTCGCTTCATCTGTCACGCAAGGCAGTTGCCGAGTATCTGCGAATCAGTTGGGACACGGTCGGACCGATCATCTCCAGAGTTGAAAAGGAGCTGTCCGCGAATCATCAACCACTCGATAATTTGGTGAATATCGGTATTGACGAGACCTCATACAAGAAGGGACACAAGTATATTACCGTTATCGTAAACCATGATACGAACACCGTGGTTTGGGCTGCCAAAGGGCACGGAAAGTCAGTATTAGAGCCGTTTTTCAAACAATTAAGTTCCGAACAGCGTGCGAAGATTCGGCTTGTTTCGGGAGACGGCGCAAGGTGGATAAAGGAGACGATAGATGAATATTGTCCCAACGCGGAATTTTGCATAGACCCGTTCCATGTCGTGTCATGGTGCACCACGGTTTTAGACGAGGTTCGTCGTGAGGAATGGAATAAGGCGCGTGCGGAACTTGCAAAAGAACCGAAGGAAAAGACCGGGCGAGGCAGACCAAAGGGCGGCAGCAAACAAAAATCAGCGGCTGAACAGCGTGTCGAGGCTGTCAAATCGTCCAAGTATCCACTGCTGATGAATCCTGACAATTTGAATGAAGCATACCAGGCAAAGCTCAAACAACTGCTTTTGCATAACAGACGGTTGGCAACCGCTTATCGGCTGAAGGAAGAGCTGCGATTGATTTTCAAGCTGAATCCCGGTGAGGTGTCGGCTGCCTTAGATAAGTGGCGTCGCAGGGCATGGTCGTGCCGAATCGATCAATATATTGAGCTGCAAAGAAAAATCAAGCGGCACAAGGACGCGATCATCGCAACCATTACGCATGGCATCTCCAACGCACGAATTGAAGCCACAAACAACAAAATCAAGCTTTCCGTCAGAATGTCTTACGGCTTCCGCAATATCGATAACCTAATTTCAATGATTATGCTCCGCTGTGGCGGCTTAAACATTGGCTTACCGGGCAGGTGTCAAGAAATTTGACCCACACTTTCTAGGGAAGGCTCATTCTTGTCAACAAATTTGACAAGCCTGATACATATTTTTTGTACATTTTCGATTAATAAGTGCAAGGGTTTTGAACGTAAACGTTCAAAACCCTTGCACCACGCAAAGAAAGCGTTTCTTTGCGTGAGCAGATTTATAAATATGCACTGAATCAAAATCGCAGATTTTGAGCCAAAACACAAGCTTGATTGTGTTTTGGGAAAACGACGACGGCGTGTCGTCGTTTATTCAGTACATATTATATAAACAACAACTCGTGCATGATCCGCACTGTGAGAAATCTTCCCTGTTTTGCTTTTATGAACAGCTCTTGATATTTGCTTGTCGAAACAAACTGTCAACTGATGAAAACAATGCAAAAAAAGAAGAATCGCTCGTTTTTTGCATTGCTTTTTCTTTGTGTCTGTGATAGAATAGAATAGGTGTATTGTAAATTCTTTTGGAGAGATTGTTTATGAATAAAAAAAATATAACAGCAATGCTTGTTCTGATCGCGCTTTCTTCCCTGCTGACCGCCTCGATCCTCTCGGGCTGCGGCGATCCCGGAGATACCGCGACTCCCGACTCCGCTACGCCGGATTCGGCAACCGTTCCCGCGGCGACCTCCGCTCCGGAAGCGACCTCAAGTCCCTTGGGAACCACCGCTCCCGATACAGCGCCGATGTCAACTGCTCCCGCCGAGCCTGTCACCAAGGCGCCCGAGGGCGAGGAGCTGGTCTTTTCCGAGGTTTTCCCGGACTTCCCCGTTAATTTTGTAAGTCACGGCGGAAAGCCCGGAGATGAGAATCCCGGCGAGAGCTATATGCACGCCACCCTGAAAATCGAGGACGGCAAGATCACGGGCGACTTTTTCTCGAATCTTGAGTCTACCGAAACAGAAACGGTGGAGCACAAAAGCAACTGGACGGGCACGATCCGCAACGGCAAGGTCTACAGGACGGAGGACGGCTCCTACTACATCTACGTCGACAGCGTCAAGTACGACAAAGAGCCGCTGACCTCCGAAAAAGCCGACGGAAAGACGGTCAACTACGTCTACGGCTTCGGGCTCGATCCCGAGGAAAACAACCGTTTGAACATCTTCACGCCCGAAACACGCATCGACAGCCTCATCAGCGACGACGTCAAGATGGATCTGAGGCAGTTCCTGACGATGATGATGAAGGACGGCGAGGCGGAAACGCTCGGCTGCTACATGATAAGAGGAAAGGTAGACAACTGCTACGTTTCGATCACCGAGGAGGAGGCGGCAATGGCGCCGCCCGACAGACCCGGTCCGCCCGAGGGAGAGCAGTAAAAAAATGGGATGACTCACGACTGAGCCATCCCTTTTTATTTTGAAATTTTTTAAAATCTGACAGATACCGCTTCACGGTAGAAGTCTTCTGACCAGAATCGTTTTTAGGCGAAAATCATTCGGCGTCCTTCTTGACCATATCCCAGTTGAACTTGTCGGTGCAGCAGGGGATGAAGAGCAGCTTTGTGTTGCCGATAGAGAGGATGTCGCCGGACTGCAGCTTCTCGGGCGAGAGCACGACGCTGTCGTTGAGATAGAAAAGCTCCTTTGAATCGCCGGGCTGAACGAGGAAGATGTTGTTCTTGGGCTCATAGAGCACGATGGCGTGTCTTTCTCTCGAAACGGAGCCGTCCTGCGCAAGCTGAACGTCCATTCCCGGGGATCTGCCGACAAAGTTTCTGCCGGTCTTGAGCTTGAAATCCTCGCCGAAGTGCTTGCCCTCGATAGCTACAAGCCAGCCTACAACGGGCTCGAAGGAAATCTCGCCGAAATAGCCGATGGTCTTCTCGAGATCCTCGCTGTCCTTAGCCTCGTTCACGATATCGTCAAGGCGCTGAGCGGGCGTCGAGGCGGGAGCGGCTTCCTTCTTCTCCTCGGTAAAAGCGGGAGCTCTGTTTGGCTGGGGAGCGGCTTTCGCGGCGTCGGGGTTGCAGTGAGGACAAACGCTGAAGCGCTCGGCGTCATAGAAATGTCCGTTTTCGCATCTAATGAGTTTCATTTGAAAATCTCCTTTTGAAATTATAGTTTTTTATTTTCGAGCCTCTGATAATCCATTGCTTTGCGGAAGTGCAAAAGAGCTGCGGCGGTTTTTTCAAAATCCCGGCGTCATACTGACGTATAACGAGGGATTCGGGAAAAATATGCCGTGAAGATCTCGCGCTTATACGCGGCAGGGAATTATCGGAGGTCCCCTCTATTACCGTTTCCCGCCGAAAGCCCTTTTGCCTTCACCGGACGCCGGTATGAACGCCGTTTGCCGCGCCAGCGCGGTCACGGCGTATTATTCCGAATCAAAGGGCGGCTTCGGCGGGTCGTGAGCCCTCCGTGAACCTGAGCAGGACGGCGGTGGTGTTGTCCTGGTTCCTCTTGCCCATTCCGACCGCGGCGTTCGTGAGCGCCTCGGCGGCGATCGACGTATTCTCGTAAAAGCTGTCTATTATCGAGCCGATATCCTCCTTAGAGAGCACGCGGTAAAGTCCGTCGCTGCAGAGCAGGACGCAGTCGCCGTCCATCAGCTCGACGGGGTTGGGATTGATGTCGATATAACGGACTCCGCCGATGCCCATAAAGCTTATCAGCGCGTCCTTTTCGGGGTCGTTGTCCGCCTGCTCGCGGGTGATCGCGCCGCTTTTGACCTTTCGCTCAAGCAGCAGGCTGTAATTGTGATCCTCGGTGACGCAGACGATCTCGCCGCCTCGCTTGAGATATATCCTGCTGTCGCCCACCGAGACCCAATAGAGGCTCCTGCCCTCGATAATGACAGCGGTGAGGGTCGAGCCGGAGTGGAGCGGATGACCGTTCTCGTCGGTCAGATTATAAACCGCCTTGTCCAGCTCGTCGACCATATATCTGAAGAACGCGGGCGCCTTTCCCGCCACCTCGAAGCTGTAGAAGGCGTCGAAGAGCTTTGTCACAACGAGGTTGCTCGCGATCTCGCCGCCTGTCATCCCGCCCATCCCGTCGCACATCACGGCGAGGAAGATATTGTTTTCGCGGTATTTTTCGGGGTCGTCCGCGCGCGCGCAGTCCTGCTGGACCTTTCTCGAGCCGATCAGCGAGGAGATCCCGACGCTGATTTTTGCCGCCGTGTCCGCCGGCGCCGCCTCGGGAACGGGGATCTGCGGCTGAGGCTGAGCTTCGACCTTCTCTATCGCCTCGTCGGGGACTATCGCCTCGGTCGGGATGTAATCGTTTTCTATATAAATCGGGTTATTCATATCCATCATATATCTCCAAAAAGCTCTGTTGTCATCATTATTCGGCGTTTATCGTCAGTTCTCAAAGATCGTCAGCCTGTGGTTTGGAGTAACAAGGTAGAAGCTGCTTCCCATCTTGACGGAATACGGCATCCCCCTGTTCAGTCTTACGTTGTTATCAAAGAAGGTGCCGTTGGACGACTTGTCGGTGAGGAAGAACAACCCGCGCGCCGAATCGAACCTGAGAACGCAGTGGACGCGGCTGATATTGGTATCTCCGCCGACTATGAAATCGCATTCCTTCGACCTTCCTATCTTCATTTCCCTGTCGGGTATCAGGGGAATGCTGCATACTATCCTGCCGTTTGCGCTTATTCCGAGCCACGGTCTGCCGCGCTTCCTGTTTTCGGGCGGGCGGCGTACCGCTCCCTGCTGACCAAAGCCCGCGTTAGGATCGGAGCGCATATTCCGACGGTCGGGGGCTCCTCCCCTATTGTCCGTATTTTCAAAATAATGGCTCTGCCTTCTGCCAGAAGGGAAGGACTGAAAGCCTCCGCCGTAAACGGGGCTGCCGTTTCGCGGCGAAGCGCCCTCCGGCTCCTTGCGGGAAAAGCCGTCCCGGGCGGGGCTGCCGCCGTCCGCGACCCTGACGGTGCCGTCATCAGCAGGCGGCGCCGGGTTCTCGACCTGCTCCGCGGGCTTTGCCGCGAGGTTATCGCCGCTTTCGCGGTCGGGCGCTTTTTCGGGAGAAGCCTTATCCTCCGCGGCGTCCTGAGCTCTCTCCGGTTTTTCGGCAGGCTCGCTCTCGAGCGTTTTCACGCCGTCAGCGGGCTTCTCCCCGGCGGGGGTCTTTTCCTGCCGCTCAACGGACTCCGCCTCGCGCAGCTTTTCCTGTTCCCTGCGCTTTTCCTCGAGATTGCTTTTGCTGTAAACGTTGAGCTTTTCGAGATCGACGTCCAGCTCGCTCAGAAGATCAGGGAAGCCCTTGTATCTGTTCTCGGCGTCGAGCTCCATGCCCTTTGCTATGACGTCCGAGGTCTGCTTTGTCACCGGACAGCCGAGCTCGAAAAGCGTCGGCTGGTGCTCTCCCCTGTAGCGGTACATGGCGTCGACAAGCTGCTTGCCCGAAACGAGGGTATAGAAGGTCGCGCAAAGCCCGTAAACGTCCGTCCAGGGACCTTGTATGCCGCTCGCGCTGTACTGCTCCGGAGGAGCGAAGCCGGGCTTGAGCAGGATGGACATCCCGCTGTCCTGAACCTTGACATAATTTCGCGCCGCGCCGAAATCTATCAGCTTTATATCGTGATCCTTGGTCACAAAAATGTTTTCCGGGCTGAGATCGCGGTGCAGGATATTCTTTTTATGGACCTCGACCAGAGCGCTCGCAACCGTGACGAATACCGCCTTGGCAAGCTCGGCGTCGATTTTCCCGCCGTTTTCCTTGCTCATCCTGCGCAGGTCGGAGCCGTCAAGATACTCCATTACAAGATAAGCCGTATTGTTCTCCGAAAAATAGTCCGCGATATCCACAACAACGGGATTTCCCCGCAGCGCGTAGAGGGTCTTTGCCTCCTCCACGAATTTATCTCTGCCGTGCACAAAGATGTATCTCGCCTTTTTGTCCTCCTTGGGACGTATCGTGCACCTGTCGGCGCCTCTTGACGAGTACTCCGTAGGCATATACTCCTTGACGGCGAGCAGGCGGTTGCTCTCGATATCCATCGAAACGTAGGTCACGCCGAAGCCGCCCTTGCCGAGCACCCTTCCTATAAGATATCTTCCGCAGAGCAGCGTGAAGGGCTCCAGGACGCCCTTGGGCTGTTTTTTGTCTTTTGAATAGTCGTATCCGCATTCGGGACATTCCTCGCGCCCGTTAAGCAGCGCGAAGCAGTTGGGACAACTGTCAAAGCGAAGCATCAGTTTTCACCTACTCCATATATCTGATTGAAATTTCGGAGAGGCCTGCGGTTATCTTGTCTCCGTTTAAGATCTTCCTTCTGGTGGCGATCTTGCTGCCGTTGAGGAAGGTGCCGTTCTTGGACTCCATATCCATGATAAACAGCTCGTGGTTCACGTTTTCGATCGCGAAATGCTGTCTTGAGAGCTTGGTGTCGTCGATATAAATATCGCAGGTGGAGGAGCGTCCCACAATAACGCTGCTGACTATGGATATCTCGACGGTCTGCTCGGCTGATGAGCCGGTTTTGATGTGGAGGCTGACCCTTACGGAATCGTCCGCCTTGACATGATGGCGGATGATCGGAGCCTCCTGCGGGGCGTGCTCCTCGACAGCCGCAGCGCCGCCCTGAGGAGCGAAGCCGCCGAAGCTCCTGTTTTTGCCCTCGTCGCCGTGCCTGGGCTGATATTCGATGTTTTGGGCGGGGGCGGTCGTCGGCTGCTCGCGGATCTCCTCCGCCTCCGCTCTGTTGTTTTTCCTCTTGTTAAGGAGCACAAGGAGCACCGCGACTCCCGCTCCTATGATCACAAGCAGACCGACGCCCGCAGCAATGAGGATCCAGAACGGGAAGCTCTCCTTCTCGGGCTGAGGCGCGATGACCTCCGGCTCCGGCTGAGTCTGCTCCTGAACAGCCTGAGAGCTGACATTTACGGTCGCGGGCGCCGCGACGGGATTCTTTTCCATTGAAGCGTCGGTGACGCCGTTGAACGAGATCGTATAATCGCCGTTAGGCAGCGACTGCTCCATCTCGAGCTGAACGCTCGTCGTCTTGTCGAGCGCCTCGACGTTGCTGACCGTCCACTTCTTGCCCTGAGCGTCCTCTACCGAGTAAGCGCCGCGCTCCGACGCGCCCGTTACCTTCTCGGAGAAGGTGAGCGCGAAGCGGTTGTTGGCGGCGTCGAACGTCGCCTCGACGACCTCGGGAGCTGTTGTGTCGGTCTGAGAATAGGGCGCGGCAACGTCGACGTTGTACGTCTTTGAATCGTTTATTTTGATGCTGAGAAGCTTTTCCTCGCTTGAGGTGTAGTTGTTGTCAGCCCTCATGCCGATGATGGTGACGTCGTTGACGCTCTCGAGAAACCGGCTGAAGGCGTCCTCGGAATTGATGACCTCGGCGTCGCCTCCGGAGGCTCGCGCGATCCTGCCGATCGAGTCGATACTGCCTCGGCTCGCGTTCGGAGGAAGGCAGGCGTAAACCGGGAGCCTGTGAGTCGAGTATTTGTTGTAGATCTCGCTCTCGGTGATTCCGGTGTCGATATCGTTTTCGCAGTCCGAGAAAACTATCGCGTACTGGCGGGTGAATTTGTCGATAGAATCCGCCGAGGACTTGTAGACCTCGTCGAGCGCGGAATAGAGCGCGGTGCCGGGGTCCTCGCTTTCGACGGAGTCGACGGCGGCGTTTATCTCGTCTGCCGACTCGCCGCCCTCGAGCAGAAAGCTGACGGCGGTGCCGAATCTTACGATCTCAACTGCGTCGTTCGAGGACATCTCGCCGACGTAGTTTTTGGCGCAGTCCCTGACGAGCCTGAGATAGGTGTCGTTGCTCACCGAGGCGTCGATGAGCAGATAAGCCTTGGTCGAATCGGAAGCGGGGTCAAAGGCTCCGGCGGAAACCACCTCGAGCTTTTCGCCGCCGTAGATCGCGGTTACGTCCGAGGGCGAGGATATGCCAAGCTCGGAGCCCTTCAGCTCCGCGACGACGTCGGGCATATTCAGCTTGACCATCGAATAATCTCCCGAGTCGTTTGCCGCGAACGAAGTGAACGACGCCGAAAAAGCGAGCAGCGCCGCAGCGATGATACCTGTTATTCTTTTCATTTCCATATCCTGTCTCCTTTGCAGAAGGGAACGAAGCAAAAGCTGCTTTTGCCCGCCTCAAGCATATCGTTTTCAAAAATCTCTCTCTGACCGCAGATCAGCTCGCCGTTTATGTAGGTCATGCCGCCGCCCTCCACGGCAAAGAATTTGCCGCTCTTCGGATCGTAAACGACCGAAAAATGCCTGTCTCTCGAGATCTCGCGGTCGTCATAAAACACGATATCCATATAATCGCTTCTCCCCGCGAAATTCCTTCCGGGGAAGATGGCGTAGGACTTGCCCTTTTCGGGACCCTCGACGCAGACCAGCCAGCCTGCGGTGAGCAGGTTGTTTTCCCTGAGGCTGAATATGCTGATGGTTTTCTCTTCCTCTCCGACGTTCTCTCCGTAAAACTCGGTGAGGCTGCCCTCGTCGTTTTCGATCAGCTTCGGCTTGTATTGGGTTTTCATCTCGCCGATCGAGTTTTCATCGCCGTCCGAGGTCTCCAGCTCCCTGCAGTAGGGGCAGTAATCAAAGCGCCGATCGTCGAAATAATGACCGTGCTCGCATTTTACAAGTGCCATTTTTTCATCGGGGCTGTACCCGACCCTCACCTCTTTCGCCGTTCGTTTTTTTATGATCCGGGTGCGCCGCAGACCGCGCGGCGCCGCCTTTTTTCCTTGATAAGCTCTTAAAGGGCATTGAAGCGATCCAATGACTTTTAACAGCTTACCCGCCGTCCGCCGCGTTTTACCGCGACGGACGGCGCGTTTTTTGCTGATCTCAGATAAACAGACCGCAAAGAATGTCCGGTATTTATTTGGGTCCGGTATTATCTGTTTTTACGGCGCGGGACTCATTTCCCGCGAAAAGCCCGTCAGGAGGCTGACTTTTCCTTTCTTCTCTTGTTGAAGAGGATGAGGAATACGATCAGACCCGCGAGGAGAACCGCTCCGCCGATGGTCGAGAAGAAGAGAACCTTGTTCGCGAACCAGCGGACTATCGGGTTGGTCGATACGGTGATGCCGTTGACGGTGTAAGCCTTCGCCTTGTTGGAGGCGAGGTCGGAAACGTTGATCTCGATCTTGTGATCGAGACCGCTGCCGATCGTGAACTTGTAGCTTCCGCCGGAAAGCTCCTTGAAGGGAACATTTTTGTCGTCGAGCTTGACTTCGATGCTCTCCGTGTCGACGTTGATATCCGCGATCTTGAACTCAACGTCAAATTCGGTGGCGTTGACGCTCTGGTTGTCGGACACGTTCGAGGTGATCACGGGAGCGGTGCGGTCGACCGTGAAGCTTACGACCGAAAGCTCTGAATCGGAGCTGACGTTGATGTTGCCCGCGGTATCGTGAGATGTGGCGATGACCGAATATTTGGAGTCGTTTGAGAAGTAGCTGTTGTTGAGGCTGTAGACCGATTCGTACCATCCGCCGTAATTCTCGTCGGTGGGCTTGTTCTCGATAAAGTTCGTGCTGTTGAGGTCGACGTTCCTCGAGGCGTTGTCGTCAACGATCCTCAGGGTCGTGCCGCTCGCCATCTTGTCGATATTGATCTCGTGGAGAGCAACGCTGATATTGTCGGAATTCGTATAGGTGTCGTTCGGAACGTTCGAGTCTACCCAGAAGGTCGAGCCGTTTCTGTTGACCGAGAAGTTGAAGGTCTCAACCGAGGCGTCCTTCTTGTCGGAGCCCTTGCACTTGATGTCGCTGCTGCTGTTCTTGGCGAGGTCGGTGGCGGTGCACTTGAAGGTGTAGTAGCCGTCGGTGCTGAGATTTTGGATGCTGTAAGTAAATTCCTTGCCGGTGTCGCCCGTCTTTTCAAGATCGATCTTCTTCACAACGAGCTTTGACGCGCTGTTCTCGGGCTCGTCGCTCTTTGCCTCGGTCACTACGGCGGTGAGCTCGGGCTTGATGTCGGAGGAAACGATATTGTCGTCCGTGACCTTGAGGGTGAACGAGAGCGTTTCGGCGTTGTTCGCGGAGGAATTTAGGATGGTGTCGCTGATCTGTATCTCGGGCTTCTTGGTGTCTATGACCATGTTCTTCTCCTCGAGAGCGGTCATGGTGTTGTCGCTCGCGTCGGTGCAGCTGAGCGAGCAGCTGTGAACGCGGTCGCCGCTGATCGTATATGTCGCGGTGTGAACGTCGCCGTTAGAGCTCCATGAAACGCTTACGGGCGAGCCGTCTACGCTGAATACGGTTTCCGCGTCGGAGAAGTTAGCCTCGGTGACGCTGAGGCTGATGGTGATGCTTCCGCTGTAGTATCTGTTGCCGTTTGAGGTCTGGACCGCCGAGGAAGCCTGCATTGTGGCGGTGGGAGCGACGTTGTCGGCAACGAGCCTGGTGGAGTCAGCCGTGGTCGTATTGTTGCCCGAGCGGTCGTGCGCGACTGCCGTTACGGTGCCGTCGAACTGGTTGAGCGACGAGAGCGCCGAGGCGGGGATGGTAAAGGTCGCGGTCGAGGTGCCGCCGTTCTTTGTGATCGAGGAGTTGGCGATGGCTGTCTTGACTACCGCCGCGTTGCTGCTGCTCGCGTCGGAGGCGAGGATGCCCTCGTAATCAAAGGTATCTACTCCCGAGGTCGCGTCGAAGCAGGTGATCGTCACGGTCACGGGGTTGTTGTAGAACTGCTTGCCGTTCTTTGTCCTCAGCGCGCTGCTGTAGCTGAAGCCGATGGTCTGGGGCGCCGTGGCGTCGACCGTGAAGAGGTCGGGTGAATAATCCGCGATGCTCCTCTTTGCCAGATCCTGATATTCGATATCGAAGGTGAAATTGGCGTCCTTGCTGTAATAGACCTTGAGGGTGTGGGTATCTCCGCTGCTGCTCCACTCGCCGGTAGAGTACGCGCCGCTCACGGCGTTGCCGCTTGAATCGGTCGCGGAGACGATGAGCTTGACATCATCGGAGCGGAAGTTCGTCTCGGTGACGGTGATCGTCGCCGACTGAGCGCTGCCGTAGTATTCCCTGCCGCTTTCGGTCACGCTTGTCGGATTGCTCTTGTTCTTGTTGTGGTATTCAACCTCTACCTTGGGATCGGTCAGGTCGATAACGAGGTTCTCCTTGCTGATCTCGCCGCCCGAGTTGTCGGAGCGGTCGGTATAGCTGAGGTAGTAGGAGTGGACGCCCTCGGCGCTGATGACGAAGTCGGCTTTTCTGACGTCCTTATCGCTGCTCCAGGTCAGAGCGTAATCGGAGCCGTCGATCTTGAATACGACGTCCTCCGCGTAGAAGTTCGCCTCGTCGATCGTGATGGTTCCCTTGACGTCGCCCTGGTAGTAGTAATACTTCTTGCCGCCGATCTCCGCCTCGTTGACGGGCTCGGTAGTAGAAATGCTGCACTTGGGGCTGATATTGTCTACAACCAGCCTTCTGGAGTTCTCCGCCGCGCCGACGGACTGCTGTCCGTTGCTCTTGAGGCTGTTGCCTGAGCGGTCGGTCATCACGGCGTTGAACCAGCCGTTGAAGTTGTTCTTGTCGGTGAGCTGTTCCGCGGGGATGGTAAGCGTGATCTCGGTATAGCCCTTATCGGAGCTAACGTCCTGGCTCACCGTATCTACCGCGCGGTTGACCGAGCTCACGCCCTCGGCAAGCGCTCCGTTATAGCTGAAGCTGCTGCAGCCGGAGGTCGCGTCGAAATATTTGAGATCGACGGTCAGGGGCGCGTTGTAGAAGCCGAAGGTCACGCCGCTGATGATGGTGTTGACGAAGTCCCTGAGACTGCCGCCGTAATTGAGAACGGTTAGCTCGGGCGGCACGTTGTCGATGGTGAAAACGTATTTGAAGTTGTCCATCTTGTTGGCGGCGAGATCGGTGTACTCGATCTCAAAGGTGTAATTAGCGTCGGAGGAGAAGGTGATCTCGAGATAGTGGTAGCTTCCGTCGTCCGACCAATCGCCCTTGGTAAAGGTATCCGCGACCGCGTCGCCCTTTGAATCCTCGGAGGTGACGGTGATCTTAACGTCCTCCTTGCGGAAATTGTCCTCTGTGATCTTGATCGTGGCGACCTGATTGCCCTGATAGTAATCTATGCCGTCGAAGCTGTTCTTTACGTCCTTGTTCGTGTAGGTGACGTCGCAGCGCGGCGCGGTGTCGTCGATCACGATGGCAGCCGACTCAAATTTCTGCATCTCGTTGTTGGAGTAATCCTTGTATTCAAAGACTACCCTGTAAACGCCGTCGCCGCCTCCGAGAGTCAGAGTCGCGGTGTAGGTCTCGTCCGAATTATCCTTCCATTCGGTGAGGTCGTAGTCGGTGAATGCCTCGCCGCCCTTGGTAACGGTGAATTTGCATTCCGGCTTGACCTCTCCGCCTGCCTTTTTGACGGGGAAGAAGTTCTTCTCGCCGACGGTGAAGGTGAGCGAGGCGCTGCCGTTGTAGTAGAGGACGTCGTCCTTGGTAACAACGTTGTCGCCGAGCTCCGATTCGGTCTTGCCCGAGGGATTGACGGGAACGGAGTATTTTACGGTCCTTGTCGGGTCGACCGTATCAACGATCTTGATGCCGTTATCGACGTCCGTTCCGGTGTTGCGCTCCGCGTCCGCGAGCTTATCCTTGATCTCGAAGCTCACGTCCTCGAGGTACATATTCTGTATCTCGCTGAGGTCGGTGCTCTTAGCCCTGACGGTGAATTCCGCCTTTACCTCGGTGACGGAGCCTTCCTCGTTGTAGACCTCGTCGCTGAAGGTCACGTCGAAGAGATCGACAAGCTTCACTCTCTCGTGGAGATTGCCTTCCTCGTCGGTATAGCTGATAACGAGGGTGTCAAGGTCAAGTCCGGAGAGATTGTCGGAGATCTCGAGCACGTAGGTGAGGTCGTCGGAATCGGAGTTTCCGATGTTGAAGAAGCCGAGGGTGATGGCATCGAGAATGGTCGTCCAGACCTTTGGCTCCGTGGGCGTTGCCTTGATCTCGGGAGCCTTTGTATCCTGTCTGACGACGACCTCCTCGCCGGAGGTGTTTTTGAGCGTCGTCGCCTCGGATTCGTTGCCCGCCTTATCGACGCACTTCACGTCGTAGGTTCCCCTGTAATCCTGAGCGGGAAGGGTGATCGTGTAATCCGCGGTTTTTGAAGTGTTATCTATGGTGACGGAGGTCTCGTCAAGCTCCGTCCAGCCCGCGTCGGCGGTCTTTTTGAAGAATACCTTGTCTATGCCTGAGTTGAAGCCCAACTCGGGATTGTCCGTATCGGTGAGGGAGCCGGTGATGGTTACCTCGCCCTTTGTCCAGCCTGAGGGAGAGATCGCCGCGTTGCTGCTCACCTTGGGAGCAGTCTTATCCTGATGTATCTCTATCGCTGCCGCCGCTGACTCGTTGCCCGCAGCGTCAACGCACTTGAATTCGTATTTTCCGTTGTAATCGTCCTCGGGAAGCGCGAGGGTGAAATCAGCGGTCTTGGCGCTCTCGTTTATGCCCGGATCGCTGTCGCCGTCCTTGATCAGCTCGACCCATGCCGCGCCATCCATCCTGTAATAGACGGCGGCTATACCCGAATTGTTTTCGGCGCCCTCTATTCCCAGATCCTCAGCTCTGCCGGTGATGGTGACGCCGCCGTTTGTCCACTCGGTAACGGAAGCCTTGAGCTTATCCGAGAGGATAACGGGAACGGTGATATCCTGCATCGCTTTCTCGGCTGCGAGGATGTCCGTTGTATTGCCAGCCTTGTCGTAGAATTTCAGCTTGAGAGAGCCGTTGTAATTATGCGCGGGGAAGGTAAGGGTGTAATTGTCGCCGCTGACCGAGGGCGTGAGGTCGCCCTTGAACACGTCGTCATCCATGGCGTACTCGACCTTCGAGAAGCCCGAATTGTATGCCGCCGCGGACTTGTTGTCAACAAAGCTCACGGTCACGGGAAGCGGCTGATTTGTCCAGGTGAAATCCTTGGTGACCGCTTCCGCGACGCCCTTTTCGGTGTCGATCTTGACGGAAACGAGCTTCGGGTCGGAATCGTTGCCCGCGTTGTCCGCCGCGACGATCAGGAGGTTGCCGACGTAGCCGCCGTCCATTCCCTTCTCTGTCGCGAGGTCGCTCGCCTTGACGGTGAATTCGTAGTCCCCGTCGGAGTTTTTGGCAGCCTCGACGTCCTTGGGATATTTGTCGTTGGATTCAAACGAGTAGCGAACGCCCTTGACGCCCGATTGGACAGCGCCGACGTCGGCAGCCTTCACGGTGAAGCTGAGGTCGCCGTTTGTCCAGTCGCCGCTGTACTCGGTGCCGACGTTCTCGATCTTGGGCTTGGTGTTGTCGATATAGACGTGGCCGCCGTGCTCGATATGGCGCAGATTGCCCCTTACGCTTGTCGGCATGCCCGCCAGATCCTCAGCCATGATGTCGTAATCGCCGTCGTAGTTGTCGCCGTTCTCGGTCTCAAAGGAGAACTCTGCGGTCTTTTTGTCGTCCGAGAGCTTGAGATCGGCGGCATCTACCTCCGTCCACGCCTCGGTTCCTGTCTTTCTGTAAAATACCGTCTTGATACCTGAGTCCGCGTCGGTCGCCTTGCCGCTGATAACGGTCTTTTTCGTCCAGCCGCTGTCCCCGACCTTGATGTTCGAGGCGCTGAGCTCGGGAGCGGTGCCGTCGAGATACAGCTTCGCGGCGGTAATCTCGAGCTCCTTTCCGTTGCCGGCGGAATCGACGCCCTTGAGCTTGAAGCCGCCCTTGTAGGTCTCGCCCGCGGGGATCTCGATCTCAAACTCGAATGTCTTGCTCGTGCCGATACGCTTTACGCTCTTCGACTCGAACTCCTTGCCGCTGTCGAGCTTGAGCGTGACCTTGGTAAGGTCAGCCTGCTCCTCGGTATATTTGCCCTTGACGGTCACTGCGGCGTTTGTATATTCGTTCTCCTGCATGGAGGTGTTGTTTCCGTAGAAAGCCTCGACCGAGCCTTCTTCGAGCTCCGGCTCGCTCTTGTCAACCTTTATGGTGATCGGATAGGCGATCGTGCCCTCGAGGGTCTCGTCGAGGGTCAAGCCGTTGCCCGCCTTGTCCGTCGCGGAAAACTCCACCAGGTACACGCCGGAGTCGGTGAGCTTGGTGCGCTTTCCTTCCTTGTCGTTGAACGCGACCTTGAACTCAATATCGCCGTCGGAGTTGAGCTTCGCCTCGTCAACGCTCTTCCACTCGCTCTTGCCGCCCGAGGGATCGGTCACGGCGAACTTCACGTTTTCGCCGACGGCCGCGGCGTCAAAGCCGGAATCGCTGTCGCGGATCTTTCCGCTCACGGTCACGGCGCCCGCCGTCCAGTCCTTTTGGTCGCATTCAAGCTCGATTATGCGGCATTCCTTCGTATCAAAGTTGACGGTGACGCCCTTGAAGTCGGAGGCGACGGGAGTTTGGTTGCCCGCCTTGTCCGTCGCGTAGAACACCACGTTGAACTTGCCGTCGGCGGCTCTGGTTATGAGCGCCTCAAAGCTGCCGGTCTCGGGGTCGAATACCGCCTCGGGATCCTTTGAGGGATCGGTCTTGACCTCCTCGCCCGCCTTGAAAACGGCATAGTGAACCTTGTCGACGCCCGAAGCGTCGTCCTCGGCATAGCCCGTGACGGTTATCTGATCCTTTGCCCACTTCTCGTCGGAATCCTCGATAGTGACCGTGGGCGCGACGGAATCGACCCTGACGTCGGAAACGGTCGTCGTGGCATAGTTGCCCGCGTTATCCTTCACGGTGAGCTCGACGTCTCCGACGTAGCCGTCCTTGATGAGGATCTCGTACTTGCCGTCCTTGATCTCGATATTATGCTTCTCTCCGTCGTCCTTCCGGTAGTAAAATTCCTTGATACCGGAAATGTGGTCGTAGCATTCTCCGCTGATCTTAACGCTCTTGGCGTAGCCCTCTGCGGGCTTGTCGGAGGAAAAGGTGAACTTGTCTATCCTGTCCTCGTATTTGACGTGTACCAGCTTCTCCAGAACAACGGAGTCCGCCTGCGGCTCGTCAACCATCTGATCGTCGATCATCACGTCGAAGAAGCCGTCGTAAACATCGCCCTTATCGAACTTGATCTGGATAGTCGCTCTGTATATCTCCGCGAACGGCTCCGACGGGGAAGCGGAGGTATCTCCGACGTATTCGCAGCTGAATACGCCCGCCTCCTTCCATTCAGTGCCGTCGCTCTCCTTGATGTAGATGTGATTCGGCTGAATACCGCTCGTCGTCAAAAAGGTAAAGGCGACCTTGAAATAGCCCCTCGACCACTGAGTGGACGAATACGGAAGGTACTCGTCGCCGTCAAATGTCGCGAACATCTCCACATCGGGATCGACAGCCCCGATCTCAGCGGAGGTCTTGTCGCCCGCGCTTACCGACATCGTTCCCGCGGCGACAAAGACCACGCTCACTATGAGAGTCAACGCGAGCAAAAGCGAGATCAGCTTAAAAGCTCCCGACTTAACCGTTCTCCTCATATTTTACACTCCTTTTTTCAATCAGCTTCATGCTGTAGTAATTCTTTCCGTTCAACACGCAGTGCATACTGAATGAAAAGAGAAAAACAAACCAGATAATATAACAGAAATATCCGAACGCCCTTGACAGGAAGAGCGACAGGATCAGCAGGATGAGGCTCAGCAGCATGACCGCGTCGGCTGCCGCCGCGTATCTGTTGCTCAAAAAGGTTATCAAGCCTATCCTCCGCTTTCTGCGCGGACTCCGCTTCATCGCGGCGAGCGCTCCTTTAAGCTCCCTTGTGAGCAGGATCTGAGAGACGACTCCCGCCGAGAGTCCCAGCCAGAAAAGCGATCCTACGACGATCTTCGCGAGGGTCGCCCCGGGCTTTCCCGCGTTTATCGGCATCAAGAGGAACGACGCCGACATCACAAAAAAGCCCGCTATTGAAACAAGCAGCAAAAGCCTGCTTTTATTCATCTTCATCTCTACCTCCGTCCGGCTACGCGAGCACGTCGGTGGTGCTGACGAATATGAGCTTCTTTTCTATCACAAAGCCGTCCGAGGCTCCCTGAGCCTGCTTGAGCACGACCGTCTCGTAATCGCCGCCCGCTTCATCCGCGGTGCTCCCGACCGCCGACGGAGCGCCTTTCGCGCCGGTATCAAGGCTCGCGGTGGTGCCGATCTTGATGCGCTGGGTGTTGCCGCTCCTGGGCTTAGCCTTCTGCTGCAGCTCCTCAAAAACGCTCACCGCGCTGCTCCTGTGAGCCGCGTCCGTATTCTTTACCCTGATCTCCTCGATCTGCTTTTTCTCGAGCGAGCCGCGCATATCTTTTATGACCCCGGGGATGCCGAAGTAGAAGAACAGCACGACCGAGATCACCAGAGAAATGCCGCTGAGGACAAACGCCGCTATGATGATATAATCCAAAATACTGCCGGTCATTGTTCCACCTCACCCCGATCCGGTTCGACAAGCTCAAGCCTTGAGCCTTTTTTGCTGTTTTCGTAGCAATCCGTAAGAGTCTGCCTGAGCTGAACGAGAGCGTCGAGGGTGTCCTCCTTGAGGTTTTGGCGCCGTTTCTCGACCGTATTGCCGTTTTGGTTCCCGAAGCCGTCCTCGATCTCCTCAAAGGACTCGACCGCAGCCTTGTAGAGCGTTTCGACCTCGTCCGCAGGGCGCGTGCCGTTTTTGGTGAGCGGCCCGACGTTTCTCAAGAGGGTGTTCGCGTTCAAATAGATCGTCGTCATCTGAACGCCGGCGGGCAGATCGCTCTCGGAAAGGCCCTCGGTGGTATCCCTTATCAGCAGCCAATACGCGAGATAGGGATCGTATATCACAAAGGAGGTCCCGGATTTTCCGACAAGGTTTTTCTCGTCCCACTCCGCCATGATATTGTATACGGTCTCGCTCGTCCTGAATTCTCCCTTGTCGTCGGACGAAAGGTTTCTTTCGTTCGCCTTGAAGTAGCCGAGCAGGTAGTAATTCTTCGCCGTGATAACGTTTTTGTCGGAAAGGTTGAAGCTGCTGTTCTTCTCCTGGACCTCGATCACGGTATTTTCAAAATAGGGGTTGGAGGCGTTGATAGCTTCCAGAGTGCCCGATTTGTTCTCCTCGCTGTTTTCGCCCGAGCCGATATAGCAGTTCCACAGCTTGAGCCCGTAACTGAAATTAACGTCGACATAAGCGGCGGGATCGACCTCCTCAAGAGCCTTGAGGTTGCCGTTGCTGAGCGCCTTGTCGAGCTCGCCCTGATATATCTCTCCGTTTTCGTGTAGCTTCTCCGTATCCGCGTCCTTCGGAGCCTCGCCCGAATAGATCGTTTCGATGTCCTGCTCCAAAAGCTCTATCAGACCGATATATGATTCCGGATCGGTATTGTCGAACTGTATCGCCTTGATATAGCCCGAGATCGTTCCCTCGTCCTTGTAGCTTTGGAGCATGCGGTCGTGGTCGGCTCCTCTCATTATAAGACCGCCGACGCCGATGAGCGCGAAGAGCAACGAGCAGGCAAGCGCGATAACAAAGAGCCTTATCTTCTTCCTCTGCTTCTTCTTGTACGCCGTCTCGAATTTCTCGAGGTTGTCGAGAACGTAGGAAACCTCCGCGCAGCTTTGGAAACGGTCCTCGGGGTTGATCTGGGTGCATTTTTGGATCAGGTACTCAAGTCCGCTCGAGAGATTGGGGTTCCAGTGCCTGATCGGATATATCTCATAAGGAGGCTCCGCGGGGTTTTTGCCCGTCACGAGGTGATAGAGCGTGACGCCCAGACTGTAGATATCCGTCCTTGCGTCGGTCTGTCCCTTTCCGCCGAACTGCTCCGGCGCGGCGTAGCCTCTCGTTCCTATGCTTGTGGTGTCGCCCGCCTGACCCTCCTTGTATTCTCTGGCTATTCCGAAGTCGATCAGCCTTATAGAGCCGTCGGGCTTGAGCATGATATTCGCGGGCTTCATGTCCCTGTAGATCACGGAAGGCTCGCGGGTATGGAGGTAATCCAGCACCTCGCTGAGCTGCTTAGCCCATTCTATTACCGCATCCTGGGGCTGCGCTCCGTAGGCGTCGAGCACCTTGTTGAGCGACTCGCCCTCGATATAGTCCATCACGATATAGACCGTGCTCTCTTCCTCGATGATATCCACGATCCTCGGAAGCGTCGGATGATCGAGCTTCTTCATGAGGTTCGCTTCCTTTAGCAGAGCCTCGAGCGCGATCCTTCTGCTTTCGTCGTCCTTGTCCTTGCGGAATTCCTTGATAGCCCACTGCTTGTTCAGGCGCTTATCCATCGCGAGATACACGACCGACATTCCGCCGCGTCCTATCTCTCTGAGTATTTCATATTTCCCGTCTACTATTTCGCCTTGACGCGCCACTTGCCCGTCACCCCCTTATTCGACACATTTTATCAGAACAGAGGTGATGTTGTCGGTCTCGCCTCTGGATTTGTTGAGATTTATTAGATCGACGACGGTCTTTCTCATGATCCGCTCGTCGTTGAGAAGCTCGGGAGCCAGCACTCCCAGAAGCTCATCCTCAGTGAGCTTGTGGCGGAAGCCGTCGCTGCAAAGCATGAAAACGTCGTTTTCCTCCGCTTTGCCCGTCAGGAACTGCGGCTCGACCGTCGGAGAAGCGCCAACGCACTGCAAAAGCACGTTTCCTCTCCTGTCCGTCCTCGCCTGCTCGGGCGTGAGCTTGCCCTGCTTAACCTCGAGAGCCACCAGAGAATGATCCTCAGTGAGCTGCTCTATGCTTTTGTTTATCCTGTAGAGGCGGCTGTCTCCGACGTGTACCGCCGCGAAATCGCCGTCGCAGATAAGCATCGCCGTCAGGGTGGTTCCGAGAGCCACGCCCTGACCGCTGCCGTAATCCCGGATGAGCTCGTTCTGCTTTTGGATGATATCGCCCCACTGCTCCGAGATGAGCCCGAAATCGCAGCCCTGCTTCAGATCCTCGGGAAAGACCTTTTCAAACCATCCCGAGAAGGCGTTGAGCAGAAACGCGCTGGCAAGCTCGCCCAGCTTCAAGCCTCCCATGCCGTCGCAGACCGCCGCGAAAACGATCTTTTTAGGCCCCGAGGAGGCGGTATATAGACAAAACGCGTCCTGATTGACCTTTTTTCTGATACCGACGTCGGTATGCGCCACCGTTAAATATCTCATAATGCTCTACCACTCATTTTATCCTTACATGAACCGACTCGCTGCCGAAGGAAACGAACGAGCCGTCATATATTTCCGCTTTGCTGTCTGAACCCAAAACGATGCCGTCGGCGATCGTTCCGTTGGTCGAGTCCAGATCTCTGATGAATACCGAGCCGTTCTCCACCGTTATCTCGGCGTGACGGCGGCTTACGCTCCTGTTCGGGATCACTACGTCGCACGCCTTGGGGAAGGAGCCTATGACCGAGATCCCAGCGGGAACAGGTATCTCCTCTCCGTTGATGGCTCTGACCAGACTAACGCCCGGCGCAGAAACCGTCGGGTAAGCGCCCAGAACCGTTGTTTCGCCCTCCGAATCATAGGGTCTGTATTCCGACAGGAAAAGCGTCGTTTCTCCCTCGGGATCCTCGTCCTCGGGCGCGGTTTTAGCGCCGAAATAGGTCGTTTCTCCCTCGGAGTCCTCGTCCTCGGGCGCGGTTCTCGCGCCGAAATAGGTCGTTTCTCCCT
>CACYIC010000009.1 GCA_902774325.1 uncultured Ruminococcus sp.
AGGGCTGTATGATACAAAATCAAAGCCCTTACAAACACTTCCGATCATATTGCGGATAGATTCATCAGTCATATTGTCGGCTATCTTTAGATAGGAATCAAGGTGTTTTTCAGGGAGAAAAGTCTTTTTGAAGCTTTTGATGATTTTAGGCTCTCTTTTTTTGGAACGGCGGATGATGCTGAGATAAGTGCTTTGCATTATCCTTGTGGCTATTCCCGGTAC
This sequence comes from uncultured Ruminococcus sp., assembly GCA_902774325.1. Lineage (GTDB taxonomy): Bacteria > Bacillota > Clostridia > Oscillospirales > Acutalibacteraceae > Ruminococcoides. The sequence goes on from CACYIC010000009.1 coordinate 223, forward strand.
TTTTATCAGCGGAGCGCCGTCAAGAACAAGTGTTTCTATTTCTATGCTGCCCTTGGCTGCCAGCTTTGCAGCGATCAGACCGCCCATGGAAAGACCGCAGACCATAGAAACCTTTCCTCCATGATTTCCGATGATATGTTCTTCGATCAGCAAAACTTCCTTATCAACAGACTCAAAAACAGTCTGTTCTTCTTCTGTGTGTGCGTCAAGAGCAGGCACTATAACACAGGATTCTTTAGAAAATTGCCTGATCGCATCCTCCCATATCTGCCACGGTGTGAGAACTCCGTGTATAAACAGTATAGCTTGGTTATTATCATCCCCGAATGTATGAAAAATCATATTGCTTGATCTCCGTCTTATCTCAAAAGGTTTACTCGGATTCTGACAAAACAACATTTCCGTTAGCATCTAACAAAGGTGTTATCCCTGCACCGTAACCGGATTTCCAAAGCAAATAATTCACCCCAGTTTTTTTATCCACCATTATTTGGCGTATACCTTCGTCAGATAACTGGGAGCCATCCTTAAATATTATTTCAAATCTACTGTCTTTTTTTGCCATAATTATTCTCCTTTATTTTAAAGTCAATATAAATTCAGTTATAGATTATCGGTACTTATTCTACCACAAATCAGAAAATATGGCAACAGAAAACGCCGCCAAACAGAAAATATCCCACTTGGCGGCTGGATTATTTATTGGCTGTTTACTAAATCTGATTTGACCTTGTCGTTGAACGCCTGAATCCTTTTCTTCATAGCAAAGTACTGAGCGATCCAAATAGAGAAATAAATGAGGAAAAAGATGGCGATATAGCCTACTATTCCTAAAAAGCTATGCGGCATCCAGTACATAAAATAGGCGATTGGGAACAGTGATATTGTTATTGCAGCTTATCCTTTTCCAGCCACTCATTGATGGTCGGAATGAACTTACCTAAAACCGGATAACTCTCCGGCTCAAGATTAGGCAGTTTGTCTTCACTCCAATCGTCCTTGAGCGCATACTTGCGGACGGTACGATAGTTGAGATTTGTTGTTCTTGCGATTTCCGCAAAACTTTTCTCTAACACCCTTTCTTCAACTCCTTAGGCTTTTGTGCACCCTAAAGAGTAACTGATTTTTCAGGTGCTGACAATGGCTTTTCTTTTGAGCCACGCCTATGCACTTTTCGGGGCCCTTTTATGCACTTTTATTTTACTGTAAACAATAATCGCAGCCTGTCGGTGGAAATCGGCAGGCTTTTCCCATTTTCAAATAATCTTCATATAAGTTTACACTGCATTCACATAGCGTGGGGTTATTTAAGGTTCGTATTAGGTTTATGAGATACAATACAGTCATACCACAGGAGGTGGCTGATATGAGAGACAAGATCATCAAAAGATTTGCGGCAGGAACGATCGGCGTTTGCTTTGCTTATGCTTTGATCCGTCAGCCGTTCGCGGTGATGAAAAATCCTAATGAGCTGATGACGGCGGATCAGAGCGTTACGGCGCAAAGCACGACGCAGCCGACTGCCTCGTATTCGGCGACAACGGCTCCGCCGACCTTGCCCGAGGAGCTGCCGACGGAAATAACGGAAACTTATCCTCCGACCGAGGAGGTAGTCGAACAGCCAGAAACGGAGGCGATCACCGAGCCTTCGCGGGAGGAGATCATCGAGGATAACGAATCCTCGGAAAATGAGCCTGATGAGGAATTGCTGCCTGAGCAAAACGAAACGGGCGGCGACGTACCCACGCTCAGCCAATTTCTCTCGACCCTGATTTGCGGCGGCTGCAGGCACAACTGCCCGCTTATCAGCCAAAGATGTATGAAAGGACGCGCGAAAGCGGAAAGCGCGACGGTGGAATACTATGAAATCTACGGAGAATAACGCCTTTTTGAATGAGGCGCTCGACACCCTCAACAGGATATACAAGGAGAACAAGCATTTGTCGCGGCTGAGGTGGTTTTTAGATGCCGCTCTGCAACGGTTCAACAAGGATCATCTGAGCAGCAGAACGCCGAGGGTGATCGTGCTCGGCGACGATATCCCCGCCGAGCTTCTATACGCGGTCTGCGACGATCCGTTTTATGTGCTCGGCGGAAGTCTCGGCACGGCGCATTGGGCGGACGAGCTCACGCCGAGAGATACCGACCCCTTCAGCCGTTCCTCTCTCGGCTGGCTTGTCAATCCCGAGTTTGATATCACGGAAAACGCCCTGATAGTTACGGCGGTTTCCTCCGACAGCAGGCGCAAGCTGATCTCCGTTTTGCAAAGCAGCGGAAGAAGAGTCGCCGCGCTGGATATCCCCCCAAATCAATCTTTGAATGCCGTTCGTTACTATACGGAGCAGTTGACCGGGCTTGCGGAGAAGATCGGCAGGCATACCGGCAAGCGCTTTTCGGGCGGCAACCTGAAACGAGCGGAAAAACGCGTCGCGAACGCTCGTTATCAGCGGCAGAAATTTTTGGAAACGGCGCTTTCATCGGGCGGCTTGATCTCGGACGAGGCAATGCTTCTGGCGAATCAGTGCTTGTATTTTGCCGACGATATTGACGAGTGGGGAGCGCGTATCGCGGCGCTCCGTGAGGAGCTGGAGCAGCTTTGCAGGCGGTACGCCTTCCCGAAAAAGGACAGACCGAGGGTGATGATACTCGGCTCTCCGGTCGTTTTTCCGAACCTCAAGGTGCCGCAGCTCATCACTTCGGCGGGAATGGAGCTCTCGGCGGTCGCGGACAGCCTGTCGCTTGAAGCGTCCGTCGCTGTCCCCAAAACGGGAGCGTTTGTTTCAGCCGACGCTTTACTTCAACAGATCGCCCAAACGCATTTAAAAATGATCGCCTCGGGCGCGAGGGTGAGCAACGAGGGTTTATATTCCTACTTCAAGCACCTTGTAAGACAGCTTCACCCCGACGGGATCGTATGCCATATCCTCAAGGGGCAGATCGAATACGATTTTGAGCTGCCGCGGATCGAAAAGGCGGCTGAGGAGCTCGATATTCCTGTTTTCCGCTTGGAAACCGACTATCAGTATCAGGATATGGAGCAATTGAGAATACGCATGGAGGCGTTCGGCGAAATGCTGACGCAGCGGAAAATAGTAAGTAACAAGAAGCGCAGAACGGCTTAGGAGGTCTTATGAAGAAAAAAGTAATAAGAAAAATCTTGTTCAGGCGCAAGGAGGATTACAAGCACGACGTTATCAAATTTGCCGATATCGAGCTTGACAAATCGGCAATGGCCATTCGCCGCGGTTCAAAGAGCGTCAGGCTCAACAACAAGGCTTTTCAGCTTATGGAAATGCTCGTTGAGCACCCGGGCGCGGTACTCAGCATCGACCAAATCATGGAGCGGATCTGGGGCTGGGACAGCGATTCCGAAATAAACGTCGTTTGGGTGAACATCTCGTTCCTGCGCAAAAAGCTTGCAGAGCTCGGCGCGCACGCCAAAATAAAAGCCGTGCGCGGAGTAGGCTATTCATTGGAGAGTACGTTATGATGAAACAAATAAGAAGGCGCTTTATAAGGATAGCGCTGCTCGCGCTGACTCTCGCCATGATTCTTGTGGCGGGCGCGATTAATACGGTCCACCTTATCGGCACCTTGAGCGAGCTGCATACCACCTTGAGCTATCTCGTTGAAAACGAGCGGCTTTTTATCGAAAAAAACCAAAGCGGTACGGATTATGGAAACGACGAGAAGAGCAAGGGCAGGGGAAAAGGCAAGGGGAACACCGCGACCTCTGACGGCGTCTATCAATTCGGGCAGAAGGAGCACAACCACGGAATGAAAACCAAGCTCGAGGAGTCGCGCTATTTCATTGCCGTTCAAAAGCCCGACGGAGAGCTGACGCTCGGCGCGGGCTCCAAGGAGAGCGAATATACCGAATCGGAAATGCTCGCGATCGCAGAAGGGATTTTTGCCTCCGGCGGCAGCTCGGGCTTTACGGAGAACTATCTCTACGAGGTGATCGAGAGCGCTGACGGTGCGCTGACGGCGGTTTGCCTTAACTGTGAGACAAAGATCTCCGAGGTTCTCTCGCTCGCGCTCATTTCCCTTTGCGCCTGCGCCGCGGGCATCCTCCTGGCGTGGTTTTTGGTGGCTCTCCTCAGCCGAAGGGCGATAAAACCGATGATGGATAACATCGAACAGCAAAAGCGCTTCATTACCGACGCGGGTCACGAGCTGAAAACGCCGCTTACGGTCATCTCCGCGAATATGGACGTGCTCTCGATGGATATCGGACAAAACGAATGGGTGCAGGGCACGCAAAAGCAGGTCGCCAACATGCGCAAGCTCGTGAGCGAGCTTGTCTATCTCTCGCGCATGGACGAGGCGGATTCGCACCTTGAAAAGAGCCTTGTCGATATTTCAAAAGCTGCGCAGGACATCGCCGGGCAGTTTGAAGGTATGGCGGAGTGGGGCGGCAAAAACCTGATGCTGAGTATAGAAGATGATATAAAAATCAGCGGCGACGAAGCAACATTACGCAGACTAATAAGCACCCTCTGCGAGAATGCCGTCAAGCACGCACCCGAGGACAGCGATATCCAAATCTCCCTCGCTCAATCGGGAAAGAGTGCTGTATTCACAACCGAAAACGCGATGAAGGAGCCGCTCGGCGAGGAAGCGATGAATCACCTATTCGACCGATTCTACCGCGGCGACGAGTCCCGCTCCAAGGAAGAGAACAGCGGCTTCGGCATCGGTCTGTCCATAGCCCGCGCCATCACCGAAAAGCACGGCGGAAGCGTAAAAGCCAAAATAAACGGAACCGACAGGCTGCAAATCATCTGCACCCTGCCGAAGCACTAATGCAGCAGTACAGAAACATCGAAAATGAAAGATTCAAATCCATTGAAATCATAAAACAGAAGCGCCTGCCGGTCAAATAGATCGGCAGGCTGATTTTATTGATAGATCATTTCATTATTGACGATTTCTTCGGCGCGGCTGCGGATATCGTTCATCTTCCGCACCCATTGCATTTGGTTTTCTGCTTTAAGCTGTTCGGTTACGCATCCCTGTTTGGCAACTCTCCGGCTCAAGATTCGGCAGTTTGTTTTCACTCCAATCGTCCTTGAGCGCATACTTGCGGACGGTACGATAGTTGAGATTTGTTGTTCTTGCGATTTCCGCAAAACTTTTCTCTTCCTTTTCGTAAACTGATTTTCAGGTGCTGACAATGGCTCCTTCCTTTTGAGCCCCGCCTATGCACTTTTCGGGGCCCTTTTATGCACTTTTATTTTACCGTAAACAGACGAATTGAGGGATATCACATATTTGCAGGCTCTCGCCATCCTGATAAACATCGTTTTTTCAAAAGCTGATCATGGGTTTTGATGTGGGAAAGTTGAGAATGCAACAAATAAATCTTCTGTAAAATTATAAACTGCCTGTCCAATTATGAACAGGCAAATTTTTTTGAAAAAATCCTTGACAAATTATCGAAAGTAATATATAATGCCAGTTAGCGATTGCTAACCGCTTTTATTTTTGACAAAAAGTTAGCACAGGCTAACCAAGGAGAACGTATGTCAGAGGAAGTAATAGTGAAGTATTGCTCGCCGACCTTGGCGGGGCTGAAAACAGGCAGCTTGTTCAGCTGTTCTTATGATGATCAAAACGAGCTTTTCGGTTTTTTGAGGGAGTTGAATCTCAGCTTGGGGAGCAAAGGGATTCGCTTTTTGCCTTTGCGATTCAAAAACAAAAAGGCTTTGATTTACGCTTTTCGTCCGTCACGGCTTTTTACGGAATTAAAAAACGAGGAGGCGGAAAAGCTGCTTGCGGAGCGCGGGTATCATACGGATAATTGCGGAAAATGCCTTGCGCGTTTGATGAAACGGCTCAGCGAGAGTGAGGACTTCCCTCACGAAATCGGATTGTTTCTCGGCTATCCGGTTGAGGATGTCAAAGGCTTTATCGAGAACAAGGCTGCCTGCGCAAAATGCGTGGGCTGTTGGAAGGTCTACGGTGATGAGAAGAGGGCGAAGCGGTTATTTGCTCAATACAAAAAATGCACCTGCGTTTATGAGAAACAATGGTGCGCGGGCAAACCGCTGACAGAGTTAGCGGTAGCAAGTTGATCACAGCTTCGGCTGATCGAAATAATAGATTGAAAGGACGATGTTTTATATGAAAACAGCAATTGTATTTTGGAGCGGCACAGGAAACACCGAGGCTATGGCGCAGGCTGTAGCGGATGGCGCTAAAGCCGAGGGAGCGCAGGTCGATGTACTGACCTGCGATATGTTCAACGAAACTATGATAGACGATTACGACGCTATCGCCTTTGGTTGTCCCTCGATGGGAGCCGAACAGCTCGAGGAGGATGAATTTGAGCCGATGTTCAGCGCCTGCGCGCCTAAGCTTGGCGGAAAGAAGATCGCGCTGTTCGGTTCCTACGGTTGGGGCGACGGAGAATGGATGCGCAACTGGCAGGACGAGTGCGAAAGCGTCGGCGCGGTATTGACCGCCGAGCCCGTGATCTGCAATGACGCTCCCGACGACGAAGCGGTAGCCGCGTGTGAAGCGCTCGGCAGATCGCTGGTAAATTAGTTTTCATTTTTCACCATTGTTATTGCATAGAAAAACGCGGTCGTCGTTATCCGATGACCGCGTTTTTCGCAAATCCCTCATTGAAAGGATGATAAGACTTGAAAAAACAAAAACAATCCTCACCGCTCTCACGGCTGATAGGCTACGCAGGGAAGTACAAGGGACTGCTGTTCTCGGGACTCTTTCTTTCAGCTGTGGCAATGATCCTCGGAATGGCTCCCTATGTCTGTATCTGGCTGGTCATTAAGGATTTGATCGCCGCAGCTCCCAATTGGACGCAGGCGACTCAGATCGGCAAATACGGCTGGCTGGCGTTTGCATTCGCGGTCGGCGGCATCCTGGTGTATTTCGCCGCGTTGATGTGTACTCATTTGGCGGCGTTCCGCACCGCGTCAAATATTCGCAAACAGGGCGTGGCTCACTTGATGAAAACGCCGCTCGGCTTTTTTGACAACAACGCTTCCGGATTACTGCGAAACCGTCTTGACGGCGCGGCGTCCGAAACCGAGACGCTGCTTGCGCACAACCTCGCCGATATCGTCGGCACGGCGGCGATGTTTATCGCAATGCTGGTGCTGATGTTCGTATTCGACTGGCGCATGGGCGCGGCTTGCGTTCTGGCGGCGATAATTTCCGTTATCGCTATGTTCTCAATGATGGGTGGTAAGAACGCTAAGTTAATGATGGAGTACCAGACTGCGCAGGACGTGATGAGCAAGGCGGGAACCGAGTATGTGCGCGGTATTCCCGTAGTCAAGGTGTTTCAGCAGACGGTCTATTCCTTCAAGGCGTTCAAGCAGGCGATCGAGGATTACAGCGCAAAAGCCGAAAGATATACCGACGGCGTATGCCGCGTGCCGCAGTCGGTCAACCTGACCTTTACCGAGGGAGCGTTCGTGTTCCTTATCCCCGTCGCGCTGTTCTTAGCGCCGTCGGCTCTCAGCTCCGGCGACTTTGCGGGATTTATTACCAACTTTGCATTTTACGCCGTATTCTCGGCGATCATCTCGACCGCGCTGGCTCGTATCATGTTTGCCGCAAGCGGCACAATGCTCGCCAACACCGCGCTCAACCGCATCGACACGGTGATGAACGCGCCTGTTTTGGAGATCGCAAAAAATCCGCAGAAGCCGAACGGCAACAAGGTCGAATTCAAAAACGTCAGCTTTACCTATGAGGGCGCGGAAGTCCCGGCGCTCAATAATATTTCATTCGTTGCGGATAGCGGTCAGACCATAGCGCTTGTCGGTCCGTCCGGAGGCGGCAAAACGACCGCCGCAAGCCTTATCCCTCGTTTTTGGGACACGACGGAGGGCAAGGTCGAGGTAGGCGGCGTTGACGTGAAGCAGATCGAACCTCACGTTTTGATGGACAATATCGCTTTTGTTTTCCAGAACAACCGCCTGTTCAAGACTTCGATTTTTGAGAACGTCCTTGCTGCAAAGCCCGAAGCGACGCGCGAGGAGGCTTATAACGCGCTCCGAGCGGCTCAGTGCATGGATATCATCGAAAAGCTGCCCGACGGAATGAACACTGTTATCGGCAGCGAAGGAACCTATCTCAGCGGCGGAGAGCAGCAGCGTATCGCTTTGGCAAGGGCTATTTTAAAAGACGCGCCGATCATCGTGTTGGACGAGGCGACTGCCTTTGCCGATCCGGAAAACGAGGTGCTTATACAAAAAGCCTTTGCCAAGCTGACAAAGGGCAAGACGGTCATCATGATAGCCCACCGGCTCTCAACGGTCGTCGGCGCGGATAAGATCATCGTACTGGACGGCGGCAGGCTCGTCGAGGAAGGCACGCACGAGGAATTAAAAAACAACGGAGGCTTGTACGCGCGTATGTGGGACGAGTACAACCAAGCCGCAAAATGGAAGATACAGAGTGAGGTGAAATAGACGATGTTCGGAGAAAATTTCAAACGCAAATACGCCCTGACCGACAGAGGCGTACACAACACCAAAATGGGTATGCTGTGGACGGTCATCGTCAATCTGCTGATGATGCTCGGAATGGGGCTGTTGTACTTTATGATGCAGAGCTTCATCGGAACTCTTACGCAAAGCGAGCCGCTGCCTAACCCGTGGCTGTATATCGGCTTGACCGTGCTCTTTGTCATCCTCTCACTGTTCGTTCATATCGGGCAATACCGCGCCACCTACGGCTTGGTTTACAAAGAGATCAAGGATACGCGTATCGGCTTGGCGGAACGTCTGAGAAAGCTCCCGCTCGGTTACTTCGGCAAGCGCGACCTTGCCGACCTGACCGAGACGATCATGGGCGACGTCAACCGCCTGGAACACGTCTGGTCGCACTGCCTGGGTTATCTCTACGGCTCTTATATTTCCACCGCGGTGATCGCTGTTATGCTCGCGGTCTATGACTGGCGGCTGATGATCGCCTGCCTGTGGGGTGTTCCCGTTGCTTTCCTGCTGCTGTTCGGCAGCCGCAAGCTGGCGAAAAAACAGTCGGAGATATCCAAAAAAGCCGCAGTTACCGTCTCGGACGGCATACAGGAAACGCTCGAAAACATCCGCGAGATCCGCGCCGCCAATCAGGAGAAACGATATCTTGACGGATTGAATCAAAAGATCGACGACCACGAAAAGACGCTGTTGAAGGGCGAGCTTTCAACGGGTATCTTCGTCAACGCTGCTTCGGTCATTATGCGCCTCGGCGTAGCGACAACTATCCTCACCGGCGCGGGCTTGATATTGTCGGGACAGATCAACTTTATGGTGTTCTTCCTCTTCCTGCTGGTGATCACGCGCGTTTACGCTCCGTTCGACCAGAGCCTTGCGCTGATCGCCGAGATGTTCATGTCTCAGGTTTCCGCTAACCGCCTGATGGAAATATACGACACGCCGACCGCAGATGGTTTGGATTCCTTCACGCCCAATGGTCACGATATCGTCTTTGAGAACGTCGGCTTTGCCTATGATAACGAACAGGTCTTGAAGGGAGTGAGCTTCACCGCCAAAGAGGGCGAGGTCACCGCGCTTGTCGGTCCGTCAGGCTCAGGCAAAAGCACCTGCGCCCGCCTTTGTGCAAGGCTGTGGGATATCACCGAGGGCAGCATACGTGTCGGAGGCGTGGACATAAATACGATCGAGCCCGAAACTCTGCTGACCGATTATTCGATGGTGTTTCAGGATGTGGTGCTGTTTGACGATACGGTTATGGAGAATATCCGTCTCGGCAAGCACGGCGCGACCGATGAGGAAGTAAGAGCAGCCGCCAAAGCAGCGAACTGCGACGAATTCGTCAATAAGCTTCCGCAGGGCTATGACACGCCGATAGGGGAGAACGGCGCGAAGCTGAGCGGCGGAGAACGTCAGCGAATTTCCATCGCCAGAGCCTTGCTTAAAAACGCGCCTATCGTCCTTTTAGATGAAGCGACCGCTTCGCTTGATGTGGAGAACGAAACAAAGGTGCAGGGCGCGCTCTCGACCCTCCTGCAAAACAAAACCGTCCTGGTTATCGCCCATCGCATGAGGACTGTTCAGGCGGCGAATCAGATCATTGTCTTAAAGGACGGCAAGGTGGCGGAATCCGGCAAGCCCGAAGATTTGATGAAACAAAACGGCGAATTCGCCGGGATGGTACGCCTCCAGCAGCAAAGCACCGATTGGACGGTAGCGTGAGGGGAAAGATATGAAATCTGATTGAAAACCGGATTTTATACTATGTCGGAGGAAATTGAAGAAGCCTTCAGCTTAGATAAAACCTATAATGAGCAGTGTTCGACTATGATGTCGCCTGCTCCGCAATTGAAAAAAGAGGGGGTCGGCTCATTTCGCTTTTGAGCCGGCCCCTTGATTTATTATACTTATGCTTATTTCCTCGGTGCAATATATTGATCAAATCAGTATTTGCATTATGATTTCCGGCACTCTTTTAGGCAAATTAAGAGCGCGGCTGTGAGATTTGCGGACGGGAGCGGGGGAGAGCGTGCGCTCCTACCTCAGCTTTTTGAAAAAATCCCTCAGTATTTCGGAGCAATCCTCCCGCAGTATTCCTCCCTCGCAGTCGGGCTTGAAGGCGTAGGGGAGAGCGAACAGATCGGTGATCGTGCCGCAGGAGCCGTTTTTCAGGTCATAGGCGCCGAAATAAACCTTTGGGATGTGCGCGTTGATTATCGCTCCGGCGCACATCGGACAGGGCTCGAGGGTGACGTAGAGCTCGCAGTTCCAGAGCCGCCAGCCGCCGAGCGTCCGGCAAGCCTTGTCGATAGCGTCGATCTCGGCGTGAAGCAGGGCGTTTTTTGCTTTTTCGCGGCGGTTGCGCCCGCGCGAGATTATTTCTCCGTTTTGCGTGATTATCGCTCCGACCGGAACCTCGCCGTCCTCAAAAGCCTCGCGCGCCATGATCAGAGCCTCGCGCATATAATCTTCTTTAGTCATGAAGTCAGTCCCGGGATGAAGTTGAGGATGATCTCGGCGAGAAATACCGAAATTGAGATCATTACGCCGGGGTTAATGAAGAACGCCTTGTATTTTTCCTTGAGCGTCAGCATTGAGGCAGGCGAATCCTCGGGCATATCCTTGTCGGTGAGCTTGAAGATCTCCTTTTTCGTGGTCGCGAGATAGATGAACGAAACGACGGCGCCTGCTATAAACAGCAGCACGACGGCGATGTAGATGATATTGAGAGAGTCGTCGTCCAGCGAGCCGTTTGAATTGAGCATATCAAGCGTAACTGCGTAAAAATTATTTAGGAAATGCAGAATGACCGAGGGCAGGATGGAGTCGGTTATGACGTCGATATAAGCGAACATCAGACCCACCAAAAAGGCGAAGATCATCTGGGTGGAGTTTCCGTGCATCAAGCCGAACATTATCGAGCTTGTGACTATCGCGAAGCCGTTGCCGTATTTGCGCAGCGAGCCCATGAGGACGCCTCTGAAGCCGAATTCCTCGGCAAACGCGGGGACAATCGAGACCGCGACCGAATACAGGATTATCTCAAGGGTGTTTAGGTGATAGTCCGCTGTCATGCTGACCTGGTTTTTCAGTCCGAAGATCGAGAGGTTGGAGTCAAAGATATCGGCGGCGATATTACCGACCATCGCGACTCCCATACCCATCAGCACCAGAGGTACAAGAAGCCCCGGCTTCACAAAGGTTTTTGAGAAGCCGTCGCTCAGCTTGTGATCCGAAACGGCAAGAAAGATCGCGGCGGGCAGGATGACCGCGCCCGCGCTCATGAAAATATCGAGCAGATATTCTCCGGCGCTGTTTTGATAATCCTTGCCCGAAAGCGCAAAGACGACCATGCCGATCACGGCGAGGATCTGGAAAAGCGCGAAATAGCCGAGCGTGAAGAAGCCCAAGCCGTTCGAGCGCCTGCGAAGCTTTTTTGTCTGCTGTTTTTTGACGTCCTCGCGGGTGGGCTGAGGCGGATAATATCCGTTGGGAACAGGCGGATACCAGGGCGCGGGATAGGCGTTGCGGCTGCTGTTGTTGTTGAGGTTGTAATTATAGTTGTACAAAGTGATCACTTCCATTGGTTTTATTCTAACATATTAGTTGAGATATTTCAAGAAAAATCGAATACCGCTCTGTTATATTGACAAAAAAGTGTGTCGTGTGGTATTATATCTATGAGCGTAAACATCGTGAAAGAGCGTTGTTTATCCCTGTTTTCACGGAATTTGTCTGAGGCGGCGCCCCGCGGTCCGCGGCGCGCGTCTTGCCTTTAATTATTCCGCGGGAGTGCCCGAAAAATCTTACCGCGCAATCCGCAAACCTATATCATGCGGTATTGCCTTGACTATGAAAGGACGATCGTCAAAATGATCACAGCTATGCTTTTTGCGGGCGGAATCGGAGCGAGAATGAAATCCGTCGATTTGCCCAAGCAGTTTCTTGACGTCGGCGGCAAGCCGATAATCATCCATACAATGGAGCACTTTGCCAATCACCCGATGGTGGACGCCATCGTGGTTGCCTGCAAGGAGGACTGGATCGATTACCTCAAGGAGCTGATCGATAAATTCAACGTCAAAAAGGTCAGGAGCATCGTTCCGGGAGGAGCCAGCGGCTTTGACTCCATCCACAACGGAGTCGTCGCCACTGCGGAGTTCTCAAAGGATCCCGAGGACATCATCCTTATCTGCGACGGAGTTCGCCCAATGCTCTCGGAGGAACTGATAACAAACTGCATCAACGATACCCGAAAATACAAAACCGCCGTGCCCGTAACTCCCGCGATCGACTCGCTTCTTTACAGCGAGGACGGAACAAGCTGCGGAAAGAGCTACCAGCGCAGTACGATGTACATCACCCAGGCTCCCCAGGGCTACACCATGGAGCGCATTTTGTGGGCGCACGATCAGGCGTACAAGAGGGGGATCACAAATCCCGTTTCCTCCAGCGAGCTGTTCATCGAGCTGGGCGAGAAGGTACATATTTTTATCGGAGAACGCTTCAATATAAAGGTGACGACCCCCGAGGATCTCACCACCCTGCGTTCGCAGTTCTATTATGAGAATTACAAGAAGTTTGCCAGAGAGGAGCTTAAATATGGAATATAAGGTCAAGGATTGCGTAAAAAGCACTATCTATGATAATCTCAAGGAGATCGCGACCTCGAATATATCTTGGGAAAAGCTCAGGAACAAGACCCTTCTGCTCACCGGAGCGGGCGGCTTCATCGGCTACTATATGACCCTGGGGATCCTTCTGAGAAACGATCTTTTCGGCGACAATATCAAAATGATCGCCCTCGAGAGAAACGGCGACGTTATCCGCTCCCGCTTCGGAAAGCTCTGCGAGCGCGACGATATCGAGCTTGTTATCCAAAATGTTGACGAGCCCATCAAGGCGAGCCGCGCCGATTTTGTCATCCACGCCGCGAGCCAGGCGAGCAATATCGAATTTGAAAACGACCCTGTCGGCACGATCAACGCTAACCTCATGGGAACCGCGAACGTGCTCGATTACGCCAAGGAGTGCGGCAGCGAGGCTTCGCTTATCATTTCAAGCCTCAAGGTGTACGGACAGGTGTTCAACGGCAAGGGCTACGTCACCGAGGAGGATAACGGATATATCGACTTCACCTCCTATAAAAACTGCTACGCCATGGGCAAGCGCGCCTCCGAGACTCTTGCCGCGAGCTACGCCAAGGAATTCGGAATGAGCATCAAGATCGCCCGTCCGAGCTATATCTACGGAGCCTCGAGCCTTACCGACGACCGCGTATGGGCGCAGTTCATCGCGAATATCGTAAAGAAGGAGAGCATCCTGCTCAAGAGCAACGGCGCGACCAACCGCTCCTTCTGCTACGTTACCGACACCGTGACCGCCATGCTTTATATCCTGCTCGACGGCGCCGACGTAACGCCCTACAATATCGCTTACGATAAATCAAACACCACAATCCGAGGCTTCGCAAAGACCGCCTGCGAGGTGTTCCCCGAGAGGAATATGACCCTTTCGTTCGCGAACCCCGAGGACGAGAAGGAGCCGCAGGTCGATACCTCTCCGCTGGCTCAAACCCCCGAGATACTCGACAGCAGCAGACTCAGAGCTATCGGCTGGGAGCCGAAGGTCGATCTCAAAGAGGGCATCAGACGTGCGGTCGCGATCCTGGAGGAAAACTGATAAATTCGGAGTGCGGGCATGAAAATCAAATCGCTGTTTGATCAGTACGAGCTTGACTGCGCTCAGGCTGTGCTGCGCGGGGAATACAATTTAAAATCTCTTTCCGGAAAAACCATTGCCATTTCCGGAAGCTACAGGCTTGTGAGGGCGATCGCGCTCTCACTGCTTGTTTGTAACGAGGAAAAAGCCCTCGGGCTAAAGCTCGTATTGCGAACCGAGCAGCGCGGCGAGGAATGGGAAAGCTGCCCCGGTATCGTTTGGACTCCGCGGGATGAAGCCGCGGATCTGCTCGTTATCACCGACTTTTACGACTGCCCCGCTGACGCGGACAGCCTTCGGTTCAAAAACGATATTTCAAGGGCTTCCGCGCTGATATCGGAGCTGTCCGGAAAAAAGCCCGAAAAGACTCTGCTTGTTACCAATACGCTTTGCTACGGCGTTTCCCGGGATGGGCTGCTGTTTTCGGAGTACGAGTCGGGTAAGAGCGATTCTCTCTCGTGCGACCTGATGCGCAGCGTCGAAAACCTGTTTTTCTCGGCGTCGAAGCAGTACGGCTTCCTCCTGACGGTGATGAGAGCCGCCGACCTTATCGCGGATTTCTCAAACCGCGCGGAGCTGTGGGAGCTTCTGAACGCGGCGGCGAACGGCGGAGAGCTTCATCTCAGGTCGCGTTCGCCCAAAAACTCATATATCTATATCAATGATTTGATCACCGCTCTTGTCTTTCTGCTCACCAAGCCGACGGAGAGCGTTTACAACGTCTGCGGCGAGGAAATGAATCTCGGCGGCGCGGAGCTCGGAGCGGTTTTTGATTCCGTCTGTCCCGAATGCGAGCTTACGGTTTCCCCGAACGGCAGAGCGATAGAGGGCGCGGCGATAGATTGCACCCGCATAAAAAGGCTCGGCTGGCAGCCGAAGATCTCCGCGAAGGACGCGGTGCTGATGGCGGTCATGTCGATCAGAAAGAGCGACGGCGTTTTCATGTTCCCCGACGCTTACGACGGAAAGCTAGGAGCCATCCAAAACGTACTGCTCGGCTTTTTGATGGAGGTCGACAGGATCTGCCGCAAGCACGACATCAAATACTTCCTCGGCGGAGGCAGCCTTCTGGGGGCGATAAGGCACAAGGGCTTCATCCCCTGGGACGACGACGCCGACGTCATGATGCTGCGCGACGATTACGAGAGATTTCTAAGCGTCCTGCCGCGTGAGCTTCCCGATTTTGTCTTTATCCAGGCTCAGAGCAGCGACAAAGCCTCTCATTTCCCGTTCACTAAGCTCAGGCTTGACAAGACGATTCTGGCTACCGAGTTTTCGGCGAGGTTCTCCGATCTGCACAACGGGGTATTTTTGGACGTGCTCGCCCAGGACAAGACCTCAAAGAACAAATTCGTCCGCAAGCTCCATATCAAGCTCACCGCCCAGCTCCGCTGGCTGGTGCTCAACAAATGGCGAAAAACTCCCGTCGAAGCGAACAACCGTTTTGTTTCGCTCGGCGCGAATATAATAAAAGCGGTATTCCCGCTCTCCGTTCTGGAAAAGGCGCAGAACGGAATAATGAAAAAATACAGGAACAGGGATACGGGTCTGCTTTACGACAGCATGGGACGCAACGTTGAAAACGGCGCGTTCCCAGAGAGCTGGCTCAGCGAGGCTGTATACGTCGATTTTGAAAATACCCGTCTGCCCGTTCCCAAGGAATATGACAAATATCTCACTTACCTCTACGGTGATTACAATAATATGATCCCGGTGAGCCTCAGACATGTCAGCCACGATATCGTGCAGACAGATCTGGGCGCTTATCTCGATTATCATTTTGAAGGGGAGAAGAAGAATTGCTGACTGTTATCGTTTCCAATAATCACACCTCGGACGACCTGTCCGCCACGCTTAAAAGCGTCAGGCGCGCGGCGCGCTCCGAAAAGCCTCAGGTGATCGTCCTCAATACCTCGGATTTTGAATTTGACAAATCGGGATTTGAGGAGCTTGATATCTCCTTTGTCGATAAGGTGAAAAACCACAGCATGACCGCTTTCGCCAAAGCGGTAAAGCAGGCGAAGGGCAGCTATACTCTTTTCCTTAACAGCGGAGACGTTCTTTCCGACCTCTTTCTCAATCACTGCGAGGCGATAATCCGTGACTGCGTGGAAAGCGTCGTAGCCCTTGAATGGGAGCCTGTTCCTTATGAGCAGGTCAGCAAGGCGGCTTTCAGGGGAGCAAAAGCGGTTTCATGCGAGAGGATCAACCTAAAGCTGAATCCCCAGCTTGCTCCTCACGTCACGACAGCCGTGCTTTTCAAGACCTCGGCTCTGCTTGAGGAAGGGCTCGATACCTCGCTCATGCACGACGGCTTGAAGAAGGCGATGCTCTCGCTGATGGCAAAGACCGACAGCTTTATGAGTGTGTCGGGCGTTGTTCTCCGCTCCGCCTATCCCACCGAGAGCGATTCCGTCAATTTCCCCAGGATGCACAGGATCGAGTGGTATTACGACGCGCTCGAGAAATTCCTGCTCCCTTCTCTCAGGACACTGCGCGGCGACGGCAGGGCAAAGGCGTTCGTTCAGTACCATGCCCTCTGGGAAATGAAATGGCGTTTCATTTATAACCGCAACGCGAACGATAAGCATATAACGGAAAAGGATTTCGATCGCTTTTACGCCCTCTGCGAGGACATTTTCCGCGAGATCGACAACAACGTGCTTTTCAATCTCGACAACGCGCCCGACTACCGCATGACCGCCGGCATGACGCTCGCGATGTTCCACATAAAATACGGCGAAAAGGTCACCTGCGGATTTGCCTTTGACAACGCGAATATAATGCGCGTTTACAAGGACGTCGTTCTCGCCAAGTCAAAGCAGCTCAGGATCATCCTCGAGCTTCTGGAGTACGAAAACGGCGTTTTGACCGTTGAGGCTTCGGTGGACGATTTTCTCGATATGCGCGAGTGCTCGCTCGAATGCTATCTGAACGGCGAGCCGCTCGAGTTTGAGGAGACCTACCGCTACGCCCACACCAAATTCTTCGGCTATTCGACCAACAAGCGCTACACCTTCCGGTTCAGGCTTCCCGATTCGGCTCTTGCCGACACGAATTCGATAACCTTCTTTGTGCGCTTCGGAACGTATCGCGTCAGGATCCCCATAACAACAAGGCGCTATACGGCGAAATTCTCGACCGCCGTTCCTTATTCCTATTGGATGTACGGCGATGACCGCCGCATGGTCTGCTCCTCCGATGAGGATATGACGCTCACCGTGACCCGCCTGAGCAAGGGAGGACGCTTTGCCCGCGAGGTAAAGCTCATGCTCGGAATGCTGACGGGAAAGGAAAAGGCTCCGGGAATGCTCTTTACCCGCCTTTGCTATTGGATCACCCATCCTCATTACAAAAAGCAGAGGATATGGCTGACCTACGACAAGCTCTACAAGGGAGGCGACTGCGGCGAGTATTTCTATAAATATATGAAGTCGCAGAATGACGGCATAACTCCCGTTTATGTTATCAACCGCGACGCGGAGGACGTCAGGCGGCTGCATAAGGAGGGCTTCCGCCCGACTTATTTCGGCACCCTCAAGAACAAGCTGCAATACCTGAACGCGGAGGTCGTTTTCGCTACCCACGGCGGAGTCCACACCTTCAACGGCATCTCAAACTCACGCGCGAAATTCGTCTGCGATCTTATCCACGCCGACGTTACCTGCATCCAGCACGGTCTTTCGGTGCAGCAGCTCGCTCAGGAGCTCAACAAGCTCTACAACAACACCAAGCGCTATTACTGCGCCTCAAAATATGAGATCAAAAACCTTGAGCACCCGATCTACGGCTATGAGGATAAATCCGCGCTTCTGCTCACCGGCATCCCGCGCTACGACGGTCTGGTCAGCAACGACCAAAAGCAGATATTGATCACCCCGACCTGGAGAGCGTATATTTCCATGCCGCCCGTGATGGGTCAGTCGCGCCCTTATTATCCCGAGTTCAAGAACACCGCTTACTATCAGTTCTATTACAATCTTCTCACGGATGAAAAGCTCATCGCCACCGCGAGAAAAACAGGCTACAAGCTCATTTATCTGCTCCATCCGATCATCAGCTCTCAGATCGTCGATTATCCAGATATCGACGGCGTCGAGATCATTCCCGCGACGGAGGTCAACTACGAGAAGATTCTCACCGAGTCGAGCCTCATGCTCACGGACTACTCGGGAGTCCAGTTCGACTTCGCCTATATGCGCAAGCCGGTGGTTTACTACCATCCGCCGGAGCTTCCTCCTCATTACAAGGAGGGCGGCTTCTTCTATGACACCATGGGCTTCGGTGAGATCTGCACCGAGCACAAGGGCATGGTCGACTGCCTTTGCGAGTATATGGAGAACGGCTGCAGGATGAAGCCCTTCTACAAGGACAGAGCGGACGATTTCTTCGCGTTTTCGGATCTGGATTCCTGCAAGAGGATATATGACGACATGATCGCCTACCAAAAGAAAAAAACTAACCAATAAATAAAACGCAGGCGCGCTGGGTCGGCGCCTGAAAAAGTTGGGAGAATATAAATTTGGAAAAGTCAAAAGCCCGCATTGTCTGGATCGACCAGCTCAGAAGCATCGCCTTTCTATTTGTTATCATCGGGCACGTCGCCATTCCGGAGGAGTTCCAGTCGTGGATATACTCCTTTCACATGCCGATGTTCTTTCTGATCTCGGGACTTACGGTCAACCGCGAAAAGATACTAAATACGCCCTTTAAGCAGTATTTTGTAAAGCAGGTGCGCTCGCTCATCGTCCCGTATTTCTGGATGAACTTCCTGATGTTCCCGCTGTGGTATATCACCTTCCATCATTTCTCTTATACCGAAACCACGGTGGGAGAGACGCTGCTGGGGATCTTCGGCGGCAGCCTTCAGTGGAATATGCCGTCAAACGCTCTCTGGTTCCTGCTGACGCTGTTCCTCGCGGAGCTGCTCTACGCGGCGATAATCAAGCTCACGAAAAACAACACCCTTTTCATCCTTTTAGCGGTCGTTTTGTGCGGGGTGATAGGCTTCCTTGACAGGGGAGTGCCGCAGATTTGGCACTGCAATATAGCGCTCACCGCGGTCGTCCTGCTCTTTATCGGCAACATATTTATGACCTGGTACAGGAAAAAGGGCTTTTCCGAAAAGCCGGTGACCGCCTCGAGGGTATTCACCCGCCTGGGGCTGGCGGCGCTGTTTGGAGCCGCGGGCTACGGCTCGCATCTGCTCAACGGAAGGATCTCGATGACGGCAAACAAATTCGGCAATTCCGTTTTGCTTTTCTATTTTACCGCCATAGCTTTTTCGGCTGCGATCATGCTGATAGTGATGTTCCTGCCGAAGCTTCGCCTGATAACCTACATCGGACAGTCAACTCTGTTCTATATGGGAATACATATCCCGATCATCAGGCTGATCCAGAGCATCTTCCCGGACGTGTTTTCGGAGTTCGGCTGGTCTATGGCGCTGGCGTTCTTCATTTATTTTGCCCTGGCTCCCGTGACGCTGCTCTGCTCAAAGCTGATCCCTTACGCCTGCGGAAAGCCCTCCGACGGTTCGAGCAGGCTGCAGCTTGTTTTCCGCGTCATTACCGTGATGTGGAGCGTTTCGATCCCGATATTCGCGCTTCTGGGCGCTTGGGGAATGAGCGTGAAGGTCATTTGGCAGGACGTTGTGCTGCTTGCCGTGATCGCCGCGTTTTCGCTCGCGTTCACCTTCGTTTGCTCAAAATACGCGCCGATAGTATTTAATGATAAGAAAATGCCCGCGAACGCTCCTTCGCGCACGTGAAACGGCGGAATAGCATGATTCCGAAAAACATTTTCTGAAAACAAAAAAACATTTTTCCTAAGAATAAAAAAAATCTTGACAAAAGCTGAAGAGAGTTGTATAATAATTCGGAAGAATAAAGCAAAGCAGAAATGCTTTCACCTGTGGGATGTCGTCTGCACGGGTCAATACCTTAAGCTTTTTAGAGTATTGTTATGCGGACGGAGTATTTCTGTCCGCATTATTATTTTTACAAGGTGCTTTGGAGGTGCTTAACCATCGGCAAGAAAGATAATTATATTCAAATCAATGAAGAAATTCGCGACAAGGAGCTTCGAGTGATCGACTCCGACGGTCAGCAGCTCGGTATTATGTCCTCGTCAAAGGCGCTTGAGCTCGCGGAGCAAAAGAACCTCGATCTGGTCAAGATCGCTCCACAGAGCAAGCCGCCCGTATGCAAGATCATGGACTACGGCAAATACCGTTTTGAGCAGGCAAAAAGGGAAAAGGAAGCCAGAAAGAATCAGCATACCGTTGACATCAAGGAGGTAAGACTCTCCTTGAATATCGATACTCACGACTTTGAAACCAAGCTTAAGAACGCTCTTAAGTTTATTTCTCACGGCGACAAGGTCAAGGTTTCCATTCGCTTCCGCGGACGTGAAATGGGTCATCCCGAAATCGGACTCGACACCATGAGGCGTTTCGCAGAGGCTTGCGGCGACGCCGTAACCATCGAAAAGCCGGCAAAGCTGGAAGGCCGCAATATGCTTATGTTTCTTGCGCCAAAGCCCAATAAGTAAGTAATCAATTCAAGGGAGGATATTATAATGCCTAAAATCAAAACTCACAGCGGTGCTAAAAAGCGTTTCAAACTTTCCAAGAACGGAAAGGTTATTCGTGCTCACGCTAACAAAAGCCACATCCTGAACAAGAAGACCAGAAAGAGAAAAAGAGGACTTCGTCAGACAGTTGTCGCTGATGTTACAAATACACCGCAGATTAAGCGTCTGATCCCCTACAAATAATCGCTTAACACTTATTTCAACATATCGGAGGTAATATATAATGGCACGAGTAAAAGGCGCGATGATGACTCGCAAAAGAAGAAAAAAGGTATTAAAGCTCGCTAAGGGCTATTGGGGTGCGAAAGCCAAGCACTTTAAGATGGCTAAGCAGGCGGTCATGAAGTCCGGCAACTACGCTTATGTCGGCCGCAAGCAGAGAAAGAGAGATTTCCGCCGTCTTTGGATCACCAGAATTTCCGCCGGCTGCAAGGCTAACGGCACAAACTATTCAACATTTATGAACGGTCTCAAGAAGGCGGGCGTTGTGCTCAACCGCAAGATGCTCTCCGAAATCGCTATTTCAGACCCCGCTGCTTTCACAGCGCTTGTTGAACAGGCAAAAAATGCATAAGTAAAGCATTGTGCTGACTTCAAATTAAATCCATTTAATATTGAAAACAGTATAAGGCTTGTTGCTTAAACAAATCGTGACTGCGTTTGGGAACACCCAAACGCATTTACTTTTAGGAGTTATTATGCTTACCATAACCGCCGGGAACAACCCGAAGATCAAGAATCTGAAAAAGCTGATAAAAAGCGCCTCGCACCGGCGTCTTTCCGGCTTGTTCGTCGCCGAGGGGCTAAGGCTTTGCTATGACGCGATGCTCAGCGGAGCGCAAATCGAGGAGCTGTACCTCACGGAGCAGGCTTCTGAAAAAAGCCCCGAAAAATGCGCGGAGCTTATCGCTTATTCCCGGCGGGCTTATATGGTTGCGCCGGCTCTCTTCGCACAGGTGAGCGATACCAAAACGCCCCAGGGGATCCTTTGCGTAATAAAAGGACTTGACAAAACGGGGGAGTTTGATACAATTAATAATGGCGGAAAATTCCTTGCTCTGGAAAATGTGCAGGATCCCAACAATCTCGGCACGGTTTTGCGCAGTGCCGAGGCTTTCGGGGTTTCGGGAGTTATTCTGTCGTCCGACTGCTGCGATATCTATAATCCAAAAGTGGTTCGCGGCAGCATGGGCGCGGTCTTTCGCGTGCCGTTTTTGGTTTGCGAAAGCATTTCGGATTTTCTGCGCGAGAATCCCGAGCTCAATTCCTACGCCGCCGTAGTTGACAGCAAGGCCGAGAAGGTAACAGAAACAGAGTTCGAGGCTCCCTGCGTCACGGTTATCGGCAATGAGGGCAACGGCTTGAAGCCCGAAACAACAGCACAATGCTCCCACAGGATTACCATCCCCATGCGCGGGAAGGCTGAATCGCTGAACGCCTCTACCGCCGCCTCGATTTTGATTTGGGAAATGATCAAATGATTTCAAAGGACGCGAAATACTGGATATGGCTCTCTCAGACTCTCGGCTACAGCAACAAAAAAGCCAAGGGTCTTATGGAGCTTTACCCGGATATCGAACAGTTCGCCCGTTCCGGCGAGGACGAGTGGCGATATTGCGGAATTTTGTCGAAAGCGGAAATCGAGAAACTGAAAAGGCTTGATTTTTCCGTTGCCGAGAGAATCCTCAGCCGCTGCAGCGAGCTCGGATATTCGGTTCTCAGTATCACGGATCCCTCGTACCCAAAATGCTTGCTCGATATTTTCGACCCGCCCGCCGTCCTTTATATAAACGGCAGGCTGCCGGATATAGACGATCGGCTCACGATAGCGATAGTCGGCACGAGAACAGCCTCGCGCTACGGGATAGAAAATTCCTTCAAGTTCGGTTATTCGCTCTCGAAGTTCGGCGTCTGCATAATAAGCGGAGGAGCTTTGGGCGTAGACTGCGCCTCTCACAGGGGAGTGCTCTCCGCAAAGGGAACCACGGTTTGCGTTCTCGGCTGCGGCATCAATTATCCTTATCTTATGGATAACGCGGGAATGAGGAAAGCCATTGCGATAAACGGCGCGGTGGTCTCCGAGTATCCGCCCGATACTCCGCCCAAGAGCTACCATTTTCCCGCGCGCAACCGCCTTATAGCCGCTATGTCCGACGGCGTCGTTATCATGGAATCCGGCGAAAAGAGCGGCTCGCTGATCACCGCGGATTTCGCTCTCGATATGGGAAAGGAGCTGTTTGCGCTGCTCGGCAATAACGACCCCAGAAACGAGGGCTCGAACCGGCGGATCAAGGAAGGCTCGGCTGTTCCCGTAACGGATTTCATGGATGTCCTCGTCGAGTTTGAAGGCTTGTATATTACCGGAGGCGACAGCGATATCGACAGCATTTCCTTCGCGGATATAGAAGCCGTTCCCACCAAGGAAAAGAAGCATTCAGCGGGAAGTAAGTCTGCCCGGAAAGAAGAAGCAAACGGTTCGGCCGACGGCGGCAAGGGTCGAAGCAAACCGCTCAAGTCGATGAAGGCGGCTGCCAAAAGGAAAAAATCCGGTCCGGACAGCGCAGGCGATAACGAAAAGCCTGAAACGGAGCACAAAAAAGCAATCGGTCTGACAGGCGATCAAAAGTCGATATATGAGCTTTTGACAGCCGAGCCTGTTCATATAGATAAAATCGCGGACGAGCTTGAGCTCCCGGTTTTCAAGGTGCTGACCGCTTTGACTCTGCTTGAGATGCAGGGCTTGGCGAAGGCGCACCCGGGAAGAATGTACAGCTTGTCATAATCAGGAGGAAAAAAATGTCTAATTTGGTTATCGTGGAGTCACCCGCAAAAGCCAAAACCATCAAAAAATATCTCGGTAAGGATTATGAGGTAGTTGCTTCCATGGGTCACGTCCGTGACCTTCCCAAGGCTCGCCTCAGCGTTGATATAAAAAACAACTTCGCTCCCAAGTATGATATCATAAAGGGAAAGGAAAAGCTCGTCAAGGAGCTCAAGGGTCTTGCCGAGCACAGCGACAGCGTATATCTCGCGACCGACCCCGATCGCGAGGGCGAGGCGATCTCGTGGCATCTCGCGTATATCCTCGGTCTCCCGGAGGACTACTGTCAGAGAGTCGAGTTCAACGAGATCACCAAATCGGGTGTGGAAAACGGAATGGCTCACCCCCGCGCCATAAATATCGACCTTGTCAACGCTCAACAGGCGCGCAGGATCCTGGATCGTCTAGTGGGCTACAAGCTCAGCCCCTTCGTTTCTCAGAAGATCCGCCGCGGTCTTTCCGCGGGAAGGGTTCAGTCCGTCGCGCTCAGAATAATCGTCGACAGGGAAAATGAAATAAGAAAGTTCAAGCCGGAGGAATACTGGTCGATCGACGCGAAGTTTATTCCCAAGGGAAGCAGAAAGGCGTTTTCGGCTTCTCTTTATTCCGACAAAAACGGCAAGCTCAAGATAAAGGATCAGCAGCAGGCGGAGAGCATAACAGCCGACCTCAGCGACGCGGAGTACACCGTTTCAAAGGTTCGCCACGGCACCCGCAAAAAGTCCGCCGCCCCGCCCTTCATAACCTCGACTTTGCAGCAGGAGGCTTCAAGAAAGCTCGGCTTCCAGTCGCGCAAGACCATGAAGGTCGCTCAGGAGCTTTACGAGGGCGTTGAGCTCCAGGGAATGGGCGCGACCGGTCTTATAACCTATATGAGGACCGACTCGCTGCGCATCTCCTCTTACGCACTCGGAGAGGCTCGGAAATATATCGAGGGAGCCTTCGGCGGCAGCTATCTGCCAGATTCACCCCGGGTTTTCAAATCCCGCAAAAACGCTCAGGACGGTCATGAGGCTATTCGTCCCTCAATGCCTTCCCTTGAGCCTGACAGCATAAAAAGCAGTCTGACCAACGACCAGTACAAGCTCTACAAATTGATCTGGAGCCGTTTCATAGCCAGCCAGATGGCGGACTGCATCCAGAAAACGACTCAGGCGGATATCACCGCCAAGGAATACACCTTTAAGGCGTCGGGATATATCGTCGATTTCCCGGGCTACACCGCTCTTTATGTCGAGGGCAGGGATGAGGCGGAGGAAAAGAGCACCCAGCTGCCGCCTCTCGAAAAGGATATGCCCGTGCGCTGCAAGGAGCTTGCTCCCAATCAGCACTTCACCCAACCGCCCGCGCGCTTCACCGAGGCGTCGCTCATCAAGACGCTCGAGGAGTACGGGATCGGCAGACCTTCGACCTACGCCGCGACGATAACCACGCTTACCAGCCGCGAATATGTCAAGCGCGAGGCAAAGACCCTCGTTCCCACCGAGCTGGGCGAGGTCATGACCGAGCTGATGAAGGAGCGCTTCCCCAAGATCGTAAACGTCAAATTCACCGCCAAGATGGAGGATGAGCTTGACGAGGTCGAAAGCGGCGAGGTTCAGTGGAACGAGCTGCTCGGCGAGTTTTACGAGGACTTTGAGGAAACCCTCAAGGAGGCGAAGGCCGAGATGGAGGGCGTAAAGCTCAAGCTCAAGGAGGACGAAACCGACATCGTCTGTGAGAAATGCGGCAGAAAAATGGTCGTGAAGATGGGCAAGTACGGAAAGTTCATCGCCTGCCCGGGCTACCCCGAATGCAAGAATATCAAGAAATTCGTTGAGAAAACGGGCGTAAGCTGCCCCAAGTGCGGCGGCGACGTCATAGTTAAGCATACAAAGACCAAGCGCGTGTTCTACGGCTGCTCAAATTATCCGCAGTGCGATTACGTCAGCTGGAACGAGCCCGTAAACGAGAGATGCCCGCGCTGCGGCGAGCTGCTTTACAGAAGAAAGGGCAGAAAGCCCACCCTGTACTGCGCTGCCGAGGGCTGCGGCTATACCAAGACGGAAGAAAAGTAATGGCAATAAATATTATAGGAGCGGGACTCGCTGGCTGCGAGGCGGCGATGGCTGTCGCCTCTCGCGGCGAGAAGGTCAGGCTCTATGAAATGAAGCCCAAAAAGAAATCTCCCGCTCACAAAAGCGACAATTTCGGCGAGCTTGTCTGCTCGAATTCCCTGAAGGCTATGCGCGTCGAGAGCGCGGCGGGACTTCTCAAGGAGGAAATGCGCCGACTCGGTTCATTTTTGATGGAGTGCGCCGATAAATGCGCCGTCCCGGCGGGCGGAGCGCTGGCTGTAGACAGGGAGGAGTTTTCGCGGCTCGTCACCGAGGGCATAAAATCAAATCCCAATATCTCCGTGATCGGTGAGGAAGTTACCTCGATCCCCGACGACGGAATAACTATTGTTGCCACGGGTCCCTTGACCTCGGATCCGCTCGCGGCAGAGATTGAGCGGAAATTCGGCGGCTCGCTGTCGTTTTTCGACGCTGCCGCGCCTATCGTTACCGCCGGGAGCGTCGATATGGATTTCGCCTTCACCGCCTCCCGCTATGAGCGCGGCGGCGAGGACGACTATATCAACTGCCCTATGAACAAGGAGGAATACGAGCGCTTTTACAATGAGCTCGTTTCCGCTGAGAGAGCGCCGCTCCATGATTTTGACGTCAATAACCCAAAGGTCTACGAGGGCTGTATGCCCGTCGAGGTCATGGCGCAAAGGGGAGAGGGCACTCTGCGCTTCGGTCCCATGAAGCCTGTCGGACTAACCGACCCGCGCACCGGCCGCCGACCTTGGGCTGTTTTGCAGCTCAGAAAAGAAAACGCCGCGGGAACGATGTACAATCTCGTGGGCTTCCAGACAAATCTCAAATTTCCCGAGCAGAAGCGTGTGTTTTCGCTGATCCCAGCGCTGCACAGAGCGGATTTTGTCCGCTTCGGCGTGATGCACCGCAACACCTTTATCTGCTCGCCGAAGATATTAAATGCGGATTTTTCCGTAAGAGAAAATAAAAACCTCTTTTTCGCGGGTCAGCTCACGGGAGTAGAGGGATATATGGAGAGCGCCGCCTCGGGCATCCTCGCGGGAATAAACGCCGTGAAAAGGCTTCATGAGCTTCCGACGCTTATCCTTCCCGCCGATACGATGATCGGCGCGCTTGCCGGATATATCTCCGATCCGAGCGTCAGCAGGTTCCAGCCCATGGGCGCGAATTTCGGAGTGCTTCCGGAGCTTATAAACCGTCCCCGCGACAAAAAAGAGCGTGCCGCGGCGTATTCCGCCCGCGCTCTGAGCTCACTGGAAAACTATTTGAATGAAGCACACCTCTGAACGACAGAAGTTTTCGGGGGTGTCCGAAAATAAATAAATATGAAAAGACAGGAAACCGGGTGAAAGCTATGATAATAATCGTGGACGCCTTCGGCGGCGACAACGCTCCTCTTGAAATAATCAAGGGCTGTTCTCAGTCCGCCGAGGAATTCGGCGTCAAGATACTCCTCACCGGCAGCGAGAGCGTCATTCGCAAGACTGCGGAGGAGAACAACATTTCCCTTGAAAACATCGAAATCGAGGACTGCAGCGAGGTCATCACAATGGATGACAAGGCTGACGCGGTTCTGAAAACCAAGAAGGACAGCTCAATGGCTGTCGGTCTGCGCTGCCTTAACGAGGGCAGGGGCGATGCCTTTATCAGCGCGGGCAACAGCGGCGCTCTCTGCGTGGGAGCTACGATCGCCGTCAAGAGGATCAAGGGGATCAAGCGTCCCGCCTTTGCTCCGATCCTGCCTCACGCCGACGGCTTTTTCATGCTGCTTGACGGCGGCGCGAACGTCGACTGCCGCCCCGAAATGCTCTATCAGTTCGCGGTGATGGGTTCCGTATATATGGAGCGCGTGATGGGCGTCAAAAATCCCCGGGTCGCTCTGGCGAACGTCGGAACCGAGGAGCACAAGGGCAACGAGCTCTATCAGGAGACCTATAAGCTCCTAAAGGACAGCAAGCTCAATTTTGTCGGTAATGTCGAGGGACGCGACATCCCAGCGGGCGTCTGCGACGTCGTAGTCTGCGACGGCTTTACGGGCAACCTTATCCTCAAGACCTACGAGGGCGTGGCGATCACTCTTATGAAGAAGATCAAGCATGCCTTTGCCGACAGCGTCAGGGGCAAAATGGCTGCCGCTCTGGTTTTGAAGGAGCTCAAGGATCTGAAAACCCGCTTTGATTACAACAAATACGGCGGAGCGCCTATCCTCGGCTCGTCCAAGCCCGTTTTCAAGGCTCACGGCGATTCGACAGCCGTAACGCTCCGCAACGCGATCCAGCTATCGATAAACTATGTCAACGGAGAGGCGATCAAGGAGATCTCCTCGGCTCTTCAGCAGGCATAGCCTGACAGGGAGTTAAATATGGTGGAATTGGAAGACAAAATCGGATATCAATTTAAAAACAAGGAGCTCCTTAAGGAGGCGCTCACTCATTCCTCCTACGCGAAGGAGAGAAAGTCTCAGCATATTAAATATAACGAGCGGCTGGAATTTCTCGGCGACGCGGTGCTCTCGATCATTGTTTCCGAATATATTTTCAAAAACTGTCCCGAGCTGCCGGAGGGTGAGCTGACCAAGCTGCGCGCCTCTCTGGTATGCGAAAAATCCCTCTTTGATTTTGCCAAGCAGATCAATCTGGGCAATTATCTCGTTCTCAGCAGGGGAGAGCGCCATAACGGAGGCGCTTCCCGCCCGTCGATCCTCTCTGACGCCTTTGAAGCGCTGCTCGCGGCGATTTTTATTGACGGCGGGATCGAGCCCGCTAAAAAGCACGTTTTGAGCTTTATCGTCCCCGCCATCAAAAATTCCAAGCAGAAGCGCGTCAAGGACTACAAGACCACCCTGCAGGAGATAGTTCAGAAAAATCCGGGCGAGAAGCTCGAATATGTTCTGATAGGCGAGAGCGGTCCCGATCACAACAAGCATTTCGTAGTGGAGGTTCACCTCAACAGCAACGTGATCGGCAAGGGCGGCGGAAGAAGCAAAAAGGAAGCCGAGCAGCAGGCGGCGCGCGAGGCTTTGGAGCTGATGGGCTATTAAGCACGGTAATCTTTCGATTTTTATTCCGCACAACGGCTGCCCTCACCAGTGCTCCTTCTGCAATCAGAAAAGCATAACGGGAAAGGCCTCCCAGCCGACCGCCGAAGAGGTCGGCGCCGTTCTTCAAAACGCTGTGCGGACTCAGGGAGAACGCACAAAAAATACCGAGATCGCCTTTTTCGGTGGCAGCTTCACCGCGATAGATCGCTCTTATATGATCTCGCTTTTGGAGGCGTGCGAGCCGTTTTCGGAGGATTTCGCGGGCATCAGGATCTCAACCAGACCCGATTGCATCGACTCAGGCACGCTCGAGCTGTTGAAGCGCTTCGGAGTGACCTCGATCGAGCTGGGCGCTCAGTCAATGGTCGATTCCGTATTGGAAGCAAATGAGCGCGGCCACAGCGCCGAGGCGGTCGCGGAAGCCTCAAGGCTTATAAAAGCGCGGGGCTTTTCGCTCGGGCTGCAAATGATGACCGGGCTTTACGGCTCGGATTTTGAAAAGGATCTTTATACCGCCTCTCGGTTCGTCGCTCTGCGCCCCGATACCGTGAGGATTTATCCGACCGTTATCATGAAGGGGACGAGGCTCGAGGAATACTTCAACAGCGGCGACTATATCCCTTATACGCTTGAACAGAGCGTGGAGCTTTGCTCGAGGCTTATCCGCGTTTTTGAGGACGAGGGCATAAGGATCATCAGACTCGGGCTCCATTATTCGGATTCGCTGGTCAGCGGCAGCGTCGGCGGTAACTACCATCCCGCCTTTAAGGAGCTTTGCGAGAGCAAAATAATTTATGATTCATTTTTAGAATTATTTTCAGATAAGGATGACCGAAGGGTTACGGTCTTTATTAACCCGAAATCGTTGTCGAAATTTTACGGTCAGCGGAAAAGCAATCTCAAAAGGCTTAATGAGCAGGGGTACGAGATAACCGTGAGATTTGACGACTCTCTCGGAAAATATTCTCTTCGTAAGGGGTAGAAGATGAGATTAAAATCACTTGAAGTCCACGGCTTCAAAACCTTTCCCGATAAAACCAAATTATCCTTTGAACAGGGAATAACCTCGGTCGTAGGACCGAACGGCTCGGGCAAGAGCAATATCAGCGACGCCATTCGCTGGGTGCTCGGAGAGCAGTCTCCGAAAAGCCTTCGCTGCTCCAGGATGGAGGACGTGATTTTTAACGGCACTGACAGCCGAAAAAAGCAGGGCTACGCCGAGGTTACGTTAAATATAGATAATTCCGACCGCTTTTTGCCGTTTGACGGAGACGAGATAGCAGTCACAAGGCGCTATTACCGCAGCGGCGAAAGCGAGTATCTCATAAACAAGGCGGCAGTCCGCCTGAAAGATATCAACGAGCTTTTCATGGATACGGGTCTGGGAAGAGACGGCTATTCCATGATAGGACAGGGCAAGATCGACAGCATCGTTTCAACAAAGAGCGAGGACAGGCGCGAGATATTTGAGGAGGCGGCGGGTATCTCCCGCTACCGCTACCGCAAGATCGAAGCGGAGCGCAAGCTGAAAAACACCGAGGACAACCTTCTCCGCCTGCGCGACATCGTCACCGAGCTCGAGGAGCGGGTAGGTCCTCTCAAAAAGCAGAGCGAAAAGGCGAAAAAATTCCTCGAGTATTCCGAGGAAAAGCGAGGGCTGGAAATAGCCGTCTGGCTGCTCAATCTCGACAGGTTCCAGTCGTGTCTTAAGGAGCAGGACGAAAAAATCGCGATAGCGCGCGCTCAGTATGACGACGCGGAGCGCGCTCTCGAGAATATTCAGAGCGAGAGCGAGGAAATATATCTCAGGAACGGCGTTCTGGCTTCAAAGGCTGAGGAGCTGCGCTCGGAAATCTCCGAGCTGGAAGCGGAAGCCGCGAACAAGCAGTCCCGGATCTCCGTCGCCCAAAACGATATATCCCATCACGAGGAAAATATCGAGAGGATAAGGGCGGATATCGAGCAAACTCTCGAAAGCGCCGAGGAACTGAAAAAAAGCGTCGCCGAGAAGGAAAAAGAGATCGCCGCGCTGGATGAGAGGATCATATCCAAGCAGCAGAAATACGGCAAGCTCTCGGAAAAGCTCAACGACGTGAATACGGAATCGGGCAGGAGCGGCGACGCTCTGCAGGAGATTTCCGCCGAGCTGTCAAAGCTCACCTCTCAATCCGCCGACGCGCGGGTAATAGATATGACCTCGGACAGCTCGATCAACGAGCTTTCGGCGAGAGCCGAGAGTCTGAAGCAGTCGATCGGAGAGCGCGAGGAACAGCTCGCTTCGCTCAAAGAGATGAACGAAGCCTTCAAAGCGGATATCAAAAGCTCCGAGGAGGAAAAGAACGCGCTGCAAAACGCCATAGACGGCCTGCAGCTCAAGCTCTCGGCAAAGGATAAAAAGCGAGAGGAATACAAGGCGCAAAGCGACAGCCTGACCCTTGATGTTAATGAGCACAAGCGGAAGATCAGCTTTCTTGAAAACCTCGAGCGCAATCTTGAGGGCTTCTCAAAGAGCGTAAAAACCGTTGTGAACGCTTCGAAAAGCGGCAGGCTCAAGGGGATCTGCGGTCCTGTTTCCCGCGTTATCTCGGTTCCGAAGCGGTATGCCGTCGCCATAGAAACCGCTCTGGGCGCGGCTATGCAGAATATTGTCGTTGAAAGCGACGAGGACGCAAAGAACGCTATCCGTTATTTGAAGTCGACCGACGGGGGAAGGGCGACCTTTCTCCCTCTCAATACGATAAAACCGCGCGAGCTGAACGAGAACGGACTCGACGAATGCTTCGGCTTCGTGGGAGTCGCCGGCTCTCTTTGCTCGTGCGAACCGAAATACAGAAATATACTTGACAATCTGCTCGGAAAGATCGTCATAGCCGAGGATCTTAATTCCGCCTCGTCGATAGCCAAGAGGTTTTCCTACCGCTTCAAGGTGGTGACTCTCGACGGTCAGGTAGTGAACGCGGGCGGCTCGATGACAGGCGGCTCTCAGGTGAGGAGCACGGGAGTGCTCAGCCGCGCCTCCGAGATAGAGCAGCTTAAGGAGCAGACTGAAAAGCTTATCCGAAAAGCGGAGCAGGCGGAGCAGCTCAGCCTGCGGGTCAACAGGGAATACGCACAGCTCGAGGCGGAGCTTCTGGGAACAAGAGGCGATCTTTCCCGGGTCCAGCAGGACCTCGCGAGGCTAAATGCCGAGCAGCGCGCCTGTGAAACGGAGCTTGAAAACACCTCCCGGTATATCGAAAACGCCCGCTCGGAAACAGAGGATTGTTTCCGCCGAATGGAGGCGCTTCGCGCAAGCCGTGAGGAGGCGCGGAAAACGCTTTCGGAGCTGAATCTGAAAATAGCCTCTGCCGAGGAGCGCGCAGCCGCCGTTACGGGCAGCCGCGCCGTGCTCACTCAGCGCAGAGAGGAGCTGTCGGATCAGCTCTCCGAGATCAGGCTTGAGATAGTCGCCGCGCAGAAGGATATCGAAACGCTGAACGCCGAAATAGTTTTCGCTCAGAATACCGGCAGCGACAACGCGCAGCGCAGGGAAGAGCTGAAAAGCAGGATAGAAGAGTCGGAGCAGGCGATCGTTTCAGCCCGTGAGAGCATAGAAATATGTCAGAGCGAGATAGACGCGATCAATAAGACCCGCCAGTCGCTTTCGGAGCGCATCGGTTCTCTCGGCTCTCAGCGTGAGCTGCTTGAAAAGCGCACGGTTGAGCTCAGGAGCATCGAAAGAGACAAGACCTCGGAGCGCGAGACCTCGGGCAGAGAGCTTGCGCGGCTCGAGGAGCGCAAAATAAATATTCAAAAGGAATACGACGGGATAATCTCTAAGCTCTGGGAGGAATACGAGCTGACCCGCCGAGAGGCGGAGCAGACCGCAGTTCCGATCGACGACCAGCCCGCCGCGAAAAAACGCCTTGCCGAGCTCAAGCAGAGCATAAAGAATCTCGGCAGCGTAAATGTCGGCGCGATCGAGGAGTACAAGGAGGTCTCCGAGCGCTACGAATTCATGAGCGTTCAGGTTGCCGACGTCGAAAAATCAAAGAGCGAGATCGAAAAGCTGATTAATACTCTCACAAAGCAGATGAAGGAGGTCTTTGTCGAGAGCTTTGACCGTATCAACAAAAACTTCACCCTCACCTTCAAGGAGCTGTTCGGCGGCGGTACCGCGTCGCTGTCGCTCTCCGATCCCGAGAATATCCTGACCAGCGGAATAGATATCCTCGTGCATCCTCCCGGGAAAATAGTCGTCCATCTCGACGCGCTCTCGGGCGGTGAAAAGGCGCTTGTCGCGATCGCCCTTTATTTCGCGATCATGAAGGTGCGCCCCGCGCCCTTCTGCGTTATGGATGAGATCGAGGCGGCGCTAGACGACGTAAACGTTTTCCGCTTCGCGAGCTATCTTCGCCGCATGACAGACAAAACCCAGTTCATCCTGATAACCCACCGCCGCGGAACTATGGAGGAGGCGGACGTGCTCTACGGAGTCACGATGCAGGACGAGGGTATTTCAAAGCTGCTTGAGCTTCGCTCCTCGGAGGTAGTTGAGAAGCTTGGATTAGAATCAAAGTAAAGGACTGATATCATGGGACTTTTCAGTAAAATCAAAGAGGGTCTGAAAAAGACCCGCAACGCCGTAATGGGTCAGATCGACTCCATGCTCAAATCCTTCACCAAAATCGACGAGGAGCTTTTTGAGGAGCTTGAGGAGCTGCTTGTGATGGGGGACGTCGGCGTTCCGACAGCTCAAAAAATCTGCGACGAGCTCAGAAAGCGCGTCAAAAAGCAGGGAGTTACCGATCCCTCCCGGATCAACGGGCTTCTCGAGGAGATCATCACCGAAATGCTCGCGGGCGGCGAGGAGCTGGATATATCCACCTCGCCCTCGATCATTCTTGTTATCGGAGTCAACGGAGTAGGCAAAACAACGACCATCGGAAAGCTCGCCAAGCAGCTTTCAGGTCAGGGCAAGAGAGTCATTCTCGCTGCTGCCGATACCTTCCGCGCCGCCGCTATCGACCAGCTCGACGTTTGGGCTCAGCGCGCGGGCTGCGAGATCATCAAGCAGAACGAGGGCAGCGACCCCGCAGCGGTCGTTTTTGACGCGATCGCGGCGGCGAAGGCTCGCCGTGCCGACGTAATAATCTGCGATACCGCCGGAAGACTCCACAATAAAAAGCACCTCATGGACGAGCTCGCGAAGATCAACCGCATCATCGACCGCGAGCTTCCCGATGCCGCAAAGGAAAAGCTGCTCGTTCTCGACGCGACGACAGGTCAGAACGCGGTAAACCAGGCGGAGCAGTTCAGAGAGGCGACGGGCATCACCGGCATCGTGCTCACCAAGCTCGACGGCACCGCAAAGGGCGGCGTTGTGCTCGCCATTAAGGACGGTCTCGGAATTCCGGTAAAATATATCGGAGTCGGAGAGCAGATCGACGATCTGCAGCCGTTCAGCGCCGAGGATTTCGCCCACGCACTCTTTGTTAAGCCGGAGGCATGATCCATGAAATTCATCATTGCTACAAATAATCAAAAAAAGCTTGTCGAGCTCGAGAGGATACTGAATCCGCTTGGCATCGAGGCGGTTTCCGCTAAGGAGGCGGGAGTCAGGCTCGACGAGGTCGATGAAACGGGAACCACCTTTCTCGAAAACGCTTATTTGAAGGCTGACGCCGCATATAAAAAGACCGGCATGCCCGCGGTAGCCGACGATTCGGGAATCTGCGT
This sequence comes from uncultured Ruminococcus sp., assembly GCA_902774325.1. Taxonomy (GTDB): domain Bacteria; phylum Bacillota; class Clostridia; order Oscillospirales; family Acutalibacteraceae; genus Ruminococcoides. Next base: position 34,672 of record CACYIC010000009.1, read on the forward strand.
CGACGCTCTTGGAGGCAGACCCGGCATTTTCTCGGCGAGATATTGTCCCGAGACTTGTCATACCGACGAGCAGCGCACCCAGAAGATCCTCGAGCAGCTCGAGGGAGTCCCGGACGATGAGCGCGGAGCTCATTACACCTGCGCGATCTGCTGCATCCTTCCCGACGGCTCAAGGCTCGAAATCGAGGAGAGCTGCGAGGGCAGGATCGGCTATGAGTTTATCGGCGACGGCGGCTTCGGCTACGACCCGATCTTCTTTTTCGGCGACCGCACCTTCGCGCAGCTCAGCGCGGCGGAAAAGGATGCGGTAAGCCACAGGGGAAAGGCGCTTCGCAGGCTCAAGGCGGCTCTTGAGCAGCATTTTGGAAAGGAATGAAGCTATGCTGACAAGCAAACAGAGGGCGTACCTCAGAGGTCTCGCCAACTCTATAGATACAATTCTTATAGTCGGAAAGGGCGAGATCACCGACAATATAATAATGCAGGCTGACACCGCCCTGACAGCCCGAGAGCTGATAAAGGGCAGAGTGCTCGAGAACAGCTCATACTCCCCGCGCGAGGGCGCTGAGATAATCGCGGAAAAATGCGGCGCGGAGGTCGTTTTGGTTATCGGCTCAAAATTCGTGCTCTATCGCAGAAATCCCGATGAGCCGAAAATAACTCTCCCGAGGGCTAAAAGATCATGAGCCGTATAGGTATATTCGGCGGCACCTTCAACCCGATCCACAACGGGCATCTGAAATTAGCGGCTTATTGCCGGGATTCACTGAACCTCGATTCGGTGATCCTCATTCCGGATTATACGCCGCCTCACAAATCCGGCTCGGAGCTTGTGAGCGGAGATGACAGGCTTGAGATGTGCAGGCTCGCCGCCGCGGGACTTGACGGCTTAACCGTTTCCGATATCGAGCTCAGGCGCGGCGGGACAAGCTACACCTTTGAAACACTTTCTTCTTTAAAAGAATTATATCCCGGTGACGAGCTTTTCCTGATAATGGGAGCCGATATGTTTCTGACCCTGCCTTCCTGGAAAAATCCCGATATCATCTTTGAAAAGGCTTCGATAATTGCCGTGCCGCGCGATGGGGACGATAACCGCGTTCTTCTGGACTATTACGAGGAAACGCTTAAAAATATGGGCGCGCGCGCTTTTGCGCTCGAAAAACCCGTCATGCAGGTTTCCTCGACCTTTGTCAGGAGCAACATCTGCAACAGGGAGCTTGTTTCCGAATATCTTCCCGGAGCGGTTTACGATCATATCGCGAAAAAGGGCTTGTACGGCTTTCGCGACTATGCGGCGATCATCCGGGGATTGATGGGCGACTACCGCTATATTCACAGCGTAAACGTCGCTAGGGAGGCGGTGGAGCTGGCGCGGCTTTACGGCTCAGACACCGGAAAAGCGTACATTGCGGGCATGATCCACGATATAACAAAGGAAATTCCCAAGGATGAACAGTTGCAAATTATCGCGGACGGTGGTATAATCTTAGACGATGTGCAGAAAAACGCCCCTAAGCTCTGGCACTCGATCAGCGGCAGCGTCTATATCCGCAGAGAACTCGGCATAACCGACGAGGATATGATCAACGCCGTGCGATATCATACGACGGGCAGGGCGGGGATGAGCCTGCTCGAAAAAATCATATACATCGCCGACTTTACCGCCGAAGGGCGGAGCTATAACGGCGTTGAGATAATGCGGGAGCGTTCCCGCCAAAGCCTTGAAGCCGCAATGCTCTTTTCCTGTCAGTTCTTTTTGCAGGAGCTTTCAAAAAAGGAGCTTGCGATCCACCCCGACCAGCTCGGACTGTACAACGAGCTTGTAATGAAAGGATAAATTATGACAGCTTATGAAACCGCTGTTCTCGCGGCAAAGGCGATAGACAGCAAAATAGGTCTTGATATACAGGTGATCGAGATCACCGACGTTTCCTCGCTCGCTGATTATATGGTGATAGCGACGGGCAACAGCTCGACCCATGTCAAGGCGCTTGCGGACGAGGTCGAGTATCAGCTCGACGAGGCGGGCGTCTCCGTCAGCCACATCGAGGGTCACAGAAACGAGAGCTGGATCCTTCTCGATTATATCGACGTAATCGTAAATGTTTTCTCGGAGGAAGCCCGCGAGTTCTACGACCTCGACAGGCTCTGGCAGGACGGCAAGCCCGTCGATCTGAGCGGGGTCATCAAAGAAGGTAAATAATTCTGATCCGTATGGATTATGGAGGGATAATATTGAAGTACAATCACAAGGAAATTGAGCCGAAATGGCAGCAAATCTGGGAGGAAAAGGGTGTTTTCCACGCTGAGGACAACAGCGAAAAGGAAAAGTTCTACGCGCTTATCGAATTTCCCTATCCGTCGGGACAGGGTCTGCACGTGGGTCATCCGCGCCCCTATACCGCGCTTGACACGGTTGCCAGAAAGCGCAGGCTCCAGGGCTATAACGTCCTCTATCCGATCGGCTGGGACGCTTTCGGTCTGCCCACCGAAAATTACGCGATCAAAAACCACATCCATCCCGAGATAGTTACCAAAAACAATATCGCGCGCTTCAAAAAGCAGATCCAATCTCTGGGAATCTCCTTTGACTGGAGCCGCGAGGTAAACACCACCGACCCCGATTACTACAAGTGGACCCAGTGGATATTCATTCAGCTATTCAAGCACGGACTTGCTTACAAAAAAGAGATGAATGTTAACTGGTGCACCTCCTGTAAATGCGTGCTCGCCAACGAGGAAGTAGTCAACGGCGTCTGCGAGCGCTGCGGCAGCGAGGTCGTCCACAAGGTAAAATCCCAGTGGATGCTCAAGATCACCGAATACGCCGACAGACTCATAAACGACCTTGATCTGGTCGACTATCCCGACAGAGTAAAGGCTCAGCAGAAGAACTGGATCGGCAGAAGCACGGGCGCCGAGGTCGACTTCACGACCACAACAGGCGACACCCTCACGATATATACGACCCGCGCCGATACGCTTTACGGCGCGACCTATATGGTAATCTCACCCGAGCATCCCCTGATCGAGAAATGGGCGGACAAGATCGGAAATATGGACGAGATCCGCGCTTATCAGGCGGCTGCCGCGAGGAAGTCCGATTTTGAGCGCACCGAGGTCGCCAAGGACAAGACCGGCGTCCTCATCGACGGCGTCCGCGCGATCAATCCCGTGAACAACGCAGAGATCCCCATCTTCATCTCCGACTACGTCCTCGTTTCCTACGGAACGGGCGCTATCATGGCGGTTCCCGCTCACGATACCCGCGACTGGGAGTTCGCCAAGAAGTTCGGTCTGCCCATAATCGAGGTAGTTAAGGGCGGCAACGTTCAGGAGGAGGCGTTTACCGACTGCGCAACGGGCATTATGGTCAATTCCGGTATGCTCGACGGTCTTTCAGTAGACGAGGCGAAGGTCAAGATCATCGAATGGCTCACCGAGCAGGGCAAGGGTCACGCCAAGGTCAATTACAAGCTGCGCGACTGGGTGTTCTCCCGCCAGCGCTATTGGGGCGAGCCTATCCCGATCGTTTTCTGCGAAAAGTGCGGCTACGTTCCGATCGACGAGAGCGAGCTTCCGCTCAGACTCCCGATGGTCGAGTCCTACGAGCCCACCGACAACGGCGAATCGCCGCTTGCCAAGATGAAGGACTGGATCTCAACGACCTGTCCCAAGTGCGGCTGTCCCGCCTGCCGCGAAACAGACACCATGCCCCAGTGGGCAGGCTCAAGCTGGTACTTCCTGCGCTATATGGATCCCCACAACAACGAGGCTCTCGCCTCAAAGGAGGCGCTTGAGTACTGGTCGCCCGTCGACTGGTACAACGGCGGAATGGAGCACACCACGCTCCACCTGCTCTACAGCCGCTTCTGGCACAAGTTCCTCTATGATATCGGCGTGGTTCCCACCAGCGAGCCCTACGCGAAGCGCACCTCCCACGGCATGATCCTCGGCGAAAACGGCGAGAAAATGAGCAAATCCCGCGGAAACGTAGTAAATCCCGACGACATCGTGAACGAGTACGGCGCCGACACCATGCGCATGTACGAAATGTTCATCGGAGACTTTGAGAAGGCGGCTCCCTGGTCGCAGGCGAGCATAAGAGGCTGCCGCCGCTTTATCGAGCGCTACTGGAACCTCCAGAACTCTCTCATCGACGGCGATACGATCCGTCCCGAGCTCGAGAGCGCCTTCCACAAGGCGATAAAGAAGGTCGGCGACGATATCGAGAACATCAAGTTCAACACCGCTATCGCCGCTCTCATGGCGCTGATAAACGATATCGCCGATACCAAGGCGATCAACAGGGAGGAGCTGAGGATCTTCTCGATCCTGCTCAACCCCTTTGCTCCTCACGTTACCGAGGAGGTTTACGAGGCTCAGAAGCTCGGCGAGGGCATCCTCGCTGAGGCGAAATGGCCCGAGTACGACGAGTCAAAATGTGTTGACGAAACGGTTGAGATCGTCGTTCAGGTAAACGGCAGGATCAAAGCAAAGCTCAGCGTGCCCGTGGACGCGTCCAAGGACGAGCTGCTAAGCCTTGCCAAATCCGACGAAAAAGTACAAAATGCGATTGCTTCAATGAACATAATTAAGGAAATAGTTGTTCCGAAAAAGCTTGTAAACCTCGTTGTAAAGCCCTGAAACACTATTTAGTTAAAAATTTTTCTAATTTTCAACATTTCTATTGACATTATTAGTCGCATATTGTATAATAAATCGTGCAATTTATGCAAATTACCCATGCCGCCAGGCAGATGGGAGGGAAGATAGATGGCTGAAATTAGATTAAAAGAGAATGAATCTCTTGAGAGCGCGCTCAGACGCTTTAAAAAGCAGTGCGCCAGAGCCGGCGTTATTGCCGAGGTTCGCAAGAGAGAGGCTTACGAAAAGCCCTCTGTAAAGCGTAAGAAAAAGTCAGAAGCAGCACGCAAACGCAAATACAGATAATCAATGGGCGGACAGATTTTTCTGTCCGCTTTTTGTTATTGCCGAGGAGAATAAAGCATGAAAAAAATATTAATTATCCAGGGACCCAACCTTAATATGGTCGGGATCCGTGAAAAAGGCATCTACGGCGAGGAGACCGCCGAAACCATCGAGGCGGAGATCGTGGATTACGCGGAGCAGGCGGGCTTTGACGCTCAGGTTTACCAGTCGAACCACGAGGGCGACCTGATCGACAGGATCCACGCCGCACGCAACGAGTTTGACGGAGTCATTATTAACGCCGGAGCGCTGACCCACTACAGCTACGCCCTGCGCGACGCCATCGCCTGCGTAAACAAGGCTCTGCCTTTCGTGGAGGTCCATCTTTCAAATATCCACGCCCGCGAGGAGTTCCGCCATATTTCCGTGATCGCTCCGGTCTGCGTAGGTCAGATCGCGGGCTTTGGCAAGGCAAGTTATTTTTTGGCAGTTGAGGCATTGAGAGGTATTTTGAAATGAACGGGATCTATGAAAAAAGGATAGCTTCGCTCAGAAGCGCGCTGATAGATAAGGACGCCGCGTTTTTGATCGTAAATGAGGTCAATATCGGCTATTTTACCGGATTCTTTCACAGCGAGGGCGCGCTTCTCGTGACAGAAGCCTCCGCCTTCCTGCTGGTTGATTTTCGCTATCATGAGGCTGCGCTAAAAAAATCTCACGCCTGCGAGGTCGTTTGCTTTTCTCGTATGGGTGAGGAGCTTATCGGACTCATGCAGCGCGAGGGGCTTAGCTCACTTTTCTTTGAGCCTTCCGCCATGACCTACAGCCGCGCCTCCGCGCTATCGAAAAAGCTCGGGGAGGAAAAAATCGCGCTTGCGCCATCGGATAAGCTTGACCGCGCGGTTGAGGCTTTGAGGATAATCAAGGACGAAAGCGAGCTTCAAAAGATCGCAAAGGCACAGCAGATCGCGGAAAGAGCCTATCTTGAGGTGCTCAATGACCTCAAGCCGGGAGTTACCGAGCGTTTTATCTCGGCGCGCCTTGAATACCTCATGAAGCTTTACGGCGCGGAGGACATCTCCTTCAGCCTCATTACGATAACAGGCAAAAAGACCTCTCTGCCTCACGGAGTACCGGGAGACGATGAGGTGCGCGAGGGAGATTTCTTCACCTTTGATTTCGGAGCGATGTACGAGGGCTACCACAGCGACACCACGAGAACCGTCGCGATCGGCAGCGCGAGCGATGAGATGAGAGAGATCTACGATATCGTTCTCAGAGCTCAGCTTGCCGCGCTCGAAAAAATCAAGGCGGGGGAGAGCTGCAGCGTGATCGACAAGACTGCCCGCGATATAATAACCGAGGCGGGCTTCGGCAAGTACTTCGGTCATTCCACGGGTCACGGAGTCGGTCTTGATATCCACGAAATGCCTTACGTTTCCTCTCGCTCCGAGTCCGTCCTGCGCGCGGGAATGGTCATAACCGATGAGCCGGGTATCTATCTGCCAGATAAATTCGGCGTCAGGATCGAGGATATGATGGCGGTGACGGAGGACGGCTGCCGCAATTTTGTAAGCCTTCCCAAGGAGCTTATTATTATTTGATAAAAACAAAGAACAGAGGCGCAGCTTATTGCGCCCTGTTTTTGTATGACAATGAAATGATTATATGCGGGCAGTCATAAGGCGGCGCACAGAATTGCTTGTTATACTTCTGTTATACTCGGCGTGATATAATACAGTTAAAAAAACAAAAGGAGAGATCGATATGGCTTACATCCTCACAACAGATAAACTTACAAAGAAATACGGAGATAAGGTCGCGGCGGGAAATATAAACATCCACGTTCGCGAGGGAGAGATCTACGGCTTGATCGGCAGAAACGGCGCCGGAAAGACCACGATCATGAGGATGATAAGCGGTCTTTCCCGTCCCACGGAGGGCAGCTATAAGATCCACGGCGAGTCCGGCAGAGGCATTGGAGTATTGATCGAAAGCCCCGGACTTTATCCGAACAGATCGGCGTTCGATAATCTGAAAATAAAGTGCATCGCCATGAACTGCTATTCAAAGCAGTATGTTGAGGAGCTTTTGAGGCTTGTCGGGCTTTCGGATACCGGCAAAAAGAACGCCGGCTCCTTCTCGCTTGGTATGCGCCAGCGCCTGGGAATAGCCCTCGCTCTGACGGGCGACCCGAAGCTCATCATCCTCGACGAGCCGATCAACGGACTCGATCCTCAGGGAATCGCGGAGATCAGGGAAACGCTCGCGAGGCTCAGGGATGAAAAGGGCATCACGATCATGATTTCCAGCCATATCCTCGACGAGCTCGGCAAGCTTGCCGATTCCTACGGGATAATCAACAACGGCGAGCTGATCGACGAGTTCACCAACGAGGATCTCGAAAAGCGCTGCGGCAGATACGTCACGGTGAATACCGACGACAACCCAAGGGCGCTGGAGCTTATCGCCTCAATGGGAATCAGGGACGCGGAGCCTTCGGGCGACAAGCTCAGAATAAACGAATGCCTTGACAGAACGGCTGAAATCAACAAAAAGCTGGTCGAAAACGGGCTTTCGGTCTATGAGCTCCACACCACAAATATTTCGCTTGAGGACTACTACCTCAGCCTTACGGGAGGAAAGAGAAATGCTTAATTTAATAAAGACAGAATGCTATAAGCTCGGAACCTCAAAGCTCTTTTTGATCCTATTGTCGATAACCTTCGCGCTCAACACGGCGTTCATCGCCGCGGGCGGCATTGTGACAAAGGTTTTTTCCCAGGGTCAGCCTGTTCAGGCGACGGAGCTTTCGCAGGTGTTGGTAAATCCCTTCGCGATGGGTCTGCTCATGATCCCGATGTTTATTTCAGCGGTTTCCTTCCTAAGCCTTGATTTTACGGGCGGATATGTAAAGAATATCGCGGGACAGCTTCCCGACAGAGGAAGCATGGTTATCTCGAAATACGTCGTTATCGGTCTGCATAACCTGATCTTCTTTGTTGTCGCGGCGCTTTCGGGTATCCTGGGCACGGCGATCGGAACCGGTGTAGCCTTTGATACGGCGATAGGCGCCGGAGTCCTGACCCTGCTGCTCAAGTGGCTGCTCTTCGGCGGCGACTTCCTCCACCGACTCTGCGTGAA
>CACYIC010000010.1 GCA_902774325.1 uncultured Ruminococcus sp.
CCAGAGCCTCCGGGATCGCGGCGACAGCAAGCGCCACGGCGTACATCAGGGAGTTGAGTATGACGTCAGCGGAAAAGCCGTTTTTGGAATTCTGCCACAGCGAAAGTCCGAAAACGACCGCGCAGATCAGCATTATTATCAGCGCGAGACGCGAGGAAAACTTATCAAGACTGCGCTGGAGCGGAGTTTTGCGCTCCTTGGCTGAATTCATGAGAGAAGCGATCTTGCCTATTTCGGTGTTCATTCCCGTGGCGGTGACAAGCACCATGGCTCTGCCGTAGGTTACGAGGCTGCCCGAGAAAACCATATTTTTCCGATCGGCAAGGGGCGCCTCGCCCAAGATCGCGCCCTCTTCCTTTTCAACGTTCGTGCTCTCTCCCGTGAGTGAGCTTTCGTTTACCTGGAGGGAGTAATTGTGGATGATACGCCCGTCGGCTACGACAAGGTCGCCCGCCTCGAGCATGAGGATATCTCCCTCGACGACGTGACGCGAATCTATCTCGACCTTCTGACCGTCTCGGATGACCTTCGCGCCCGGAGACGAAAGGGACTTGAGGCTGTCGAGCGATTTCTGAGCCTTGATATGCTGCACGGTGCCGAGTATGGCGTTCATTATGATGACGGCAAAGATAACTATTGTGCTCTCGATATTACCGGAGATCATGGAAATTATCGCCGCAACGATAAGAATAATGACCAGAAGATCGGCAAATTGACTCAAAAACATCTGAAAAGCGTTCTTGCGTTTACCCTCGACCAGCACATTCTCGCCGTTTTTTTCAAGCGTTTCCTTTGCCCTCTGCGATGACAGCCCCGAGGTCGTGACCTCATAGCTTTGCAGAGCTTCAAGCTCCGAGATTTGATACCAATTCATAAAAAACCTCCGAAAAAAAGAGACCTTTATTGCGCGCGGACAACCGTTTACAATAAAAGTCTCGTTCTTTAAGATATATCCGATGCTTATAAATACAGCATGGGTCTGGCGATATATACCACGGCTATCGCCGCGAACTACTCCCCTTTATACCATCATTATATCATCGTTGCTTTTTCTTGTCAAGCAATTTTTTACAGAGCCTCAACAACAATTCCCTCTCCGTCGGAGGTGACGTTCACGGCGCTTATTTTGCCGTCGCGCGAGCCGATCATAGCCGCGGCGATCTTTTCCTCAACCTCGCGGCGGATGGTGTGGCGGAGATCGCGAGCTCCGCTCTTGCCGTCGCAGGACTTCTTCGCGAGATACTCGCAAGCCTTGTCGTCATAGCTGAAGCGGATATGCTTTTCCTCGAGCGCCGGGATATACTCCGAGAGCATGAGAGCCGCGATTTTGATGTAATTTTCCTCGGTGAGATTGTTGAAAACGATAACCTCGTCAACTCTCGCGAGAAATTCGGGACGCAGGAAATCAGAAAGCGCCTTCATGACCTTTTCCTTTGAGGCGTCCTCCTCGGTCTTGCCGAAGCCGAGAGCGCTCTCGCGGGTCGAGGAGCCGGCGTTCGAGGTCATGACGATAACGGTGTTTTCAAAGTTGACCGCCCTGCCGTGCGCGTCGGTGAGCTTGCCCTCGTCGAGGATCTGCAGCAGGATGTTGAGAACGTCGGGGTGCGCCTTCTCGATCTCGTCAAAGAGCAGGACCGAATACGGACGGCGGCGAACCTTCTCTGTCACCTGTCCCGCCTCGTCATAGCCGACGTATCCGGGCGGCGAACCGATGATCTTGGAAACCGAATGCTTTTCCATGAATTCGGACATATCGAGGCGGATAAGCGTTTCGGGAGTATCGAAAAGCTGTTGGCTGAGAACCTTTACAAGCTCTGTCTTTCCCACGCCCGTCGGACCCACAAAGATAAACGAAGCGGGTCTGCGGCGCGGAGAGATCTGGCAGCGGCTGCGCTTGATCGCACTGGCAAGAGCCTCGACAGCCTCATCCTGACCGATTATCTTTTTCTTGAGCTCGCCCTCGAGATCGGCGAGCTTTGAAAGCTCGTTTTCTCTGATCCTTGACGCGGGGATACCTGTCCAAAGCTCGATGACCTTGGCGATATCCTCCTCGGTGACGTGAGCGACAAGCTCCTCGGGGTCGATTTTTTGAAGCTCGCCGTCAATACGCGCAAGCTCAGTATTCACCTCGGCAAGCTGCTTGTAGTCGATATCGTCGGCAGAGGATATCTCATCCTTTTTCTGGAGAAGGAGCACCTTCTGCTCGTTGAGGGTATCGCTGTGCTCGAGAGCCTTGTTTCGCAGTGAAGCGCAGGCGCAGCTCTCGTCGAGCAGGTCGATAGCCTTGTCGGGCAGGAAGCGGTCGGTTATATATCTTTCCGAAAGGACGACCGTCTTGCGGACGATATCATCATCAACTACGACCCTGTGGTGCTTCTCGTAGTACTCCTTGACTCCCGCGATGACCTCGATCGACTGAGCGATCGTGGGCTCTCCGACCTTAACGGGCTGGAACCTTCTCTCGAGCGCGGAATCCTTTTCGATATATTTTCGGTATTCGTTAAAGGTAGTGGCGCCGATAACCTGAACCTCGCCTCTCGAAAGAGCGGGCTTGAGGATATTGGCGGCGTTCATCGTACCCTCGCTGTCGCCTGTTCCGACCAGGCTGTGGACCTCGTCGATAAAGAGTATCACGTTTCCGCTCTCCTTGATCTCGGTGACAAGACCCTTGATACGGCTTTCAAATTGTCCTCTGAACTGAGTTCCCGCGACGAGGGAGGTCAGATCGAGGAGTTGGATCTCCTTGTCCTTGAGGCGCTGAGGCACCTTGCCCTGAGCGATCCGGAGCGCAAGACCCTCCGCGATCGCCGTTTTGCCGACGCCCGGCTCGCCTATAAGACAGGGGTTGTTCTTTGTACGTCTGGAAAGTATCTGAATGACGCGCTCGATCTCAACATCTCTGCCGACTATACGGTCGATCTTCCCTTCGCGCGCCTTGCGGGTAAGATCCTCGCAGTAGAGATTGATGTGCTTGCGCTTTTTATTCGGCTTATCCTTTTTGGCGTTGTTCGTCTGCGCCGAACCTGAGCTGTTCGCGCCGTCGTTTTTCTGTCCGCCGAAAATATTGCTGAAGAAGTTGGGAAAAGCGGGCGCGCCGTGCGAGAAGTCGTCGTCCTCGCTGCCTCCGCTTTCGCTGCGGAACTGCTCCATCTGCTCGGCGAGATTCTGTCCTCCGAGCTGATCCATCAATTCGGACATATCTCCGCTGTCGCCCATATTCTGCATCAGGGCGTTCATCTGATCCTGAACCATCTCGAGATCCTCGTCGGAGATCCCCATTTTATTTATAAGATCCTCAACAGGCTTGATATTGAGCTCCCTCGCGCAGCTGAGGCAATAGCCCACCGTCGGAGCGTCCTTTGAGTTGTTGTTGGAAACGAAAACGACCGCCTGGCGTTTTCCGCATCTGCTGCAAAGCATATATAACCTCCAATATTATTATTTTTCTTCCTTCCCGTTCTCTTTAGCCTTTTGCAGCTTATCCTCACGGGTGATATCTATAAACATCTTTATATAGTTAGACAGAGCAAACAGCATGGCAAGCGCCGTGATGATAAAAAGAACTGTCTGCATCGTCGGATTTTCGTAGTGGAATACCGCTTTATGAAAAATGATAAGGAAAACGGACAGATAAAAAATCACTGTCGCCGCCTTGCCGTACCACTTTGACAGAGGAGGAGCGATTTTTTTGGTGAGCAGTATAAGACCGCCGGTGAGCATCAAGGTATCCTTAACCACAAGGATGAGCATGAGCGGCAGCAGCGAAGGCATATAGATCAGCATACAAACCGCCACCGAAATCAGCGTGAGCTTATCCGCTATCGGATCGAGGGTCTTTCCAAGAGCCGTGACCTGATTAAGCTTGCGGGCGACCACGCCGTCAAAGCAATCGGACAGACCCGAAACGCCTATGCATATCGCTGCCGCGAGGTAGTTTTCATGAATAAAAAAATACATGAAGGGCGCGATCAATATAAAGCGCAAATAGGTGAGCATATTTGCCACCGTAAAAAGGTCCTTCCAATTAAAAGTCCATTTTTCGTTCTTCATTCTTTACTCCATCTCTTTTTTATCGAAAAATAAGGCGCGTAAAAGCCTGAAGGGATCAGAACCCGAAAAAGTCCGTTTTCCCGTTTTCTGGCTTTTGCCTAACAGAAATAACACATAAATCGAAATACTTTTCCGAAAAAGAAACCGTTGTCTGATAAAACAGGGTTTGTAAAGGTCATTATAACATAAAATAAATTAATTGCAAGCCATGAAATCACAATTCCTTCGACCGCGCCGAGAATTAAGCCTAAAAATTTGTTGACGCCCTTGAGAACGGGTATCTCAAAAAAGGTCAGCGCCGCGCGCGCCAGAAGCTTAGCGACTACCGCGAAAACGATAAAAAGCAGAAAAAACAGCATTATCGAGAGAACGCCGGTCGCAAGGCTTCCAAGCGGTTCCTCTATAGCCGCAGCGAGGGTCTTGGTCTGAGAGCCCTCGACAAAAACCCGGCGGCTCAAATCTCCGGAATCGGCGCCGAACAGCCCCGAAACCAGCAGAGCCGGGTTCTTTATCAGATTCGGGACAGCCTCGAAGCAGTTTTGAACGGCGTAAACGGCTCCGTTTTCGGAAATCAGCCGTTCGAGGTTATCTGTCACCGTCTGCTTGATAAAGCTTTGATATATCCATGACGAGAGCCACGCGGACGCGGCTTTGGCGCACATTGCCGACGCTGCGACAGCCGCAAGATTCAGAAGCGAGCGCACGATACCGCGATGCCAGCCGATTATTGCGAAAAGAATAATCACCGCCGCTGTAATGAGGTCTGAAACCATCCTTTTTCTCCCTTATGAAGCGGAATCTGGCGAAGCCGGATGATTGAAATCAATAAGTCTTATCTGGTTGACGCTCAAAACGTAAGCCTTGGTATCGGAGGTGAGCAGCGCCGCCTTCGCTCCGGTACCGGCGTCCGCGGTGTATTTCAGCTCGCCGAGGCTGTTGTAGGCGTAGAGCGTGTTTCCGTCGAGCACCGCAAGCGTGCCCTTGTAGACCGAAAAGGCGTCCGCGCCGTTATCGGTTTCTATCTCCGCCGTCTTGCCGCCGTTGTCGTCGTAGGTCGCGAGTATGCAGCTTCTGCCGTCTCCGCTCTTTGAAAGCGCAAGCGCGAAGCTGTTGGAATTGGGCATAAAGCAATAGTTGACCACCGGTCTTTCATTGTAGCCTACCGCGATCAGATCCTCGCTTCCGGGCTTGACGATATAAGCGGAATTTCTTCCGACAAGCGCGGCGCGGCTTCCGCTGAGGTACTTGCAGTCAAGGATCGCGTCTCCGTCTATCGTATATGTCGAAACGGGATCTGAAAGCCCGAAGTCGAGAACGTAAACCCCCGCCTTCATAGCGCCGCCGTCGCTGGTTATGCCGCAGGCGACGCAGCCGGAGCCGTCGGGATTCAACGCCACCGAGTTTATATAGTACTCGGAAAAGGAATATTTAAAAACGCGGTTGTTGTTTTTATCATAAGCAAAGAGCTCGCTGAGGAAGCCGCTGCCCTCGGTCACTATGCAGTAGCAGCCGTTCCGGCAGACGTCGCCGGTATAGATGACGCCTCCCTCGGAAACTCCGGTATAGGTGTTTTTATCGAAGCTGAGGAGCTGGTATCCGGTTTCTCCGAGACCGTAAGCCAAAAAGCGGTTCTCACTGCTCTTGAGCACGGGCTTTGAGTAGCGGAGCTGGATATTCGCAGCCTCCTTGCCCGAGGAATTGAGCGTGACGAAGGAGGTATCGGAGGCATAGGCGACCCTGCTCTGATTGACTGTGAAATTGCCGGACTTTACCTCGCTTCCGACGATATTCACGGGAAAGCCTCCGCCGCCGTTTCCGAGCACGTCATAGGTCCACCAAACGGCGATATTGTCGGGCGAAAGCTTGTCCCTGTTGGCAAAAACAAAGACAACAAGTCCCGCCACAAGAGCGATAACAACGCCGAAAATGATTTTTTTGACAGCCTCGGGGGACATATCCGTCCGCTCCTGCTCATAGTCGTCGAGCGGCATATCCTCGTAGCTTATTACCTTTCGCTCCTTATTGGGTTTTGATTCCGTAAATCTTCCCTTTTTCCTGTTAAACATAATTACTCCGTATAATTTACCTTGTTTAGATAAAGCCCGCACGCCTGCGCGGTCGGACCCGCAAAGCTTCTGTTTTTCTTTTCTATTATTTCCGCGATGCCGTCGGGCGGTATCTTTCCCTGCTGGATCCTGAGCAGCGTACCGACCATTATCCTTACCATATTATAAAGGAAGCCGTCCGCCTCGACGCTCATCAGAACCATTTTTCCTTCCCGGGTAACGGTGAAATGCTTTACATTTCTCCTCATATCCCCCTGCTCGCGCTTATCGAGGGTGCAAAAGGAGGTGAAGTCGTGCAGCCCCTTGTAAGCCTGCGCCGCGTTGTTGAGCAATTCCTCGTCGAGCGGATAGCGGTAATGGAGGGCATAGCCGTCGAGAAACGGATTCCGCACCTCGCTGTTCCATATCTTGTAGATGTACTCCTTGCTTTTGCAGCTGTAGCGGGCGTGAAAATCGAGCGGGACCTCGCGGCAGTCGAGAACAGCCACCGAAAGCGGCAGCCATCGGTTAAGCGCCGCCTTGAGCCTTTCGGGAGCGATCGGATGCGCGGTTTTCAGGCTCACGCAGTAGCTGAGAGCGTGAACTCCGCTGTCTGTTCGGCTGCAGCCCTTCAAATCGGTATAGGAGCCGATTATTTTGGCGAGGGCGGTTTGAAGCGCCTCCTGAACGGTATAGGCGTTCTGCTGGATCTGCCAGCCGTGAAAGCGGCTTCCGTCGTATTGAATTGTCAGAAGCAGGTTTCTCAAATCACCGAACCCAGCAACAGATTGCATACTACTACACCGCCGATCAGCATTCCGGTAACAACAAAGGAAACGATATCCCTGTGATCCATTTTCAGTATTTTCATTCGGGTGCGCCCGCTTCCTCCCCGGTAGCAGCGGCACTCCATCGCGGTCGCTATATCATAAGCTCTTCTGAACGCCGAAACAAAAAGAGGAATAAGTATCGGCACCAGAGCCTGAACGCGCCTGAAAAGATTTCCCGACTCCAGATCCGCGCCTCTCGCCTTCTGAGCCTGCATGATCTTGTCGGTTTCCTCGAGCAGGGTCGGAACGAAGCGCAGCGCCAGCGACATCATCATCGCTATCTCGTGAACCGGAAAGCGCAGCTTGGCGAGCGGCTTCATCAGTCTCTCGAGAGCGTCCGTTATCTCGGTCGGCGAGGTGGTAAAGGTCAGGCAGGAGCTTGCGAGTATCAGCGCGACGATGCGCACCGTGACAAAGACGGCTCTGTGGATACCCGCTACGGTCAGCTTGAAGATCCACCACTGCCAGAGAGCCTCGCCCGAACCGTAGAAAAGGTTGAGCAGCGAGGTGAAGATAACTATCGCGATTATCACCTTTAGGCTTTTGAAATAAAACTTCGCCGGGATTCGGCTGAGTATCAGAAAGACCGCGCAAAACGCCGCGCAAAGTCCCAGCGAGGCGTAATTGAAGGTGCAGAAGATCAACGCTACGAAGGCGATGAATATCAGGAGCTTCGCCCTGGGATCCAGCCTGTGGATAAGGCTGCTGCCGGGAAAATACTGACCGAAGGCAACATCTCTTACCATATCCTTCCCTCCTTTTTCAGCAGCGCCGAAAGGACGGAAAACGCCTGGTCGACGGTGAGCACTCCCGCGGGGACGTCAAAGCCCCTGTCGCGCAGTCCCTGCATGATCGTGGTGATCTGAGGCACCCTCAAGCCAAAGGACGAAAGCTCGGCGCCTCTGGCAAAGACCCTGTCGGTCGAATCAAGCATGGCGAGCTGCCCGTGATTCATCACCATTATTCTGTCGGCAACGCGGGCGATATCCTCCATGCTGTGCGAAACCAGCATCACGGTATTGCCCTTCTCCTTGTGATAATTGAGGATCTGGCTGAGAAGTATCTCTCTGCCCATGGGGTCAAGTCCCGCGGTCGGCTCGTCAAGTATCAGGATCTCGGGATTCATGGCGATCACGCCCGCGATCGCGGCGCGGCGCTTCTCTCCTCCCGAAAGATCGAAGGGGGATTTTTCAAGCAGCTCGGGCTTTAAGCCGACAAAATCCGCCGCCTTGCGAACGGAGCTGTCCAGCTCGTCGCCCGTAAGACCGGTATTCTGAGCGCCGAAGGCGATATCCTTGTACACGGTCTCCTCAAAAAGCTGGTATTCCGGGTATTGGAAAACCATTCCGACCCTGAAGCGCACCTTTCGTATCTCCTTGGGCTTTGCCCAGATATCCGTTCCCTCAAGCAGCACCTGTCCCTCGGCAGGTCGGATAAGTCCGTTGAGCATCTGCACAAGGGTGGATTTGCCCGAACCGGTATGACCGATGATACCGATGAACTCGCCCTTTTTGATCGTAAGGCTCACGTTATCGACGGCGCGCTTCTCAAAGGGCGTGCCCTTGCCGTAAACGTAGCCGATATTTTTAAGCTCAAGAAGGTCGCTCATTTCAGCACCTCCGCAAGCATTTCTACACATTCTTCCCCGTCAAGAGGGATTTT
This sequence comes from uncultured Ruminococcus sp., assembly GCA_902774325.1. Taxonomy (GTDB): domain Bacteria; phylum Bacillota; class Clostridia; order Oscillospirales; family Acutalibacteraceae; genus Ruminococcoides. The sequence goes on from CACYIC010000010.1 coordinate 8,588, forward strand.
CTTGATATCCAATCCGCAGCCGCGCAGCCTGAATGCGAGCTCCGCCGCCTGGGGAACGTCAAGGCGGTGCTTTTTCAGCAGCTCCACCTGAGAAAAAACCTCCTCGGGCTTTCCCTGAGTCAGCACCTTGCCTCCGTCCATGACGATGACCCTGTCAGCCTCGACCGCCTCGTCCATATAGTGAGTTATCAGCACGACCGTCATGCCCTTCTCTCGGTTGAGCTTCAAAAGAGTCGACATGACCTCTTCCCTGCCGCTCGGGTCGAGCATAGCCGTCGGCTCGTCGAGCACGATGCAGTCCGGCTCGATCGCCAGGATGCCCGCGATCGCTATGCGCTGCTTTTGTCCGCCCGAAAGCTTGTAGGGCGCGTGCAGGCGGTACTCGTACATCCCGACCGCCTTGAGCGCTTCATCCACGCGGACTCGGATCTCGGAGGGCTCGATCCCCAGGTTTTCAGGCCCGAAGGCGACGTCCTCCTCAACAATGCTCGCGACGAGCTGGTTATCGGGGTTCTGGAGCACAAGCCCCACCTGACCGCGGATATCCCAGGTCTTGGCTTCGTCGGAGGTATCGGCTCCCTGAACGAACACCTTGCCGCTGTCGGGCAGAAGCATTGCGTTGAGGAGCTTTGAAAGAGTGGATTTTCCGCAGCCGTTGTGACCGATCACCGCCACGAACTCGCCCTTCTCGATCTCGAGCGAAACTCCGTCGAGAGCGTTCACGTGATCCGGCTTTTCAACATCCTCATACGAAAAATACACCTTATCTACGGTAATAAAGCTCATTTTATTTCTCCCAAACAGCGGTTGAGCCGCACGGCAGGATCAAGCCGGTGTCGCTCACCCTTAATCCGATCTCGTCGCTCGAGACCCTGCCGCCGAAGCGGTTTTTCAGCAGCACTCCAAGCAGATATTCCATCACGGCGGGAGACAGACCCGTGGTGTAGGAATTGAGGATAAAGAAAACGGGATCGTCGCTGAGGACCTGCTCGCACAGACTCACCAGCGGGTAAAGCTGTTCCTCGAGCTTCCAGACCTCGCCGTTGGGTCCTCTGCCGTAGGACGGCGGATCCATGATTATGCCGTCGTAGCGGTTGCCTCGGCGGATCTCACGCTGCACAAATTTGATGCAGTCGTCGATCAGCCAGCGCACGGGCAGCTCGGAAATACCGCTTGAGATCGCGTTCTCCTTCGCCCACTGAACCATGCCCTTTGAGGCGTCGACATGACAGACCGTCGCTCCCGCTCTCATGCAGGCGAGAGTCGCGCAGCCCGTATAGCCGAAAAGATTCAGGATCCTGAGTTCTCTGTTTTCGTTTTTGATTTTTTCGGCGGCTAAATCCCAGTTCACCGCCTGCTCGGGGAATACTCCCGTATGCTTGAAGCCCATCGGCTTGATATTCAGAGTCAAGCCCTCATAGCCTATCGTCCAGCGGTCGGGCACCTTTTTGTAGGTCTCCCAGTGACCGCCGCCCTTGTTTGAACGGTGGTAGCGCGCGTGAGCGCCGCGCCAAAGAGGGTTTTTCTTTCCCGTCGACCAAATGATCTGAGGGTCGGGACGGATCAGGATTATCTCTCCCCAGCGCTCGAGCCGCTCTCCGTCGGAGGTGTCGAGAAGCTCGTAATCCTTCCATTTATCACTGATTCGCATTATTGAGATCTTTCCTTGCGTTAATATTTTAATTATTCTCGCCGAACAGGGTCGGCTGAGTCACCGCGCCCTGAACCGTTCCCTTAGGGAAATCGTAGCCCAGGTGCCTGCAAGCCTCGGCGGTGATGCACCTGCCGCGAGGAGTGCGGCTGAGAAAGCCTATTTGCATAAGATACGGCTCATAGACGTCCTCGATGGTGATCGCCTCCTCGCCGATAGCGGCGGCGAGAGTTTCAAGCCCCACGGGGCCGCCGTTGTAGAAGCGGATGATCGCCTCGAGCATCCGTCTGTCGTTTTGGTCGAGTCCCAGCTCGTCGATCTCCAGGCGGTCAAGCGCGGTTCGGGCGGTTTCAAGGGTTATAACTCCGTCGCTCATGACCTGAGCGAAATCCCTGACGCGCTTGAGCATTCGGTTGGCGATTCGCGGAGTACCGCGCGAGCGTGAGGCGATCTCTATGGCGCCGTCGTACTCGATCTTTATTCCCAATATGCCCGCGCTGCGGATGATGATATCCGCAAGCTCCTCCGGGGTATAGAGCTCGAGCCTGAGCAGGACTCCGAAGCGGTCGCGCAGAGGAGCCGTAAGCTGTCCCGCTCTCGTGGTCGCGCCTACAAGGGTGAACCTCGGAAGAGGCAGATGATAGGAAGCCGCCATCTGTCCCTTGCCGGTGATGATATCTATCGCGAAATCCTCCATCGAGGGGTAAAGCACCTCCTCGACAGCGCGGCTCATCCGGTGGATCTCGTCGATAAAGAGCACGTCGCCCTCGTTCAGATTTGTCAGCAGCGCAGCCAGATCGCCCGGCTTTTCGATCGCGGGTCCCGAGGTTATGCGGATATTGACTCCGAGCTCATTGGCGATGATCCCCGCGAGGGTCGTTTTTCCCAATCCCGGAGGTCCGTAAAGCAGCACATGATCGAGAGTTTCGTTGCGGATCTTAGCCGCCTCGATATAGACCCTGAGATTCTCCTTCGCCTTCTCCTGACCGATATATTCATCGAGGTTTTTAGGTCTAAGCGGGTTTTCGCCCTCGGCGCTGTCCTCGGGGATCTCATGGGTATCCATTATTCTGTTTTCAAAATCAAAATCATCCGAAAAATGCGTATTACTCATTATTTTCTTCCCATCTCTTTAAGGGTCATGGCTATGAGCTGTTCAACAGGCAGCGACGGATCGAAGGCGGAAAGCACCGGCGAAACATCCGAGGGCGAATAGCCCAGAACACCGAGAGCCTCGATAGCCTTTGAGATATTTCCCGCAGAGGCGTTAACGGCTCCCTGCGAGACAGCGGCGAAGGAGTCATCTCCCTTGCCGGCGGATTTTGCGAGCTTGTCCTTCAATTCAAGGATGACGCGCTGCGCCAGCTTTTTGCCCACGCCCTGCGCGCGCGTGATGGTTTTTACATCGTCCGTCGCTACAGCCAAAGCGATCTGCTCGGGACTGAGCTCGGAGAGCAGCGCCAGACCGACCTTCGGGCCGACTCCGCTGACGCCGATAAGCGTTTTGTAGGTATCGAGCTCCGCCTTTGTCGCGAAGCCGAAAAGCTCCATCGCGTCCTCGCGGACGTTCAGGTAAGTATAAAGCGTGACTTCCTCGCCGATTTTGATTCTCTTGAGCGTATTGAGAGTGGTCTGACAGTAGAAGCCGACCCCCGAGCACTCGACGACGGCGCCGCCCGGCGTGGTATGGATAAGCTTTCCTCTGACGGAATAAAGCATTGCTTCACCTCGTTATTGATATTGGGTCCCCTTTTGGTACATGAGCCTGCGAAGCTCGCTGCCCGCCGCCTGAGCGTGGCAGATAGCTATTGCCAGCGCGTCAGCGGTATCGTCGGGCTTGGGCATCTCCTCGAGCTTCAAAAGCCTCCTGGTCATCTCCATGACCTGCGGCTTTTTTGCCTTTCCGTAGCCCGTGACCGCGGTTTTGACCTGGAGCGGAGTATATTCAAAGATCGGTATTTTGAGCTTCTGCGCCGCCAGCAGCGTAACACCGCGCGCCTGCGCCACCTTTATCGCGGTTTTTTGATTGGTTTGGAAATAAAGGCGCTCTATCGACAGCGCGTCGGGTCGGCATCGGCTGAGGATCGCTGAGAGCTCGTCGTAGATATATTCCAGTCTTTCGTTGAAATCGGTGTGCGCCTCGGTTTCGATCGAGCCGTAACCGATAGCCCTGTAGCTGTTGGCATGAAAATCAATCGCGCCCCAGCCTACAATGGCGTAGCCCGGGTCTATTCCAAACACAATCAAAACGATTCCTCCGAAAAAGGCATAATAGTACATTCTGATACAGTATACCACAAAACCTTTTGTTTAGCAAGACAGAATCTTGTTTTTTTCACGGCGGACTCTGTTTTTTCACGGACGACTCATTCTTTTTCGAGCCTGAGCAGCCCGTCGCCGCGGCGCAGCTCCAGGGCGGTCTTGCTCACCTTGTACTCAAAGCCGTAGTTTTGCCCTACCTCCTCATCAAAAATCACAAGCTCCTCCTCGTCCGCGATATATCTGCCTGAGATCCTCGCCTGCTCCCCGCCGTTTTTCAGCGTGAGGCAGGCGCTTTCCCCGTCAAAGGAAAGCTCCGCCTCGCCGCCGCCCTTGAGCTCCCCCCTCCAGCGGCAAGCAGTCATCTCACTGCCGTAACCCCGAGGGCAGCAGCCGCCGAGCAAGAAACAACCGATAATTATCAATCCCGCGACAGCCTTCTTCATTTTTTTCACACCCCAAAATATAAAATATCATTATAAAGTATTTCGTATCGATCAAGATTATTACTTTACAATTTTGTTATTATTCTTGAAAAGCAAAATAGCATTTGTTATATTATTACGGGAATGGAGTGAAAGAAATGCAGAAGGAAATACTGTCCCCCTGCAGGGTATTTGAAATAAACGGAGAGGTTCAAGCCGCCGGCTGGGCAAGGCAAGCGCTTTTTGACTACAACAGCGAGCAGAGCAAGACCTCGGGCAGACACAGCGAGAGAGACTGCTATTTCGTCAACAACGGCGAGGTCTCGCTATATCTAAGCATCGAAAGCCTGGGAAACGAGTTCTCGGTGAAAATAGCCGTCGCCGATCTTAAAAGAGGCGGCGTGATCTGCGACAGCGTGGTCAAAAAGACCATTTTTCCCAAAAAAGAGCTGTCCTGCTCCGGAGATGGTGGAGAATTTCTTTATTCCGACCGCAGACTTCGTCTGCAAATCGTCAATACGACAGTCTCACGCGTAATCAAATGCGAATTTACAAGCTTCGGCGGACTTCACGACCTCAGCTTCAGCATCGCTCTGATCAAGCTCGGAGGAGAGAGCCTCAACGAGCTGGCTCCCTTTGAGCGCAACCGCAAATTCTTCTATCTCAAGCGCTTCGTTCCCAAATACACGGCGCGGGGATCTATCCGCGTCGGCAGCATGGAATATTCCTTAAACGAAAATTCAGCCAGAGCCTACTTCGATTGGACTCGCTTTTCAAAGCCCCGCAAGCACGACTACCAGCGACTCAGCTCCGACTGCCTGCTCGACGGAAAGCGCTTCTCCCTCTGCCTCGCGAGCAGGGTGGGCGACAACCGCTACGGCAACGAGAACTGCTTTTTCCTGGACGGAAAGCTCGAAAAGCTCTCTCAGATAAATGTCAAGGGCACTCCCGGCAGGCTTGACAGACCGTTTTATTTCAAGGGCGGGATGCACGCTCTGGACATCACCTTCAAGCCCTTCACCGTCAAGGGCGACGCGATGACCGCTTCAATGGACAAAACAAAGGTCGTTTTCGGCAGGCTCTACGGCACCATAAACCGGATCGACATGGAAAAGCCCCTCGAGCTCGACAACGCGCAGGCTCACCTTGTTTTCAGCGAATTTTGATTTTCTCTTGCCTTTTCGGTTTTATTGTGATAAGATAACACTGTAAGTATATCGAAAAGGTGGGATTTGTATGAAAATATCGACAAAGGGACGCTACGCTCTGAGGATGCTGCTCGATCTGGCACAGCACCGCGACGAGGGCTTCATTGCCCTCAAGGATATCGCGGCGAGGCAGGGCATTTCAAAAAAATACCTCGAGCAGATAATCACAATTATGAACCATACGGATATCCTCACGGCGAACAGAGGCTATCAGGGCGGCTACAAGCTCACTAAAGCTCCCGATCAATACACCATCGGATATATTCTGAGGCTGACCGAGGGCGGGCTGGCTCCCGTCGCCTGCCTTGAGCGCGACCCCATTGAATGCGAGCGAGCAGGAGAGTGCATCACGCTCCCGCTCTGGAAGGGGCTATACAAGGTTATCAACGACTACCTCGACGGCATAACGCTCCAGGATATTATTGACAGCGCCGCGGATAACTCAGACAACTATATCATTTGAGCCGAACTCGGCTTTGCCGCGCGTTATTCGCGCATTGAACTGTTTTCACCCAAAAGAAAAAGGATGACCGGTCACTCGTTTCGAGTATCAGTCATCCTTTGTTTTTTGATTTATAAGCTTTTTATAAGCTTTCGCCTTCGGGAGTTTTTTCCTCCTGCTTCTTTTCAGCCTTTTCAACGATGCGCTTATTGACCTTGACGCCGTCGTATTTCTGCTTGAAGGATATCCTTCCCGTAAACTCCCGCCCGCAGCTTGAACAGCGGAAATCTGCAGTGAAGTTTTTGTTGTGGAGCTTCCATTTTTTGACGCGCTTCGCGGGCTTTCCGCAGACGTCGCAGCGGAATTTCAGCTGAGAGCGGTCGATCTGAGGAGAACGCAGATCGGTGATAAAGAAAATCCTGAACATCATCCGCGAGTAGAATTCCTCGTTTTCGGCATTCAGCACCGAAGCCTCGAGCGGATACCTGTCCCTGAGCAGTTTAAGACATTCAAGGCTCAGATAAGCGTCCGCGAAGGCGCGGTGAAGATCCTCCTCGGAATACTCCATTCCGATAAGCTCGGCGCAGGTTCCCAGACCCATCTGGTTGCCCTCGTCGTATCTTCCCAGAGCGCGCTCACAGAACTCCTGCAGATCGCAGTAGGATCTCAAAAACGGAATATGGTAGTCTCCCGTATGGAAGCTGTAGTTATCAATGAGCGCGTGGATATCCGAGGTTCCCCAGGTCATCACCGTAGCGTCGCCCAAGAATTTGCTGAATGCGGCGGCGACAGAAAGAAAGTCCGAGCCGTTCTCCCTGAGCTCACGCGTAGTTATCTTTGTAAGCTGACGCACCTTTCCCGAAACACGCTTCCCTATCCTGGGCTTCACCAGCATGGAAAACTCATCCGTAATATTAAGCTCGTCATCAATCTTGACCGCGCCGAATTCAATGATCTCATTTACAAAACGGTTCGCGGATCTGCTGAAGGAGCCGTTCCACTCCAAATCCAAAATCACATAGCTCATTTCTTGCGGAACGCCTGCTTCATTCTCTGTTCCTTGGAAAGGATCCTCTTGCGCATGCGGATGCTCTGAGGCGTGACCTCGACAAGCTCGTCGTCCGCGATAAACTCAAGGCACTGCTCGAGCGACATGATCGTAGGCGGGGTGAGCTTGAGCGCGTCGTCCGAGCCGCTCGCGCGGGTGTTTGTGATATGCTTTTTCTTGCAGACATTTACGGTGATGTCCTCCGACTTGGGACTCGCGCCGACGATCATTCCCTCGTAAACGGGAACGCCCGCGCCGATAAAGAGTCTGCCGCGCTCCTGAGCCGCGTACAGACCGTAGGTTACGGTGTCGCCCGTTTCAAAGGCTATGAGCGAGCCCTGATGACGGGTGACGATCTCGCCCTTCCACGGCTCGTAGCCGTCAAAAACGTGATTCATTATTCCGTTGCCGTTCGTATCCGTCAGGAACTCGGGACGGTAGCCCATGAGTCCTCTGGCGGGGATCTTGAATTCGATATGGGTCACTCCGCCGTCGCGGGTTCCCATGTTTACAAGCTCAGCCTTTCGCGAGCCGAGCTTCTCCATTACGGCGCCGACGTAAGAATCCGGCACCTCCACAATGAGGTATTCTATAGGCTCGCAGAGCTTTCCGTCAATGGTCTTTGTGATAACCTCGGGGCGCGAGACCTGAAACTCAAAGTTCTGGCGGCGCATTGTTTCGATCAGGATGGAAAGGTGCAGCTCGCCTCTGCCCGATACCTTGAAGGTGTCTGCGCTGTCTGTTTCCTCAACGCGCAGAGCGATATTGGTCTCGATCTCCTTAAAAAGCCTGTCGCGCAGGTTCCTGGAGGTGACATACTTGCCCTCCTTGCCCGCGAACGGAGAATTGTTCACGATAAAATTCATCGTGACCGTAGGCTCGTCTATCTTTACAAAGGGCAGCGGCTCCACGCAGTCGACCGAGCAAAGCGTCTCGCCGATATTTATCTCGCTTATCCCGCTGATGCAGACGAGGTCGCCGAGACGGGCTTCCTCGCATTCAATGCGCTTCAGACCCTCAAACTGATAGAGCTTGCCGATCTTGACGTTTTTCGTGGTGCCGTCCGTATGACAGAGCGTTACGGTCTGACCGCTTTTGACCGAGCCGCGCTCGACTCTTCCTACTCCGATCCTGCCGACGAAGTTGTCCGCGTCGATATTTGAAACAAGGATCTGCAGACCTCCGTCGAGGTCGCCCTCCGGAGCGGGTATCTCGTTGACTATCGCCTCAAAAAGCGGCTTCATGTCCTTAGCCATATCGTTGTAGTCCTCGCCCGCGTAGCCGTCGCGCGCGGAAGCGTAGATAACGGGAAACTCAAGCTGATCCTCGTCGGCGCCGAGCTCGATAAAGAGATCGAGCACCTCGTCGACTACCTCCTCGGGACGCGCTCCGGGACGATCGATCTTGTTGAGTACGACCAGCGGCTTTTTGCCCAGCCCGAGAGCCTTTTTGAGCACAAAGCGGGTCTGTGGCATACAGCCCTCAAAGGCGTCGACAAGCAGCACGACGCCGTCTACCATCTGCAAAATGCGCTCAACCTCTCCGCCGAAATCGGCGTGACCGGGGGTATCCACGATATTTATCTTGATGCCGTTATACATCACGGCGGTCGGCTTGGACAAAATCGTTATGCCGCGCTCGCGCTCCAGGTCATTTGAATCCATCACACGCTCCGCGACATTTTCGTTCTCACGGAACACACCGCTCTGACGCAGAAGCTGGTCAACAAGCGTGGTCTTGCCGTGGTCAACATGAGCGATGATCGCTATATTTCTTAAATCTTCTCTCAAACTCATCAATAACGCTCCATAAAATCAAATTTTTACTATTAAATTATAGCACCATGGAAAGTCAATTTCAATTTGTAAATTACATCACCTTTTGCCCTAATGCGGAAATAATTTTGCTAAATTTTCCTATAATATTTTCCGGCAAAACGCCGAAAAGCAACAAAAAACAAGTAAAAACTACATTTTGTGTTATTTTTACAATTTTCTTCTTTACAATAACTAAGGATTGTTATATAATATATGTTAGTGTTCTGTTATCTATTGGAACAAATAAAAAACGGAGGTACTTTTATGGGCTATACTATCGCACAAAAAATTATCAAAGAGCACCTTGTCAGCGGAGAGATGACCGTTGGCAGCGACATCGGTCTGAAAATCGACCAGACGCTCACTCAGGACGCCACAGGCACCATGGCTTATATCGAATATGAGGCTATGGGCATTCCCAGAGTCAAAACCGAAAAGAGCGTAGCCTACATCGACCACAACACCCTGCAAACCGGCTTTGAAAACGCGGACGACCACAGATTCATTCAATCAGTCTGCAAAAAGCACGGCATCTACTTCTCACGCCCCGGCAACGGGATCTGCCACCAGGTACATCTTGAGCGCTTCGGCAAGCCCGGCAAGACCCTGATCGGCTCGGACAGCCATACACCCACCGGCGGCGGAATCGGTATGCTCGCGATCGGCGCGGGCGGTCTCGACGTAGCCGTAGCAATGGGCGGCGGCGCCTACTACATAACCATGCCCAAGATGGTTAGGGTAAACCTCACCGGCAAGCTCTCTCCCTGGGTATCGGCTAAGGATATCATTCTCGCCGTGCTCAGAGTAATGAGCGTCAAGGGCGGCGTCGGCAAGATCGTAGAGTACGGCGGCGAGGGCGTAAAGACTCTCACCGTTCCCGAGAGGGCGACGATAACAAATATGGGCGCGGAGCTCGGAGCTACCACCTCGGTATTCCCCTCCGACGAGACCACCAGAGCGTTCCTTAAGGCTCAGGGCAGAGAGGAGGATTACCGCGAGCTCAGCGCGGACGCCGACGCGGTTTACGACGAGGTCATCGAGATCGATCTCAGCGAGCTCGAGCCTCTTGCGGCTTGCCCCCATTCTCCCGACAACATCAAAACCATCAAAGAGCTTGAAGGCAAGACGGTGGATCAGGTCTGCATCGGCTCCTGCACCAACTCGAGCTATCTCGATATGATGCGCGTCGCTCACATCCTCAAGGGCAAGAAGGTCGCGGACAACGTTTCTCTGGCTATCGCTCCCGGAAGCAAGCAGGTATTCAATATGCTGGCTCTCAACGGAGCTCTCGGCGATATGATCGCGGCGGGCGCGAGGATCCTCGAAAGCGCCTGCGGTCCCTGCATCGGAATGGGTCAGTCGCCCAACAGCAAGGGCGTTTCCCTGAGAACCTTCAACCGCAATTTTGAAGGCAGAAGCGGCACTGCGGACGGTCAGATATATCTCGTATCTCCCGAGACTGCCGCGGTTTCCGCCATCAACGGCGTATTCACCGATCCCCGCTGCCTCGGCGCGGCGGCAGAGATCGAAATGCCCGAGAAATTCCTTATAAACGACAATATGGTCATCGCTCCCGCTCCCGTTGAGGAGATGGACAAGGTCGAGATCCTTCGCGGTCCCAACATCAAGGAGTATCCCAAGACCAGCCCGCTCACCGACTCGATCGAGGCTTCCTGCTCTCTCAAGGTCGGCGACAATATCACCACCGACCACATCATGCCCGCGGGCGCCAAGATCCTTCCCCTTCGCTCAAATATCCCGAAGATCTCGGAGCACTGCTTCACGGTCTGCGACAAGGAGTTCCCCGCCAGAGCAAAGCTGCTCGGCAAGAGCGTCATCGTCGGCGGCGAAAACTACGGTCAGGGCTCGTCGCGTGAGCACGCGGCTCTCGCTCCCCTCTACCTCGGCGTAAAGGCGGTCCTGGTCAAGAGCTTTGCCCGCATCCACAAGAGCAATCTCATCAACGCGGGTATCCTGCCCCTCACCTTCAAGGACGCGGCAGACTACGATAAGATCAAGCTCGGCGATATGCTCGAGCTGCCGAGCGTCAAGGAAGAGATCGCCGCAGCCTCGGATATCACCGTGGTGAACAAGACTACAGGCGACAGCTTCAAGGCTGAATGCGAGCTTTCCGACAGAACAAGGGCGATCATCATCGCGGGCGGACTGCTTGACTATACAAAGGAGAACAGCTGATGGAAAAAATCAAAATGATAACCCCTCTCGTCGAGATGGACGGCGACGAGATGACCAGGATTATATGGCAGAAGATCAAGGATATGCTCATCTGCCCCTACGTCGATCTCAAAACCGAGTATTACGATCTCGGACTTGAGCACAGAAACGAAACCGACGATCAGGTCACGATCGATTCAGCGAACGCCACCAAAAAATACGGCGTAGCGGTAAAATGCGCGACGATCACTCCGAACGCCGCCAGAATGGACGAGTACAACCTCAAAAGCATGTGGAAATCGCCCAACGGAACCATCCGCGCGATCCTCGACGGAACGGTGTTCCGCAGCCCGATCCTCGTCAAGGGCATCGTTCCCTACATCCCGACCTGGAAGAAGCCCATCTGCATCGCCCGTCACGCCTACGGAGATGTTTACAAGAACACCGAAATGCGCGTTGAGGCAGGCAGCAAGGCGGAGCTTTGCGTGACCAAGCCCGACGGCACCGAGGAGCGCAGCACCATCTTTGACTTCACCACCGACGGCGTTATCCAGGGCATGCACAACATCGACAAGAGCATCTCCTCCTTCGCGAGAAGCTGCTTCAACTACGCCCTCGACCAAAAGCTCGACGTCTGGTTTGCCACAAAGGACACCATCAGCAAGGTCTACGACCACCGATTCAAGGATATCTTCAGCGAAATCTTTGAGAACGAGTACAAGGACAAGTTCGAGGAGGCGGGCATCACCTACTTCTATACCCTCATAGACGACGCGGTTGCCCGCGTTATCCGCAGCGAGGGCGGTTATATGTGGGCTTGCAAGAACTACGACGGCGACGTTATGAGCGACATGATCGCCACAGCCTTCGGCTCTCTCGCGATGATGACGAGCGTGCTCGTTTCGCCCGACGGAACTTATGAGTTTGAAGCGGCTCACGGCACGGTTCAGCGCCATTATTACAAATACCTCAAGGGCGAGGAAACCTCCACGAACTCCGTGGCGACCCTCTTTGCCTGGACGGGCGCCCTCAGAAAAAGAGGCGAGCTCGACAAGCTGCCCGAGCTTATGAGCTTTGCGGACAAGCTTGAAGAAGCGACGATCAAAACGATCGAGGACGGGATCATGACAGGCGACCTCTATTTGATCTCTACTCTCGAAAACAAGAAAAAGGTCAACACCGAGGAATTTTTGGAGGCTGTGAACGAGCGTCTTGCCGCCTCACTTTAAGCATTTGCAAAGGAGCAAGTGATTAATGTCTAAAAGTGACAGTATTTCCATGTCGGTAATCAGGCGTTTGCCGAGATACTACCGTTTTTTGTCCGAACTGAACGATCAGGGGGTCGACAAGATCTCCTCTACCAAGCTCGCGGAGATCATGAACGTCACCGCTTCACAGGTAAGACAGGATCTGAACAACTTCGGAGGCTTCGGTCAGCAGGGCTACGGCTACAGCGTGGCGCAGCTCAGAGAGGAGATCGGAAAGATCCTGGGGCTTGACAAGAGCTTCAAGGCGATCCTTATAGGCGCGGGCAATTTCGGCTCCGCCGTTGTGAATTATCTGGACTTCAACCGCCTCGGCTTTGAGCTTGTCGCCTGCTTTGACTGCGACGAAAACAAGGTCGGAAAACGCCTCGGCGGTCTCACCATCAGGCACGACGACGAGCTTGACAGCTTTTTTGAGGAAAACCACGTCGACGCGGCTTTCCTCTTTATCCCGCGCAGCGCGGTAGAAAATATCGTTGACAAGCTCTATTCGCTCGGGATCCGCAACTATTGGAATTTCAGCCACTACGATATCACCACCCGCTACCGCGACACCGTAGTGGAAAACGTCCACCTGAGCGATAACCTGATGACTCTCTGTTATCGCATGAACAATAATCCGACAAACTGACTTTTTGGAGAATAATTATGAAACGACCGATGGGAACTATAGGATTGCTTTTCCTTACCGTTCTTGCGGTCGTTTTCTTTTTCCCCTTCCCCGCTCTGATCATCTCCGCTATCGTGATAGCCGCGGGATTTCTGGTCGTCGGAACTGTTTTTCTAGTACGCAAGCGCCAAAAGGCGCTTTACGCGGTAGCGACGGGCGCGGTCATCCTCGCCGCGCTTTTGAATATATTTCTTTATTGGAATTTTACCTACAAACCCATAGTTGATAATTATTCTGATAAAGAAATAAATGTGACCGGCTATGTAAACGACGAGATCAGCCTCAAGAATCGCCTGACCCTTGTTCCGATCCAAACCGAAACGGTAAACGGAGAAAACCGCCGCCTTAAAATCACTCTGATCTTCACCGGAGAATGCCCACTTGAGGAATTTGACGAGATCAGCGCGGTGCTGACTCCGTCCGCAGACACTTCTCCTTACAGCAAAAGCAAGGGCGTCTTTCTGTCAGCCACTCAGGGAAAGAGCTTTCTTATCGAGAAAACCGGTGAAAAGCATTTCAGCGTCTTTGATCTGCCGATCAAGGCAAGGATCGCGCTGAAAGCGTCGCTCAGTCATATCATGGACAGGAACGGCGCGGCAATAAGCAAGGCGATCCTTTTCGGCGACAAAAACGGACTCAGCCGAAAGACGCAAAGAGACTTCAACAGGACGGGCACAAGCTTTCTTATCGTCGTTTCGGGTCTGCACCTTTCGGTCGCAATCGCGCTGTTCTCGTTCCTGCTCAAGCTCTTTCACTCAATGAAGGCGACCTCGGTCGGCGCTGTAACAGCGATCTGGGCTTTTACAGCTGTCTCGGGCTTTACCCCCTCTGTGACAAGAGCCGCAATTACCGCAACTATATATTTTTTCGGAACGCTGATATTCAAAAACAGCGACGGGATAAACTCTCTCGGCATAGCCGCTTTGATTCTCGCCGTTCCGAATCCCTTTATTGTGGGAAATATCGGAACCTTGATGTCCTTTTCATCTGTTTTGGGGATCCTTCTCTGGGCAAAACCGATCGCCGATAATCTTGACCGCGTTCTGAGGATCGACAGGATCGCCTCTGATAAAACAAAGGTGATAAAGCTCACTTACCCTCAAATGATGAGATACAGAAAACGGATCGTTTTGTTTAGGCGCGCCGCGCAGTTTTTCACTTCAAGCATCTCGGTCTCGGTTTCAGCCTCTCTTTGGATAGCTCCGATAACTATTCTCGCCTTCGGAAAGATCTCGCCGCTGGTCGTGATAGTCACTCTGATAACCGAGCCTATCGCCGCAGTCCTTCTGGTTCTGGCGCTCCTTGCCTCCTTGCTCGGACTTATTCCCGCGCTGCAGATCATCACCGTACCGATAGCGGCGGTCATTGAGTTCCTTTCGGGAACGATCATAAATGTCAACGCGTTCTTCGCGGCTCTGCCGATCTCCTACCTTAAAGCAGACAGGCTTTACTGGTATATATGGCTGGGAGTGACCGCCGCGCTTGTCATTGCGGGATATATCATTCGTAAAAAGGGCTTCTTCACCGCTGCGGCAATCACGCTCTCGGCGGTCGCCCTGGGACTCGGCTGGGCTGTTACAACGATCACCGATCCGACTGATACCGAGATCGTTCTGCGTCAAAGCGAGAACAAGCTCACCGCCTTCGTGACAAACGACGATTACCTTTCAATAGTTTCACTCGGAGGAAAAGCGACCGAATGCGTTGATGTTATCGAAGAGCTGCATTATCGCGGAGACCGCGCCGACAATATAATAATCCCCGATATCAGATACAATTCCACGTATCTTTACTCCGTAAAGGACGAGCTTTCCGTGAAAAAAATTTATTACGGCACGGGCTGCGGCACGCAGCTCGACCTGCCCGGACTCCCCGACGGAGAGGCTCTGCCGAAAAACGGCGTCTATTCAATAAGGCTCAGCGACAAAAGCGCCGATACGCTTATCATCAATGACGGAGTATGCTGTCAGCTCATCAGCTTCAACGGCAAGACCGCGCTGTTTGTTCCGCGCAACGCCGATTTGAAAAAGCTTGACAAGAGATATCTGGAGCCGGATTATTCAATAATTGAAAGCGTTCCCAAAAATATCGACCTGCTCCGCAGCAAAACAATAGTATACACCGGAGCGCAGGGAAAAAGATTTATGAACAACCGAAAAATTCTTTCAAAAGTCTGCGGCGAGCTGATTTTGCTTAAAGGCGAAACATATACGATAAAATAGAGTGCTCTATATAAAAATAAGAAGGGTTGACTCTCCGCCCGCCCGGGCATTGAGTCAACCCTCTAATCACGTTACATTATAAATCAGGACAGATAATCAAGACCGGCTATGCTTTTCTGCAATGCCGTAACGTCGTCGACGTCTATTTGCCTGTCACGGTTCATATCATAAATCCCCTTGAATGTATACCACTTTCCTCTGTCAAAATCAATCGCAATGGAAATCCATACATCACCTGGATTTTTCTTTACTATTTTTGCCAACACCTTTTGAATCAAAGTCGCGTCCCTGATATCAATCACGTTGTCATGTGTAACGTCGCCTATATATCTTCCGTATTTCGTACAACTCAGCGCGTCATCAATATCCGCGAATTTTTCTTTAATATAAGCTTTGTCTATGGAATAAAAAACCTCTTCCTCCAAATCATATATACCGCATTCATACCAAAACGGAGCGCACGTATCACCTACGCCAATCAATCTGCCGTAAAATATTCCCTGATTGTCCCAAGAGTCTGCCCGATAAGATCTGCATGAAAAGAAAAGCCAATCCATTTCTCCGTTCTCATTGTAGTGATAATATTTTTCATCCAAGAAACAGCATAAATATATATAATCCTCCACATCAAGAACCCGGTTATTATTCTCCTCATAAAGTGTGCGCTCTCTGGTAAGAACACTCTCATTGACATACTGCGGGTACATTTTATATCCTCTGGGAACGGATTCCATATCTTCACCGGCTGCCTCGACCGCCGAATTCGCGTGTGTGGGAAAGACGCAAACGCCCGCCAAAACTATCATCGATAAAACAGCAGATATTATTTTTTTCATAATAATACTCCTTTCTGTTGATTCAAGGATTTGTCGGTAAGGGATCCTGTATAGACACAGCATAACCATGACTTATTGACGGCAGGTTGTTATTGACTCTGTTATAGATTATTTCATAATAACCGCTCACACTTGCCTCAAATGATTTTTTTACTCTGACTTTTTTCAAATAAAACACATCCTTTCCAAATCGCAATATTGTCTAAATAGGTATTACGCGGCATATTTGATAAGCTCCACATGACTAAATCACCACCTTAAGAAATGTTATAATAAATAGATTGTCATATCATATTAACCAGTAGTTTACTATTGTTATTATATCATTTTGTACTTATTTAGTATACAAATATTTAACATTTTTTTAATTTTCTACATCTGAGAGCAATTCGACATATTTTTATTCTTGTAATTGTTAAATATAAATAAAATTTCATATACAATGTTATAAATTTTTCTGATATAGAATTTTGTCATAGACCCGGTCAATTTTTCCATGCAACGAAAAAGGGCGCAGCTCCGTATACTCGCTTATGAGTACGGAGCCCGCCCATTTTTACCCTTGAAATTCATCAAGCATTTTTATTGTTTTATAGTTTTCTCCGAGAGTTTTCTTCTTCTTTGTAACCTTGATCGCGTTATCGGAGAAGCTGTAAAGCTTATCGTAATACTCTACGGCGGTGTCCCAGTCCTCCTTCTGCTTATCGGTCAGTCCGCCGCCCGTGAGCTGATATTTATCAATGAGAAGCTTACTCAGATAATTGGTAAACTTTTCGTTTCCGTAAATATTCAGGTGATCCCAGTTGTAAAAATCTGTTTTCGGGTCGATGCCTACTTCCTCATAGCCGCGCTCAAAATTGTAGAAATCATAGCCGTAGCTCTTTATAATATCGCCCGCGGCGTTCGCCTTCTTGACGCGCTTGTA
This sequence comes from uncultured Ruminococcus sp., assembly GCA_902774325.1. GTDB lineage: Bacteria > Bacillota > Clostridia > Oscillospirales > Acutalibacteraceae > Ruminococcoides. The sequence goes on from CACYIC010000010.1 coordinate 25,531, forward strand.
GGTTTTTTTATAGATTAGGTGAGGCATTCGCATGAATACTACGTTTGTGATATTTTCACTCTTGCAGTAATCAAGAAGATCACGAAGCTTGTACTCGAGAAGCGGAGTAAGGTCTACCCTTTCCTCCTCTGTGGCAAGCTGTGAATTGAGAACCTTCTTATTGGGCTTGAACTGAGTGGTAACGGTCCTGAAGCCCTTCAAAAGGCTGGTCCCGCGTATATCCTGCTGAACCGAGGTGACCAGTCCGGTAGTTCCCGAGGGATAATCGTTCCACGTTCCGTGGTACTTGATTATCGGGAAATAATACTCGACCTGATCAGCCGTAGCCAGGTTTTCGTTGATAAAATCTATTTTGTTGGTGTTCAGCGGAATATTGTCGGTGAACTTGCGGATATGCCCCTCGTTGTTTTCATTGCGCTCGGTATAGAGGAAGCCGTTTATCTCGATGACAATGAGCTTGGGGTGCTGAGTGCGGATAACCTCCTTGAGCTGAGCCTTGCAGGAGCCCGCGGTCGCGGATTCCGTCGCGTAAGGAAAGCTCGTATAACCGAAGTTCTTATAAGCAAGAGCCGAGGAAAAGCCCGCGTAAACATCCGAAGCGCCGATGATAACCATGTCCAGAGAATCCTTGTCCTCCAAATAATAGCCTCTCATGCGAATACGGTTCTGATCGTTTCGGCACAGGACGTATTCCTGCAGAATACCGACCGTCACCAGTATCGCCAGCAGCAGACAGGCGACCTTCAAAAGGCGCAGGAGATATGGTTTTGCTTTTTTCATAATTCAAGCCTCTAAAACTGCATATATACGAAGTCGGCGGGATTGTAACCCGAGCCGTAGATTCCGAAAACAACTACCGCGATAACCGCGACGAACAGCAGCGCGAAGCGAACGATGAACGGACGCCTGTCGAGCAGCTGACGCAAAGTGGTTTCGGCGTTGCGCTCCTGAATAACGGAGGCAATGAATATCACCAGACCGCCGAGAATAATGACCAGGAAATCCTTCTTGCCCAAGCCGAGCTCGCTGATCTGCGACCATCCGACAGAAAAATTCTGATCGGTAAAGAAGAGTCCGAAGGTGCGCATCGCCTGCGAGAATGAAGGCGCTACGTCAAAGACATATCCAACAAGTACGACCAGGAACGTGCGGAACATCTGGAAGAGCACGAAGAAGAAGTTGGAGCGGTTGATCCTGAGCCTGTCAACGGCGCTGTCAAACAGCGGCTGCATCAAAATGCTTATCATAATGATGAGTCCGTTCCAAAGACCGAAGGCAACGTATTTCCAGCTCGCGCCGTGCCATACGCCGACGACCAGGAATACTATCAGCGAGGCAACGCTCGTCGGGAGCACCTTGGCGATATGGGCGCCTGCGGCGGTCGAGCCGAACTTTGTGGACTTCATCTTCTTGCTGGCGTTAATAAAGACGTTCGACATCGCGACGGGATAGAAGAGGTAGTTTTTCAGCCACGCGCCGAGAGAGATATGCCAGCGGCGCCAATACTCGCTGATCGACTTCGAGAAGTAGGGACGCTTGAAGTTTTCGATCATATCTATTCCGAAGATCTGCGCCACGCCTCGGGAAATATCGATTCCTCCCGAGAAATCCGCGTAGAGCTGCAGAGCGTAGAGCAGCACCGTGAAGGTAAGCGTCGTTCCGTTATAGGAATTGTAGGAATCGGTAACGGCGGTGATCGCTATGACCGCTCGGTCGGCGACCACAAGCTTTTTGAAGAAGCCCCACAAAATCAGCTCGCAGCCGTATTTGAAGCGGGTGAAATCAAAGCTGTGACCCTCAAAAAGCTGTTCGGCGAGCTGATCGTAAATGCTGATCGGACCCTGAACGATCTGGGGAAAGAAGGATACGAACAGCAGAAGCTTGAGCGGATTCTTCTGAGCCTCGGTCTTTTCGCGGTAAACATCCACGATATATCCCATCGACTGGAAGGTGTAAAAGGAGATGCCCAGAGGCAGGAAAAGCTGAAGCGTCGGCATTGAGAAAGGTATGGAAAACGCGCCGAGGATATCGTTGAGGCTGCCCGAGAAGAAGTTGTAATACTTCAAAAAAGCGAGGATCCCGAAGTTGATAACCAGCGCCGAAGCCATAACCAGCCGTTTTATGATTTTGATTTTATTTTTGTATTTCTTTTTTTCGTCCCTGCTCCACTCCGCTTTTTTGCTTTTCAGCGTCGCGTTTGAGTTTTTGGATATCTTGTTTATCAGCAGAGCTATCAAATACGTGCTTAAGGTCGTGAAAAGAATGAACGCGACGAATTTATAGCCCGCGACAAGATAGAAGAACAGGCTTCCAGCGAGAAGTACAGTCCATCTGAGCTTCTTCTCGGGAAACAAAAAGTAAACCAGAACGGTTACAAGAACAAAGAACAGAAAATTTAGAGATGTGTAAGTCAAAACAATGTCTCCGTTTAATAAATTGGATAAATCCTATTGAATGATGCGGGATTTATTATCAGATTTTTTACGGGGTATTGAAAACATCTGAATAAAGTCTCTCGCGAAGGACGGTAAGACCGTTCTCGCTCGAGTATTTTGAGATAACTGGCATTTCGCGGCTGAGGAAAACAGCCATGCCCTCCATCGCTGAGTAAGCGCCGGTGCGGCAGAATACCAGCACGTCGCCGATCCTGAGCGAATCAAGCTCGACGTTTCGCGCGAGAACATCCGCAGTCGTGCAAAGGCTGCCGCAAAGAGTCCAGGGCTCAACGCCGTCGGAGGCGTTATTATTCTTTATATGAATAATTTTCGGTATCTGCATACCCTGGAGCTGACCGTCATACTTGAGCTGGTTCATGCCGCCGTCGAGAATGGCGTAGTTGACGCCGCAGTTGGTCTTGACGTCCATGACCTTCGTTAGGTAATAGCCGCAGGGAGCCGCAAAGAAGCGACCCATCTCAACCGTCAGCTCAGCCTTCTCGGCAAGCTCTCTGAGCTTGGGAGATATCGCCGCGAGGCGTTCTTCCTCGAGCGCGTCCGCTTCGTCGGTAAAGTAATCGACCGCAAGCCCCGTTCCGTATTCGATCCGCTGAACAGTAAAATCATAATCAGCCTTTAATCTGTCGATAAGACCGGAGAGATAATCGAGTTCCTTTTCGATCGGCTTGGGCTTGCGCTTTTGGGTGCCGGTGAAATAGTGGATACCGACGATCTCAACGCCCGGAAATTCGGCGCGGCGGCTGATAAGGTCGAGAACGTCAGCCTCGTCCATACCGAACTGGCTTCCGCCCTTGATATCGGTAGCCCTGAGCAGCACGGGGAAAACCTTTTCCCTCTTTATCGCCGCGTCATTTATAAGATCGAGGTGAAGTCGGCTTTCGGCGGTAAAGGTCCCGACGCAGTCGTCAGCTGCGCGGGCAACATCCTCATAGCCCTTTGTGACGCCCGAAAAGATTATTTTGCTCTTGTCAACGCCTGTTTTTTCGCAGATCGTCAGCTCACCCGGAGAGCAAACCTCGATCTTGTCAAAAATCTCGGGAAGGCTTCCCAGCAAAAAGGGATTCGCCTTTATCGAAAAGCAAAGACCGATTTTATCGCCGAAGTACTTTTTTACAAGCTGCGCCCTGGCGTTGAATTCGTCCAGATTGAAAATATAGGACGGAGTCGAAAGCGCGGGAATCAGCCCGCCGAGCTCTTTCGCGTCCATGATCAGTCGTCCTGAAGCTGCTCGATGAGCTTGAGCATAGCCGCTGCCGAGTTGAAGTTGTCGGGAACGAGGTTGTTGGGCTTGATCTCGATGTCAAAGGCGTCGTTGAGCTCGCCGACGAGAGCCACGATGTCAAAAGAATCGAGCACGCCGTCGGTAATAAGCGCGGTCTCGTTCTCAAAGTCAACGTCGGGTCTGAGTTCCTGTAAGATTTCCATTAATTCGTCCATCATGATAAATATCTCCTTTAATAACTTTTTTCTTTATTTGAAATATGATTTAAGGGTCTGCATATCTATTTTGCCGTTTGGCAGAGTAGGCAGAGCCTCCAGATTGATAAGCTTGCGCGGGACCATGAAGGCGGGCATATTCTGACGGAAGTACAAAACGATATCCTTTGAGGTCGCCTCTCCCGTATAGAAAAGATAAAGCGTTGCCTTCTCCTTGTTGTAGAGCGAGCAGCAGTCGTTCACTCCCCGGACCTTGCGCGAGGTTTCCTCGATCTCGCCCAGCTCGATACGGTGTCCGAGGTGCTTGATCTGGCGATCCTTTCTGCCGTGGAAAAGCAGATTTCCGTCGGGGGCAAGGCTGCCGAGATCGCCTGTTTTATAGATCAGCTCGCGGTAATTATCGTTGAGCGGATTCTGCATAAAGGATTTTTCGGTCTGCTCGTGATTTCCGTAATAGCCGAGCGCGAGGATGGGACCGCTTACGCAGATCTCTCCGATCTCGCCCTCGGGAACAGCCTCGTTCTCCTCGCTGAGCAGCAGGATCCTGTAATTGTCATAGGGCTTGCCTATCGGCAGAACGGTGTCGTCGTCAACCTTTTCCGTGACGGTATAATAGGTGCAGGAGGCGGTCGCCTCGGTGGGTCCGTACTGGTTGACATAAAGCACGTCCGGAAGGTGCTCCTGCCAGATCTTGAGATATTTGCAGGGCATTACAGAGCCGGAGAAGCAGAGCTTTTTGAGGTATTCGGGCTTGCTGAGATCAAAAGCGCCCAGCTTCGCGGGAAGCTCGACCCCCGCGACGCTCCAGCAGAGAGCGGTGATTTTCTCTCGGTTCAGAGTATCAAAAAGCATTGTCGGAACGGCAAATTCGTTCTTGGGGATGATATAGGTCGAGGCTCCAAAGGTTATCGGCAGATAGATATCTCTTACCGCGGCGATATAATCGAGCGGGGATTGGTTGCCGAAAACGTCGTCGCTGTCAACCGAAAGCACCTTCGCGACCGAGTCGATATAGCACATCAGGCTCTGGTGCGAGGTGATAACGCCCTTGGGAACTCCGGTCGAGCCGGAGGTGAAAATCACATACAAGGGCGAGGTGAGCGTCAGAGTCGCAGCCCTTGAGGAGATAAGCTCCTCGTTTACGGGTGTTTCGAGTATATCCTCCATCACAACTGTTTCGCCGTCGAAATCGAGCGACTGAGCGATCTCAAGATGAGCTCTGTCAACGAGCATCAGCTTGGTCTTTATTACTCCGAGTATCTGATTGAGCCTTGCCTTAGGCATATCGCCGTCCATCGGCGCGTAAAAGCAGCCCGCGCGAACCGCGCCCAGAAAGCAGGCGGGAGTTGTAACGTGTCTGCCCGACATGACAGCCACGGGACTGCCTGCAGGAAGTCTTTCCGCCAGCGCGGTGCCGATCGATTTTGTCAGAGCGTCGAACTGAGCAAAGGTGAGCTCGCTCTCGCTGTCCCTGAAAATCACCTTGCCGGCGAATCGGGAGGCGGTTGAATCGAGCCTGTTAAGAACTGAGGTTTCCATGTATTTCCTCTTTTCCGCAGTTATTCTATTCTACATTATCTTGCACTATAAATTATAATACAACAAAAAGAATAGTCAAGCAATTTCGGATAAAAAAAAGATTTTTTACGAATTTCATAAAGTGTATTTTGACTCAATAATCTTTTTATTGCATTTTATAGTCAAGCGTAGAAAAGCCCGCGTGAAATGTTCGATTCCATGCGGGCTTCCGAGGTTTTTGCTATTTGAAATACATGTATATCTGGCATTTGAGCATGCCGTTATAGGTCTTTCTTCTTTTGTCGGCTTTTCTTCCGAAAACCTTTTCAAAGTCGTCGTCGGGAGTGATTATCGTATAGCTCTTTCCCCTCTGAGGGACGAACCTCTCTCCCATCAGCTTGTAGAGCTTCTCCGCTTCGCTGACGTCCAAAAGCCGCTCGCCGTAGGGAGGATTCGTGATCACCGCCTCATAGCCTTCCGAGGGCTTATAATCGCGGAGATCGCGGCGGGAAAAGCTTATCCTGTCGCCGACACCCGCGAGGGCGGCATTGTGCTCCGCGATCTCGAGCGCCGCGGGATCTATATCGCTGCCGAAGGCTCGAAAGCCGCAGTCCGCGTCGTTTCTCCGCGCCGCCTCCGCCCTCTCGCGCTCAAGCGCGAAGGCTTCCTTCGGGACGCAGTCCCAGGCTTCACAGGCGAAAAAGCGCCTAAGACCCGGAGCGATATTCAGAGCCTTCATAGCGGCTTCGATCAGGATAGTGCCGCTGCCGCACATCGGATCTCTGACAAAATGGTTGCGGCGCACCCTCGAGAGCTCAACCATCGCGGCGGCAAGGGTCTCCTTTATCGGAGCCTCGTTCGACTCCGCTCTGTAACCGCGCTTGTGAAGCCCCGCTCCCGAGGCGTCGAGAAGTATGCTCGCCCTGTCGTTGAGAATCAAAAACTGGATCTGATGGACGGCGCCCGTTTCCTCGAACCACGAAAGCGTATATTTTTGCGAAAGGCGCGAAACGACCGCCTTTTTTATGATTTTCTGGCAGTCGGGCGTACTCATCAGGGTCGAATTGTGACATCTTCCCTTCACGGGAAAGGCGTCGCTGACGCCGATGAAGCTCTCCCATCCGATCGCCCTGACGCCCTCAAAGAGCTCGTCAAAGCTGTGCGCCTCAAATTCTCCGAGCAAAATCTGTATTCTCTCGGCATAGCGCGAATTGAGGTTAGCTCTGGCGAGCGTGGAAAAATCGCCGTCAAACAGCACTCTGCCGTTTTCGGCTCTGACGTTCTCTATTCCCAAAAATTTAAGTTCGTTGGCGCAAAGCCCCTCCAGTCCGAAGATGCAGGGCGCGCAAAAGGTAAGCTTCATATTCGCTCCTTATTCCTTTTTGAAACTAACAAGAAGGGCAGGCAATTATGCCCGCCCCGTATTATTTTCAGAATTTGACGGATAAATCCGGCGCGCGGATCGCGCGGTAAGCTCGTCCGTCAGCTTGGACGATATCTTATTGCTCCGAAGGCTCGAGAAGACCGTATTTGCCGTCCTGACGCTTGTATACTACGCTCACAATGCCTGTTTCCGCGTTGGTGAACATGAAGAAATCGTGGTTTATCATATTCATCTGAAGGATAGCCTCGTCCACGGTGAGCGGCTTGACGGGAACATGCTTCCTGCGCACGACCTCGTAGACGGTTTCCTCCGGCTCCTCCTCCGCGATCGGCTCATCCGCGAATAAATCGCTGACAGAGCCTGATTTGATGCGTTTTTCGAGCTTGGTCTTATTCTTGCGAATCTGGCGCATGAGAATGTCCACCACTCTGTCAAGCGCGTCGTTCATCTCGCTCTGAGTGCTTTCGGCGCGGTAAACCATATTATTGTCCCTGATAGTGACCTCGACAGTCTGGCGGTTTTTCTCAAGGGTGACAACCACATTCGCCACAGCCGAATCAGAGAAAAGCTTCTTGAATTTGGCGAGCTTCTTCTCGCAGCGTTCCTTAAAGTTATCTCTGAGATTTACTTTTCTGGCAGTATAGGTAATCTTCATAGTATTGCCTCCCTATATTTAGTTTTATTTGCCTGCGGGCAAAAGAGCCTTTGCCCGATTTATTTGCGTCCGTTGCCGTTTCCGCGGCGGCTGTAGCCTCGGCTTTCTCCCCCGCGCTTGAGGTCGCTCATCTTGTCCTCGCTGGTTTGCTTAAAGCGGGACATCATATCCTCAAAGGTCGAGGGGTTGCCTTTCTTTGAGCTTTGCCACTCGTAATTCCCGGGAGAGGTCACGGGCGGCGCGGGCTTATAGGGCTGTCTGGGGCCGCGCTCGCGCGGCTTTTGACCCTGCTGCTTGGGCTTTTTCTGGTGCTCCTTTGGGAGAGCCTGCTTCATTGAGAGGCTTATTTTTCCGTCATTGACCGCAAGAACCTTTACCTTGACGGTTTGCCCCACGCTCACATACTCCGAGATCTCATTGATGAAGGTGGGAGCGACCTCCGAAATATGTACCATTCCCGTTTTTGATTCAGGCAGATCCACAAATGCACCAAATTTGGTAATTCCCGATACCTTGCCCTCCAAAATCATTCCGACTTCAATTGCCATAGATTGTGTATACCCGCTAACCCTTTCTCAGATTATTTATTGATCACCGGCGACGTTGATAAATATCCTCTCACCCTCGCCGACAAAGCCAAGCTCTTCCTTTGCCATTTTTTCCATATAATCCGAAAGCTGCTGACCCTTGTAGCCGCGAACCTTCTGGATATAATCGGACTGTATCTCAACAACGTTGATCTCCTGCTTGAGCTCGCTGAGCTCAGCCTTTTTCTCGGCGATCCTGACGTTCTGGTTTATGATCGTGATGACCGCGTAAAACGCGAAGCCAATCGCCGCCAAATATAATAGAATATATCTTTTTTTGTGCTTTTTGACGGGCTTTATTTCCTTAAGCCCTTCCGCTGACTGCGCCTCCGGCACGACAGCCTGCGCCTTCTTTTTTGAAGGCTTCTTCTTGAAAAGCGGCATAGTAATTCCTTCCACACTTAATATTCTGTCTTAATACGTAAATTATCCTTTTCTTCCTTTTATATTATACAATATCTTGCGGGCATATTTCAATAGCTTTTTGAGAAATTTTTTCATTATTTCCGAAATTTTGCGCAATATACTCCCGACGCCCCGCACTATCGGAATATAAACAAGGGCGAACAGCCTGCCCAGGGTAAGACGATACGCGATGATCCCCAGAAAAACGCCGATCACCGTATAAAACCTGACGTATCCCTCGACAAAGCCCAGCGAAAGATAGAAAACCGAGAGGCTGCAAACCAGCATAAAGGCGACGTCGCAGACAAACACCGCCGCCTTGCCCGGAGAAAAAGCGGTTCTGAAAAGCTTTATTACGCCGTACAGCGCGCCCAGAGCCAGACCCGCGAGGAGCGAATACAAGAATGCAGCAGATTGCTGCGCGAAGGTCAGCTCCATGATCTACCTGAACAGCTTTGAGAGCTTCGTTTTTCCGTTTTGAGAGCCCGTATACTGCATCGCGTTGAGCGTTCCGTCAACCGACACCTCTCCCGTTTCGAGGTTAAGGCTGTCGATATGAAGGTCATCGCCCTTGATAAGCAGACCGCCCGCCGTTGTTTCGAGGGAAACAGCCGTATCATTGAAGCCCTTTACGTCCTCTACGCCGGTTATCACGAGCTTGGCGCGGTTATCGATCATCACCGAATGGCGCTTGTTCTTTGGAAGCTCACTCATAAAATCATCTCCGAATATCAATAGGTCTAATAAGATATATGGAGACGATCTCTTAATTATTCTGTTTCAGGCGTTCAAAGCTTTGCTTTTATCAGAGCAAGCAGTGCGCGGCACTGCGAATTCAGTTGGGGGATCGTATCCCGCCACTGAATTCAGATAATGGGCGCCGCCTATAGAGGCGGGGACCTTATCTGATTTGTTATATCGCCTCATACATCGTTGCCGCGTCCTCCTTGCGCACGACATCTCTGACGTCGGTCACGCGGATCCTCACGCTTTTGGCGCCGAGAGTTATTTCGATTTCATCCCCGACCTTGACGTCGTAGGACGCGCGCTGCACCTTGCCGTTGACCGCGACCCTTCCTGCGTCGCACGCCTCGTTCGCGACGGTTCTGCGCTTTATCAGGCGCGACACCTTTAGATATTTATCCAATCTCATTTTTTCCTCCAAAAAAAACAATGTTAAGAATCAGGAATCCGCATAAAGAATAAAAGAGCCGAAAACTCGGCCCTTAATTCAAAAAATTACTGATTAACGATATCCTTGAAGCCCTTGCCTGCCTTGAAAGCGGGAACCTTGGAAGCGGGGATCTCGATCGAGTTGCCGGTTCTGGGATCTACGCCTGTTCTGGCGTTTCTCTGACGCTGCTCAAAAGTACCGAAGCCTGTGAGCTGGATCTTGTCGCCCTCGGCAACAGCCTTGATGATTGTATCGAGAGCAACGGTAAGAGCCTTGTCAGCGTCCTTCTTGGAAAGACCGGTCTGCTCGGCGATAACCGCAACAAGTTCTGTTTTTTTCATAATAAAATACCTCCGTTAAACTTTTTTTCTTAATTTATTTTTAACTTCATCCCAAAGGGAATCAAGTTCTGACAATGGGGCGTTTTTCATGTCGATACCGCGCTCCGCGGCAAGCTCCTCGACCATTGAAAAACGGCAGATAAACTTTTCTTCGGCAAGATAAAGCGCTTCTTCGCTGTCAATGCCGAGATAGCGCGAAACATTAACGACCGAGAAAAGCACGTCGCCTATCTCCTCGCGCTGATTTGAATAGCCGCCGTGAGCGATAGCTACCTTGAGCTCGCTTACCTCCTCGGAAAGCTTATTCATCGCGCCCTCAACGGTTTCCCAGTCAAAGCCCACCTTCGCGGACTTTTTCTGGATTTTTTCACTTCGCATCAGAGCGGGAAGCGCCCTGGAGATGCTCTCCATTGAGTCGGTCACGGTTTTCTGAGCCTTGGTTTCCATCTTTACGGCGTCCCAATTATCGAGAGCCTCCTCGCTGTTCTCGGCTGACTTATCTCCGAAAACATGAGGATGACGGATCACAAGCTTTTTGCACAGCTCGTCGACAACATCGTTGAGGTCGAAGTTTCCCGCTTCGCTCTCCATCTCTGAATGAAGCGCGACCTGAAGCAAAACGTCTCCCAGCTCCTCGCGCATCAAATCGGTATTTCCGGTGTCGATCGCCTCGATAGCCTCGTAGGTCTCCTCGATGAAATTCTTGCGGATCGACCGGTGGGTCTGCTCCCTGTCCCAGGGACAGCCTCCGGGTGCGCGAAGGATCTTAACTATCTCTACTAAGTCGT
>CACYIC010000011.1 GCA_902774325.1 uncultured Ruminococcus sp.
CGGCGGACACCCTTGGTGTTCGGCTATATCCTTCCCGCTGTCGGGCGGATTCGGGACTTTCACCCTTTAGAAACGTGCGCCGTCGGGCGCACCAAAAACGGGACTGACGATGCTTTTTCATGGTCAGTCCCGTTTTTTTGCCTATTTGATTTTTGATCCATCGGCGCGGCGTCGCTTTCAGCCGCCCTGAGGTCACTGATAAGAATACGTCAGCACAAGCTTGGGGTCGTTGAGGATGGAATTGCCGTCCATGTCGCTGGCGACCTCCCAATACTGCTTGGGAGAAGCCTCGCCGCCGCCTACTACCTCAAAGGTGACGTACATGAACTCGCCGCCGTTCTCGTAGTGATAGCCCGCGAGCCTTGAGCCGTTGAAATACAGGCGCTGTAAATTTTCGTCGATATTGTTGATGCATCCGCTTGAAGCAGAGCCGAGCATCTCGAATTCGACGGGCTTGAGGCATTTGCCGTCGTAGTCGATAAAGCCCTGGTAATTTATGAATTTCGAGGGATAGGAGAGATAATATACGATCGTCACCTTATCGCCGACCTTGTATTCCTTGCCGTCGATCTTGAGGGTCTTGTTGTCCGACTTGTAGCCGCTGTTGTCCGCGACCTCGTTCTTTGTGCTGTTTGAGTCGAGGTTCGGGGTCGGGTTCTTTACCAGCGAGCCGCCGCTGCCCTTGTTTTCGCCCTCACTCTTGCCGGAGATCCTGTTGTCGTTCTCGCCGCCGGACGAATTATTGCTTTCGCCGTTATTATTTGAGCCGTTGTTTTGGCTTTCGCCGCCGGAGTTTTCCTTCTTCTCGGTCTCTTTTTTCTCGGTTTCCTTCTTCTCGGCTGCCGCCGTCGTCTCCTGACCGCTCTTCGCCTCGGTTCCCTCGGTCGCCGCCCCGGTCTTGGTGACTACGCGGGTCACAATCTGTGTCTCGGTCACAACCTTTGTTTCCTTCGTGTCGGAGCCGTTGCCGCAGCCCGTAAGAACGCTCGCCGAGAGCATGGCGGCAGCAAGCATCGAAACTACCGCCGCGTTAAGAATGAGCTTGTTTTTGTCCATCGTGAAGCACTTCCTTATGTTCATTTTTCAAGACACAAATTATGCCTATTTTCACGATAATATTATAACAAATCATTTTGAAAAAATAAAGATGAAACAAAAAATTCTCAAAAATTTCACACTTTGGGCATGATACTGTGAAATCGGTGTGATAAAATGAAAACAATCAAACATTTTTAAGGCAGCACCTAAGGAAGCGCCTAAGGCAGCACCGCACAATTCGCGGCGCGCGGCTTGCTTGGATCATGCGGTATCGCCTTGATCCGACGCCCGGGAAAAGCCGGGAAAAATCCGGAAATAAAGCCGGACGGAAGATCAGGCGGACAGCAAGCCTCGTCCGTCCGGCTTTTGCCGCCCTCCGCGGCAAACGACCGGCTAATTATTATTGAATAACTGACTAATTATTTTTGAAAGCTCTTGCAAATTTTATTATAATATACTATAATGAAATCGGAATATTTTGTTTAATCCGGCTATTAACAATCAAACAAAAAGGGGTTGAAACTAAATGAGGAAAACCAAAATCGTATGCACGGTGGGTCCCGCCTGCAACAATAAGGAAATGCTGCTCAGAATGATAGACGCGGGCATGAACGTCGCCCGAATCAATATGTCGCACGGCGACTATTCGGTACTCGAGGGCACCTTCGCGGAGATCCACGCGGCGATAAAGGAAAGCGGAAAGAACATCGCCATCCTGCTCGACACAAAAGGACCCGAGGTTCGCGTCACCACCTTCGAGGGCGGCGGCGCCGAGGTTGCCGACGGCGCGGAGTTCACGCTTTATAAGCAGAAGGAGCAGGGCGACAGCGAGGGCGTGGCTCTCTCCTATCCCAAGCTGGTAGATATTTTCTACAGCGAGGGCAGCAGCGCTATCGGCAGAGAGATGCTCTTTGACGACGGCATGATCTCGATGAACGTCAAAGCGGTCTATCCCGACAGGATCGTCTGCAAGGTATGCAGAGGAGGCTTCCTCAAGAACCGCAAGAGCATCAACATCCCCGGCTATCACATCAACATGCCCTACGTCAGCGCTCAGGACAGGCGCGATATCGAATTCGGACTCGAGCACGGCGCGAACGTCGTCGCCGCCTCCTTCGTGCGCACTCACGAGGACGTGAGGACCCTGCGCGACTTCATCGACAGCCTGGGCTACGAGCACGTTGAGATAATCGCCAAGATCGAGAACCAGAGCGGCGTTGACGATATGGAGCTCATAACCGACTACGCCGACGGCATCATGGTTGCCAGAGGCGATATGGGCGTTGAGATCCCCTTCATCAAGCTGCCCGAGATCCAGAAGAAGCTCATCAGAATGTGCGTCGCCAAGGGCAAATATGTTATCACCGCGACCCAGATGCTCGAGAGCATGACGACCTCTCCCCGCCCGACAAGAGCGGAGATCAGCGACGTAGCGAACGCCGTTTACGACGGCACCAGCGCGGTAATGCTTTCGGGAGAATCCGCCGCCGGCAAATACCCCGTCGAGAGCGTCAAGGCGCTTGACGCGATATGCAGCGAGGCGGAGAGCAACGGCGAATTCGCGGCGCTGCAAAGCTATGTCAGCAAATACGGCATCAAGGACGACAACGTTTTCAGAGGAAGCATCTGCCTCGCGGCGAAGAATATCGCCAAGGAGGTCGGCGCAAAGGCGATAATCGTCGAGAGCGCGACGGGAAAGGTCGCGAGGGCGATGGTCCACTACCGCCCGGACGTTCCCGTTATCGCGGTCGTAACCAGCGAGATGGTCTGCAAGAAGCTCTGCCTCAACTGGGGCATCACCGCCCTCGTGGGCGAGGAGCTCATGAACTCCGACGATATCACCGAACAGGCTATGGACAAGGCTCTGAGCACAGGCTACGTCCACCGCGGCGACACCGTCGTTGTGCTCTCCTCCAACAAGACCGTGCCGACCTCGAGCACCGACTCGCTCAACATCAGGATCCTTTGATGATTCTTGAAAAATCAGCATCCTAAAAAGGAGCGTTCGATCGACCGTATCGAACGCTCCAAAAAAATCCTTTATAATAAACTCAATTTATTAAACGGTGGTTGTTTTATTTGAAAAACAATATAATTCTGATCGGAATGCCGGGCAGCGGCAAGAGCACGCTGGGCGTACTTCTGGCTAAGGCGCTGGGCTTTTCCTTTGTCGATACCGACCTGATAATAAGCCGCAGAGCGGGCGACAACCTGCAGGGCATCCTAAACGCCGAGGGGCTCGACTATTTTCTCGCGCTCGAGGAGGAGGTCGGCAGCACGCTCGACTGCGAATATACCGTCGTCGCCACGGGAGGCTCGATGGCGCTCTCAAAACGCGCTATGGAGCACCTCGGAGAGCTGGGAACGGTCGTATTCATCGACGTTCCCCTTGAGGAGATCGAGCGGAGGGTGACTAACATCACCACGCGCGGGATCGCCTTCCGCCCTCACGAGACCCTCGCCGACGTCTATGCGCAGCGGCTTCCCCTCTACCAAAAATACGCCGATCTGACGGTCGGCACCGGCGGCTGCATTGAGGAAACGGTCGAAAGGATCCTTTCGGCGGTCGGCAAGAACAGCTGAGCGCTCCCGAGCGGTCTTTTGTCCGCCGCCGTTACTCCCGCCGCGCTAAAAGGCGAGATCGGGCGATTTCCGATAAGCAAGCAGTTTATCACAAAAAAATAAGCAGGACGACTCATTCTCTTCGGAGCCTTGAGCCGTCCTGCTTTTATTCATAATTATATGCTCAAATCGTTCATTACCATGCCCGTGATCATCTTGGGATAGAAATAGGTCGATTTCTGGGGCATTTTCTCGCCCTCGGCGGCAACGTCGCGGATCTCTGTCACCCTTGTGGGATTGAGCAGGAAGGAGCACTGGAAATCTCCCCTGTCAACGGCTGTTATCGCCTCGTCAAAGAACTTGGTGTAGGTGAGGTTGATCTGATTAGCCATGTTTTCCTTGTCGATGCCCAAAGCGCGCTCAAGAACAAGAGTATGGAGCACGCTGACGTCGAGCTGCCGGGACGCGGGGCTGAGGTCGGGAAGCGCCTCGCTCATCACGGCGAGATCCCTGAGCTTGAGCAGGTACCACTCGCCCTTGCCGCAGTAGAAGGCAAAAGCCTTGTTGCCCGCCTTATACTGCTCCTTGAGCTTGGCGTTGAGCTGAGAGGTCTCCTTGAAGGCGGTTATCTCAAAATTCTCGCGGCAGGCGTCGAGGACGGCGTTTTTGTCAAAATCCTTCAGATCGCGCACCATGCGGTGGGTCGGGAATACGACCAGACCCGGATGCTGCATATCAATCAGGAAGATCATCTGATAATCCTGAGGATCGCCCTCCTTGGATATTCCGTTTTCGCGGCAGTAGTCGCGGTAGTTGAGGGCGGTTTCGTAGCGGTGGTGACCGTCCGCGATATAAAGCTTCCTGTCGTTGAAGTCGGCGCAGAGCTTTGCGATAGCCGCCTCGTCGGTGACGATCCAAAGACGGTGGGTTATGCGGTCGCTGTCAGTGAATTTCGCCGCGGGCTCGCCCTGAGAAAGCGCGTCGACGGTCGAGAGCGTGGTGTGCTCCTCGTCCATATAGAGGGCGTAAATCTGGCTGAAATTGCAGTTTGTCGCCTTCATCAGATTCATTCTGTCCGCCTTTGCCTTTGAGAGAGTGAACTCATGAGGGAGAATAACGCCCTTTGAAAATTCCTCGAGCTTGACTCTGGCGATGATGCCCTTGATCTTTTTTCTGGTGTTGTAGGCGTTGAACTCCTCCTCATAGATATAGATAGCGGGCTTATCCTCGTGGATCAGCACGCCGCTGTCTCTCCAGCGGTTGAGAACGTCCGCAGCCTCGGCGTAAACATCCTCGCCCTCACGGGGAAGCTCCAGACGGATAACATTGTGCTCGTTCTGCTTGAGGAACGCCTTGCGCTCCTCCTCGCTGATGATGTCGTAGGGAGGACAGCACAGCTGTGAAATGTCCCCCGCGCTCTGCGCGTATCTCATTCCGCGAAAAGCCCTGATCTCTGCCATAAAATTACCTCGTTTCCTTACAGTTTTTCTTACTCCATAATTGCTGCTCATTTGCCGAATCATAGTTTATCATAAAAACCGACATCTTGCAAGAGCTATTTTATGCGGGCGGCGGCAGCTTTGTTTATTAAATTTTGTTTTTTATACTAATCTCAGATAAAAAGTGGACAAAGATTTGCGAGGATATTTTTCGCAAGACGAGGCGAAGGACGCCGCAAGGCTGTCGCCTTGCAAGGACAGACCGCAAAGATTGTCTATTTTTTATTTGAGTTTAGTATTATTCAGTCGCAAAGCCCGCAGCCGCAGAAAAGCCGGACAGACGCCGCCCGGATAAGCTCCCGGCTGTCTGCCCGACTGACGCCGCTTTATTCCTTTATTCCGTTCTGCCGTGCCTGCTCATTTTCTCCTTGACGCTGAGCTCGCGCAGGGCGTACATATAATCGAGAAAAATCTTCTTGAACTCCGGGGTGTCGACCTTGAGCGACGGCGCGTCCTCGTCTAGATCGTTGGTGAGAACGCAGCTCTCGGGAGTTACCATGAGGGTGTATACGTTGCCGCTGAAATACTCCTTGTAGCTCAAGCCCAGATCGACCTCGTTGA
The DNA here is from genome assembly GCA_902774325.1 of uncultured Ruminococcus sp. Taxonomy (GTDB): domain Bacteria; phylum Bacillota; class Clostridia; order Oscillospirales; family Acutalibacteraceae; genus Ruminococcoides. The sequence goes on from CACYIC010000011.1 coordinate 5,661, forward strand.
CGATGCCGAGGATATCCCTGCGGAAGCTCCTCTCCGCGAGCATGAACTCGCCGAGCATTTTGTATTTTTCGTCCTCAAATTCCACAGCCGCAAGCGGATGGTCGCCCTCGATATACTTGATTTTGTACTTTATCATAGCTTAATCCCCCTCGTATACCGGAAAAGCGGTCGTGATTTTTTTGCTGTTATTGAGATACATATCAATTTCGATATCCTTGCAGTAGCCTATCCACAGGTCGCCGCTCCTGCTCTTTTTCGCGAGAGCGTAATCGTAGGCGGTGTTTATCGCGTCAACCACCTGCTGAGGAGTCCAGCTGTCGGGATAGAAGGACGAGAAGCCGTTCTTTTTCACGTTTAGGACCTTGACCTTAGCGGTGTATACGCCGTTTTCGTCGGGCTCGCTCTCGGTGCCCGAGATGATGCTGCCCTTGCTGTCGTAAACGCCCGCGTAGTGGTAGCCCGTCGCCTTGCCCTTTTTGTTGATCGTGCCGTCGAATATGTGCTCGATCGCTCCCTTGGCGAAGTTTTCGGTGTTTTTGAGCTTTCCGATATCCGCCATTGAGTAATTGCCGGAGGACTCGTTACCGGAAGTCCCGGAGCTTTCGTCCTTCTCCCCAAAATCGGGGATCGTGACCTTTGGAATAGTGATATCCGGAATGGTGACTTCCGGGATCGTGACCTTTGGAATAGTGATATCCGGGATCGTGATATCGGGCAGCTCGATGTCGGGAACAGTGATCTCGATTCCCTGCTCGTTGAAAAACTCGCCGCAGCCCGAAGCGAAAACGAGGCACAGCGAGAGCAGTATCACCGCTGCCGCGCCGATCATTCTTCTGATCTTCATAAAAGCTCACTCCTGTCGGATCGTTATTGTTTTCCTGTTTCCTTCTTGTATATCTCGGTGATCCTTTCCGCGTTCGGAGAAACGATCATGGAAACGTAGCTTCCGTCCTGCTCCACGCGGCATTTTTCGATCATCTCCGCCTGCTCGGCGTTGTAGTTCCTGTTCTGGCTGAGCTTCGCGTTGTAGCGGTTGTCGAGCGAGGTCTTGATCCTGTCAGCCGCCTCGCCGTCCTTTGCCCTTATGAGGATTATCTCCTCCTGAGCGACTCCGGTGGTATTCACTCCGCCGGCAAACTCGAGCACGTCGTCGGCTTCTATGCCGTAAAAATTCAAAAGCTCGTCCTTGGAGGCGTATTCCCTGAAGCTCTCAAAGCTCACCTCCGCCTTGATATCCTCAAATACCGCGCCCAGCTCCTTTGCCGAGCTGCCCGCGCAGCCCGAGATCAGCAGGGTAAGAGCGGCGAGAACGGCGGCTATCGTTCTTTTCATTGTACATTCTCCTTCAGATACTTTGTCCAGAGCTCGCAGGCGGCGTCCGTAAAGTGGATTCCCATTGCGTCGGGATCTCCGCAGTAGTCGTCGCGCAGGAAGCCTTCCTCGTCGGCAACGACGCCGTAAATATCAAGATAAGGGATTTCCGAGGCGTCGCAGGCTGCCTTGAGCTTTGAGTTGAATTCCCTGATCATCTCATTGGTGAGGGATTCGTACTCCTTGCCGTCTATCATAGGGGTCACAGACTGGACATATATTTTCGCGCCGGGGGATTTCGAGTTGATATTCAAAAGCAGGGTCTTGAAATTCTTGAGGGTGTCGTCGATCCCGTAAAGTCCGAGATCGTTGATACCCAGCATGACAAAAACCTTGTCGGCTCCCGTGACCAGCGCGCAGTCCTCCGTCAGATGGACCTCTCCGCGGTAGTAGGGATGGACAGCCTCGGGATCGTCGAGCGCCCAGAGCGCCGAGCCGTAGCCCAGAGAACCCGCGCAGAAGAACTGAGCCTTTCCGAGCGCGTCGGGGTTATCGGCGCAGTAGTAGCTGAGAGCCAGCGTCACGCTGTCGCCCACAAACACCGCGTCGTCGAACCATGAGGCGTCGACCGTGGTTTTCGGCTTGACCGTTTCAGCCTGAGTCGCCGCCTGAGTCGTTTCCGGAGACGCCGTGCCGCCGCTGCCGCAGCCCGAAAAAATCAGACAGAGCGCGCAGATCGCGGACGCGAGCGCAATCAACCTCTTTGTTTTCATAATACCTTTCCTTTCCCGCGCCGATAACGCGAAATGCCCGGGGCTTTTCCGCTCGGCGATCGGTATCCGTATCGCAATTTTCGACATTTTTATTATCATAAATATACACCAGAGCGGACAGAAAGTCAAGAAATATGTTAATAAGGCAGCGCCGCGCAATTATCGGGGCGCGCCTTGGCTTTTTAATTCCGTCAATCTGCCCGGAAATTTCCACAAGGCGTCAGCCTTACCTCAATTTATTTATGCGCCTTTGTGCGCCCTGACGAAAAACCCTCCACTCGATCCGCGCGCCCGGATCATGCGGTATCGCCTCAAAATTTATTTTTTAAAAATGCAATAAAATTGTAGAAAAATCGCAAGAAGTGTGCTATAATTGACATGTATACGCGGACGTTCCGCGATATGCCTTACAAAAGCAAAAAATTAGCTAATGCGCCGCAAAGGGGCGGCAGGATGGGATGGTTATTTATGAACGGTTACGACATCATGTTAAAGGTCATAATGGTTCTGGGCGGCTTGGGTCTTTTCCTGATCGGTATGAAGTACATGGGCGAAGGCCTTGAGCTCGCGGCAGGTAACAAGCTGAGAAAAATGCTCCAGAAGATCACCAGCAATAAGTTTATCGCCATGCTTGTCGGCGTGCTTGTCACCGCGGTCATCCAAAGCTCCTCCGCGACCGACGCGATGGTGGTCGGCTTTGTGAACGCGGGGCTTATGGACATCTACCAGAGTATAGGAATCCTCTTCGGTTCAAAGATCGGTACCACCGCGACCTCGCTGCTGCTGTCTATTGATATCAAGGCTTTCGTGCCGATATTCACCTTCGCGGGAGCGGCGGTCATCACCTTCGCCAAGAAGAACAACTACCGCTACTACGGTCAGATCATGGCGGGCTTCGGCATCCTGTTCATGGGCATGGATCTCATGAGCCAGAACTTTGACTTCCTCAAGGAATCCGCCTTTTTCGCAAACACCGTCTCGACCATGTCGAACCCGATCATCGGACTTCTCGTCGGTATGGTATTCACGGGAATAGTCCAGAGCTCCTCCGCCTCGGTCGGTATCCTGATGGCGCTGGGCATGAGCGGCGTTGTCAGCCTCGATCAGTGCATCTACATCATCTTCGGCATGAACGTCGGCGCCTGTATGCCCGTATTCCTCTCGGCGGCGGGCGCGAACCGCGAGTCAAAGCAGGTAGCCCTCTCCAACTTCCTCACGAGCTTGTTCGCGGCGCTCCTCTTCTCGGGCGTCATCATGTCGGTTGACGCCATCCCCGGAGTTTCCGTCGAGGGTATGATCGGCTCGATCCCCTTCCTCAAAGGCAACACCGCCGCGCAGATCTCGGGCGTTCATATCGCCTTCAACGTGATGCGCACCATCGTTTTCCTGCCTCTCTCCACTCCCATCATCAAGCTCACCAAGCTGATAATCAAGGACGTCAACGAGGAAAAGGAGAGGATGGAAACCGTCTATCTCGACAGCCGTATCCTCAAGACCCCTCCTATGGCGGTATTGCAGGTAGAGAACGAATGCAAGCGCCTCAGCGAGCTTGCCCGCAAGAATTACGCCTACGCAATGAAGGCGTTCTTTGAGCGCGACCAGAAGCTGTTTGACAAGGTCCACGAGAATGAAAAGGTCATCGACTTCCTGACGAATGAGATAACGCGTTATATCGTTAAAATCAACGGTCTTGACATCCTCGACAGCGACCGCAAAACCATGGGCGTCATGTACTCGGCTATCCAGGATCTTGAACGCATCGGCGACCACGCCGAAAACATAATCGAGCACGCCAAGGAGATGATCGACAACAAAATGACCTTCTCGGACTCGGCGATGCACGAGCTTCACCGCCTTGACGAAATGTGCACCAAGCTGATCGACGAGGGCTTTAAGATGTTCAACGATCAGAAGGTCGACTTCAACCTCGCCAAATCCGTTATCGAGACCGAAAGCTCGCTCGACAGCCATGTAAGGCGCTACAAAAACAACCATATCGTAAGAATGAACAGCAACGAATGCAGCGCGGAGAACGGCACGGTTTTCCTCGATATGCTGACTATCCTCGAAAGAGTCGGCGACCACGCAAACAACGTCGCCTTCTCGATCCCGAGAAACAAAATAACAAACGTGCTTGAAAAAGCATAAGGAAAAGGTTTGGTATATGAAAAGAATATTATCCGCTGTTCTTGCCTTTGCCGTGCTCGCCGCCGTCCTGAGCGGCTGCGTCGGAGAAAGAAAGACCAAGAAAAAAGCAGTAACTACGATCCCGGCGGTCACAGAGACGCGCGCGACCCGGGCGAATGAAACGATCCCCTCCTCCGCGGCTTCGTCGACCTCGCCCACAAAGCCCACCTCCCCGACCGTTCAGCCTACGACCACGGTAAGAAGGGTCACTCATACGGTCAACCCCACAACCGCCTCCGCGACCCGCTCGGTCCGCAGGAACATCCCGCCCGACGACATCACCTCGCGCAACGTCAACCCGAATCTCGGCACGATACAGCAGAATATGCTCAACGAGATCAATTCTCTCGCCGTCAGGGAGATCAGGCTCAGCGAGGATTCGCTTACGCTTGTCAAGGGTGAAAGCGCGGAGCTGAAGGTTTCCTTCGACCCCGAGAACGCGGCGATCAAAACCCTCAAGGCGGACGCCTCGGGCAGCGCGGTCAGCGTAAAAACAGCCTCAAAGACCGTCACCGTCACCGCGAAGAGCGAGGGCGAAAGCACTGTCACCGTCACCTCCCACAACGGAAAAACGGCGATTTGCAGGGTCAAGGTCGTGTCGGCTGTCGTCACCGACGACACCGTTCTTCCCCACAAGGAGCTGTGCACTCCCGAAAACGTCTCCCGCTGGCTTGACGAGATCATCGGCAGGGGCACTATGCTCGGAATGACGCTCAACTCCTCGCTCAGCGGCTCGAGCTTCGTCATTAAAACCTCCTCCGATACCTCGGACGCCTCCTTTAACGATTACTGCGACAAGCTCGTTACCGCCGCGGTCGAGCAGTTCGCGATATATACGGGAAACCGTTTTGAGGAGTACGAATTCAACGCCGTTTCCGAGGAGGAAAACGGAGAATACAACTTTATCATAACCGTAAACAAAATCGAGGAAACGGTTCCTCAGTAAACAGATCAATTATTCATCATCAAACGTCCGGAGCGCTCCGGACGTTTTTTTCTGTTTTCAATCAAACCGCATTAAAAATATAACGCGGCATAAGCCAAAGGAGTTTATTTCAAGACAGGATTATTTTTTCGCGCCCGTTTTCGGCATATTTTTCCCGACGTTCAAGGTATCATATTATTATCAATACGAAAGGAAAGGTAAAATATGCTGCAAACCGATTATCATGACGGCGCTCTCACCGCCTACATAACAGGAGAGCTCGACCACGACGCGGCGGCAAACATCCGCGCCCAGCTGGACGGCGCGGTTTCAGCCCTGCGTCCCTGCCAGCTCACGCTCGACTTCTCAAGGGTGAGCTTCATGGATTCCTCGGGCGTGGGTCTGGTGCTCGGGCGCTACCGCTGTATGCGGCTGCTCGGCGGCAGGCTGTCGGTGGTCAATATCCCTCAGAGCATCTACAAAATCTTCGCCATATCGGGGCTTGAACGTCTGGGGGTGCTGGGATGAAGATAACAAACGAGATGAAGCTCAGCTTTCCCTCAAAGAGCGTGAACGAGGCGTTCGCCCGCGGGGTGGTCTCGTCGTTCATCACCGCGCTGGACCCGACCGTGGGAGAGCTGACAGATCTGAAAACCGCCGTTTCCGAGGCGGTGACCAACTGCATAGTCCACGCCTACAGAAGACAGGGCGGCACGGTTTATCTGAGCGGAAAGATCCTCGAGGACAAGCGGGTGATAATAAAGATCCGCGACAAGGGCGAAGGGATAGAGGATATCGAGCGCGCGATGGAGCCGCTCTTTACGACCGCGCCCGAGGAGGAGCGCGCGGGTCTGGGCTTCGCGGTAATGCAGAGCTTTTGCGACAGGGTGCGCGTCAGCTCAAAGCCCGGAAAGGGAACTGCCGTTACCCTCGAAAAGCGGCTCGGAAATGCCTGACGCCGCGCGACAGGACGAGCTCGCGAGGTCGCACCTCGGTCTTGTTCACGCCTGCTGCAAGCGCTTTTCGGGAAAGGGCGTCGAATACGAGGAGCTGTACTCCGCGGGCTGCCTCGGACTGAGCAAGGCGCTCAAAAACTTTGACGAGAGCAGGGGGCTGCGCTTTTCGACCTACGCCTTCCCGGTTATTGTCGGAGAAATCAAGAGGCTGTTCCGCGACGGCGGGACGGTCAAGGTCAGCAGGAGCCTGCGCGAGCTTTCGATGAAAATCGCGAGACTCAACAACGAAAGCCGTCTGGAAAGCGGCTCTGAGCTGACGGTCTCACAGCTTGCCGAAAGGCTCTCAGTCACGCCGGAGGAAATAAGCGAGGCGATCTCCGCCGCGCGAATACCGGTCTCTCTGAGCTCAGAGGACGGGGAATGCGGCGCCCTTGAGCTTCCCGCTCCCGATATCCAGTACGAGATCTCCGAAAGGCTGACCCTGCGCGGCGCGATAGATACCCTCGAGGAAAAGGACAGGGCGCTGATAAATCTGCGCTACTACCTCGGAAAAACCCAGTGCGAGACCGCCCGCTCGCTCGGAATGACTCAGGTGCAGGTCAGCCGCAGAGAAAAAAAGCTCCTCGCCCTGCTCAGGGAAAAGCTGAAATAGGAGCGCCCGCATATCGCCATCCCAAGCTCCCGCCTGAGCGCGGCGGGGACAAAACAAAAACGCCCGACGACTGATCGGACGTTTTTTAATTCTGATACGGAATTATTTGCTGTTATTCGTACTCGCAGACGCTTGCCCAAGAAAGCAGAAGCTCTCTCTCCTCGGGCTTGCCCTTGACGGACTGGGAGGCGGCGACGATCGGCATCCAGCGGTCGATATACTGCCTCGCGGTGTCGCTCTTCTCGCAGTAGAGTTTTAAGTATTTCTCGCCCAGCTCCTTCTGACCCTTGAGCACGAAGGTCAAATAGGTGCGCGCGGCGTCCGCGGCACCGTTGCCCTGGGTCGCGTGCGCCCAGTCGAGGATATAAGGCACTCCCTCGGGGGTGATGATGATATTGCTCGGGTTAAAATCGCCGTGGCAGACCTTGTTGTGCTTCTTCATCGAGGCTATGCGGGTGTGAAGCTCGTAGCGCGTGGTGGCGTCGAGGTCGGTCTGGCTGATCTTGTCCTGCATCTTGTCCTTGAGGCGCTTGAGCAGAGGGCATTTTTTGCTGAGGATCTCGAGCTGGATATCAACAAAAAGGTTGAGGTACTCGTCGAGCTTGTCGGGGTTCTCCTCCATGAGCTGCGCGAGGGTCTTGCCCTCGATATAGTCGGAGATGATCGCCCATTTTCCGTCGATCTTGGTGACCTCCTGGATCTTCGGAATATTCAGCCCGGTCTCCTCGATACGCGCCTGATTAAGCGCCTCGTTGAGGATATCGGACTTAGGGAAGGACTCGTCAAACACCTTAACGGCAAGGTCGCCGTCGCGGTAAATTATCTTGTTAGATCTCTCGGCTAGGACATTTTCGTATTTCATATTATGATCTCCTTTCGGATATTGCTCGGATTATACTTCGCTGTGTATATTATACAATAAAATTATCGTTTAGTATACTAGCTAAATAACAAATTTTCGAGCCTTGAATTTGGTTAAACCGACCGAGATTTGCCTTGATTTTTACGCTTTGCACAAATTAGCGGAAGCTCAATTATTCAAGATTCACAAAGATAAACCTGCAAAACGCGAACAGCTTCATTTCTGCCCGCGTTTTTGTTTGTGCAAATTGCTTGCTTTGAATATTATCTTCTAATAAAACCCGGTAACATCTGTCGCGTTGAATCCCGCTGACATCTGATTTAAGGTCTATTAATTGAGAATAGTATTACGCCTTTCGCGTCCTTAACAGCCGCGCGGCGCAGAGCACGCAGATCACGCATACTCCCGTATCCGCCAGCACGGACATCCAAATCGCCGCCAGCCCGAAGCAGGCGAGGACTATCACGGCGAGCTTTACGGCGAGGGCGAAGATAATATTTGAATAGATGGTGCGCATCGCCCGCTTCGAGGATCTTATCGCCTCCGGAAGCTGAGCGGGCGTACCCGAGGAAAGCACCGCGTCCGCCGCCTCGATCGCCGCCTCGCTGCCGAGTCCCATAGCCACGCCGCAGTCGCTCGCCGCGAGCACCGGCGCGTCGTTGATGCCGTCTCCGACAAAGCAAACGGATTTGGCGCGCTTTTTAAGGCGGCTGATATATTCGAGCTTTTTCTCCGGCATGAGCTCCGCCTCGAAATCGGAGATCCCGAGCAGCCGCGCGGTCTGCTCCGCCTTGCGTTTGCTGTCGCCCGTGAGCATGACGGTTTTTATCTTCATTTTTTTAAGCGCCCGTATCGTGTCCGCCGACTCGGGACGCGGCTCATCCTCAAGCGCGATCGCGCCGATAAGCCTTCCGTCGTAAACCAGAAAAACGTTCGCGTCCGGGGCGGCGGCGGGAAGCTCACCGCTAAGCGCCTTCTCGTTGCCGCAGACGAGCAGCTTTCCCTTGTACCTCGCGCTCACTCCGCAGCCCGCGACCTCGCGGTATTCCTCAAGCTCGACTCCTTCACCGCCGCGCTTGAGAGCCCGCGCTATGGGATGGTCGGAATACCTCTCGCAGGCTGAGGCAAGCCCGAGGATATCGCTCTCCGAATATTCTTCAAAGGAATAAACCTTGTTTATCATTAACTGTCCCGTTGTCAGGGTCCCGGTCTTGTCAAAGCCGACAGCCTCGGTTCGGGCAAGCGCCTCGAGGTATTTTCCGCCCTTTATCAGCACTCCCCGGCGCGACGCCGCGCCTATTCCCGCGTAGTAGGAGAGCGGCACCGAGATCACAATGGCGCAGGGACAGGAGGCGACAAGCACCACCAGCGCGTTATAGATCCACCGGGACCATTCTCCCCACCCCAGAAGCGGGGGCAAAACGGCGATAAGAACCGAAATTCCTATCATGACCGGCGTATAGACCGACGCGAAGCGGGTGATGAACCGCTCGCTGCCGCCCTTCTGAGCAGCCGCGTCCTCGACCATAGAAAGAATCCTGGAGGCTGTGCTCTCGCCGAATTCCTTTGTGGTGCGGAGCTTGAGCAGCCCCTCGCCGTTCACCGCTCCGCTCATGACCGCGTCGCCGACCGCGACGCCCTGCGGAACGCTTTCTCCGGTCAGCGCGGAGACGTCGAGCATACCGCCGCCCTCGATTATCTCACCGTCAAGCGGGACGCGCTCGTGAGGTCTGACTATAATCACGGAGCCGACCCCGACCTCGCGGGCGGGAACGGTCTCCTCTCTGCCGCCGCGAAGAAGTATCGCGTTGTCCGGGCGGATCTGCGAGAGCTTTTCGATATCCCTGCGCGAACGCTCGACCGCCCTGTCCTCGATAAACTCGCCCAGAGAAAAGAGCACCGCAACCATCGCCGCCTCAACATATTCTCCGAGCGCGAAGGCGGCTATAACAGCTACCGTCATCAAAAGATTTTCGTCTATTTGTCCCTTGAAAAGGTTTTTTACTCCCTTGACCATGACCTTAATGCCCGACATCAAGGTCGCCGCCGCGCACAGACCGAGCACCAGCCCGCCGACAAATTTGCTGTCGTGAAAGACGAGGTGCAGCACGAGCGAAATGACGGCAAATAAACCCGCGCCGATAAGCAGGAGATTTTCGGTGCTCAGACCGGGCTTTCTGCGCGCCTTACCGCGTTTCGGTTTTTCGCTCCGGCAGCCTTCGCCGCAGCAGCAGCCGTCGTGATCATGGTGGGCATGGTCATGCCCGTGATCGTGGTCGTGCCCGTGGTTGTGGTCATGGTCATGGTGATCGTGCCCGTGGTGGTCGTGCTCATGCTCGCGGCGCTCGTTTTCGCCGAAGCGGACGACGGTCACGCCCTCCTCGATGCTGTCGCAGATCGCCTGGAGCTCGTCGAGAAGGTTCTCGCTCTCGCTCTCGAGCCTGAGCTTTTTGGTCGCGAAATTAAAGCTGACATTCTCATAGCCCTCGGTCGAGGCGATCCTGCTCTCGATTTTTGAGGCGCAGTGAGCGCAGGTGAGATTCTCAAGAATAAAGCTTTGTTTCATAGCTCTCACTCCAAAATATGATCTATTCCCATTTCAATGATTTTCTTGACGTGGTCGTCGTCGAGGGTATAATAGATCTGCTTTCCCTCCCTGCGCGAGCGAACCAGCTTGTTCTGGCGCAGAACGCGAAGCTGATGGGAAATCGTGCTCTGCTCCATTCCGAGCGCCTCGGCGATAGCCAGCACCGGCATTTCCTCGTTCGAGATCGTGCACATGATGCGCAGCCGCGTCGAATCTCCGAAAACCTTGAACAAATCGGCAAGGTCGAAGAGCACGTCGAGCTCGGGTAGATTTCTGTTTTCCATAGACGTCACCCTTTACAAGCATGAATATATGAATATCTGTTCATGTGATGATGTAATTATATCATCTATTCTCTTCCCTGTCAAGAGCTTTCGCGGATTTTTTCAGTTTGTATTTCGCGGTTTTTTTGAGTTCACAATTATACGAAACGCCGTAATTTCCTTGTATCATAAAAAAAGGCAGACAGGCTGAAATTCAAGCCTGTCTGCGCTGCGATATTTTTTTCTTTTTTAAGGCAGCACCGCACGATTCGCGGCTCACGCCTTGCCTTGATAAATTATTCGCGTATTTCACGCGGAGGGAATCGGCCGGACTTATCAGAGAGCGGCGACGATATCCCTTGTATCTCTCGCGATAACCATTTCCTCGTCGGTAGCGATAAGCTCTACGCGGATCTTGGAATCGTCGGCGGTGAGCTTGCCCTGTCTGCCGTGGATGGTGGCGTTGTTTACTTCCTTGTCGAGCTTAACGCCGAGGCACTCGAGGTAATTGCAGACGTTCTCGCGGAGCGCGGGCTGGTTCTCACCGAGACCCGCAGTAAACACGATAGCGTCGCAGCCGCCGAGGGCGACATAAAAGCTGCCGATGTACTGGGCGATCTGATAGTAGAGCATTTCGTGGGCGAGCTTGGCGCGGTGGTTGCCCTGATTCTCCGCCGCGGTCACGTCGCGGTCATCCGAGGATACGCCCGAAACGCCGAGCAGACCGGACTTCTTGTTGAGCATATCGGAAACCTCCTGAATGCTCATGCCCTCCTTCTCCGCAATGAAGGTCACGACAGAGGGATCGAGGGAGCCGGAGCGCGTGCCCATCATGAAGCCGCCGAGCGGGGTAAGACCCATCGTGGTGTCGATGACCTTGCCGCCCTTGACAGCGGTGATTGAGGAACCGTTGCCGATATGGCAGGTGATGATCTTGAGCTCCTCTGCGGGCTTGCCCATAAGCTCTGCCATTTTCGCGCTGACATAGCGGTGCGAGGTGCCGTGGAAGCCGTACTTTCTGACTCCGAGCTTCTCGTAATATTCGTAGGGAACAGCGTACATATACGCCTTCTCGGGCATTGTCTGATGGAACGCAGTATCAAAAACAGCGACCTGGGGAACGTCCTTGCCGAAAACCTCGGTGCAGGCGTTGATGCCCTGGATATGAGCGGGGTTGTGCAGGGGAGCGAGAGGCGCAAGCTCCTTGATCTTATCGAGCACCTCAGTCGTAATGAGCACCGAGCGGTCAAAATACGCGCCGCCCTGTACTACTCTGTGACCGATGGCGCTGACCTCGCTGAGGTCCTTGATCGCACCGTACTGAGGATCGAGGATAGCGTCCTTGACAGCCTCGAACGCCTGAGTATGGTTCTTCATCTCACAGAGGCGCTCGATCTTCTCTCCGTCGGCAGTCTTAAAGCCGATGAAGGAGCCCTCGGTACCGATTCTCTCACAGTTTCCCTTTGCGAGCACGGACTCGTCGGTCATGTCGATGAGCTGAAATTTCAAGGACGAGCTGCCCGCGTTGATTACTAACACTTTCATTGGTTTCAATCCCTTCATTTATCTGTTGATTTACGCACGGTGTTATTGTATAATGTCTGTAAACACACTCAAATATAATACTATAAATTTTTTTACAATGCAAGCTTTTTTTGCAAAAACCTCTTATATTTGCGTTATTTTTGGAGGAAAAAATGGCTACAGCCGTAATTTGTGAGTTCAATCCCTTTCATAACGGACATAAATACCTTCTGGAGCAGATAAGCTCGCGCGTCGGATCGGAAATCATCGCCGTGATGAGCGGAAGCTTCACCCAGCGCGGCGAGGCGGCTGTCTGCGATAAATTCACGAGGGCAAGGATAGCCGTGGAAAACGGCGCCGACCTGGTGCTCGAGCTGCCGACGGTCTACGCGACGGCGGGAGCTCATCGGTTCGCGCGCGGCGGCGTGAGGATCGCCAGGGCGTTTGACTGCGTCGAACACCTCGCCTTCGGCTGCGAGGACGACGATATCAGCAGGCTGAACGCCGCGGCGGACTCGGAAAACGACCCCGCGGTACGGGCGAGGATAGCCGATCTCATGCGCGGCGGCGACTACTATCCACGCGCGGCTCAAAGAGCTGTCGGCGAGGTGATGGGCGAGGATATCGCCGGGATCCTTTCGGGCGCGAACAACATCCTCGCGCTCGAGTATATCCGAGCGCTCAAAAACAGCGGCATCTCTCCCCTGCCGATAAAAAGGGCGGGAGCGCGCCACGACAGCCCGGAGGCTGACGGAGGCTTTGCCTCCGCCTCGCTTATCCGCTCAAGGCTGCTCAACGGTCAAAACGCCGACGCCTTCATGCCCGAGGCTCCGTCAGAGCTTTGCCGTCCCGAGCTGCTCGAGAGGGCTATCCTCGCCTTGCTCAGAAGGATGAGCCTTGATCAGCTTTCCGCTTTGCCCGAGATCGGCGAGGGGCTTGAGCACAGGCTTTTCAGGGCGATAAGAGAGGGAGAAAGCGTCGAGGCTGTCCTCTCGCTCGCTAAAACCAAACGCTACACCCGCGCGCGGCTGAGAAGGCTGCTCGTCTGCGCCTTTCTCGGGATAACCGAGGAGCTTCAGTCAGGGGAGGCGGTGTACGCGAGGGTGCTGTGCATGAATCAAAGGGGCGCCGCTCTGCTCAAAAGCTGCCGCGCGGAGGTCGTCACCTCCTTCGCAAAGGGCATGAAAAACGAAGCCCTGCGCCCGTTTCTCGGCAAGGACGCGCTGGCTTCCGACCTGCTCGCTCTCGGTTTTGACAGCCCAAAGCCCTGCGCCTCCGACTACCTCACAAAAATCGCGCCTCTGATTTGTGCAGGTTGACGAAAGTTTCTGTCGTTCGGTGTAAAAAAGAAAAAAATTATTACATAATATTGCAATATCTACTTGTAATTTTGGTAAAATGTATTATAATATTAATAAGGTGGCACCGCTGTATCGGCGGCTCGCGCCTTGATTGAATATCAGTAAGACTATACTATTGCGGCGCCGTCCTTCGGCAAGGGAATAGGTATTGGTTTTACAAATAATATCGGTAATTAAATCCTTTGAGAAGAGAGGTATACTATGGCTTATTCACTTAACGACACAAGACCGCCCCTTGACCAATTCCTTCAGGGCGAATCCGTAAGAGCTTATGAGTTTCTCGGTTCGCATTTTGTAAATTGGGAGAACCGCAACGGCGTGGTATTCAGAGTATGGGCGCCGAACGCGAAATCCGTTTCCGTTGTCGGCGACTTCAACGACTGGAATCCCGACGCCAACTTCATGTACAAGATCGCCGACTCGGGCGTCTGGGAGCTGTTCATTGAGGGCGTATGGGAGTTTGCCTGCTACAAATACTGCGTGGAAACCCCCTGGAACGACCGTCTGATGAAAACCGATCCCTACGCCTTCCACTGCCAGACGCGTCCCGAAAACGCCTCGCGCGTTTATTACATCGACGGCTACCAGTGGAACGACGGCGCTTGGTACGACTACAAGAAGGAGCATCCCCACAACAAGCAGGCTATCAACGTTTATGAGGTAAACGCCGGCTCCTGGCGCAAGTATGAGGACGGCAATCAGTTCAGCTACCGCAAGCTGGCGGACGAGCTCATTCCTTATGTAAAGGAAATGGGTTACACCCACATCGAGTTCATGCCTCTCACCGAGTTCCCCTTCGACGGAAGCTGGGGCTATCAGGTAACGGGCTATTTCGCCGCGACCTCGCGCTACGGCGAGCCGAAGGATCTGATGTATTTCGTTGACCGCGCCCATCAGGAGGGCATCGGCATCATCCTCGACTGGGTTCCCGCTCACTTCCCCAAGGACGCTCACGGACTGGGACGCTTCGACGGCACAGGCTGCTATGAGTACGAGGACTGGAGGATCGGCGAGCACAAGGAATGGGGCACCTACATCTTCAACTACGGCAGATATGAGGTAACGAGCTTTTTGATCTCCTCCGCGATGTTCTGGATCGATATGTACCATATCGACGGCATCCGCGTCGACGCTGTCGCCTCCATGCTCTATCTCGACTACAACCGCAAGGACGGCGAGTGGGTCGCCAACGCCTACGGCGGCAGAGAGAACCTTGTCGCGGTAGACTTCCTGCAGAAGCTCAACACCGTTGTTCACATGTTCCACCCCGAGGTAATGATGATCGCCGAGGAGAGCACCGCGTGGCCGAGCGTCACCCGCTACCCGATCGAGGGTCTGGGTCTGGGCTTCGACTACAAGTGGAACATGGGCTGGATGAACGATATGCTTTCCTACATCTCGCTCGACCCCCTGTGGAGAAATTATCATCACGACACCCTCACCTTCAGCATGGTTTACGCGTTCTCCGAGAACTTCATGCTGCCTATCTCCCACGACGAGGTAGTTTACGGCAAGGGCTCGCTCATCAATAAAATGCCCGGCGACTACAACCAGAAGTTCCAGGGCGTAAGAGGCTTCATCACCTATATGCTCGCTCACCCGGGCAAGAAGCTCATGTTCATGGGCAGCGAGATCGGACAGTTTGACGAGTGGAACGCCAACGAGCAGCTCCAGTGGAATCTGCTCGAGTTCGAGAAGCATCGCCAGCTCAACGATTTTTTCAAGGCAGCCAACGCCTTCTACCGCGATACTCCCGCGATGCACGAGAACGACTACGACTGGAACGGCTTCCGCTGGGTATCCCTCGACGACTATCAGAACAGCATCATCGCGTTCCGCAGGATCGCCTACGACGGCAGCGAGATTTTGGTCGTCTGCAACTTCCAGCCCGTCACCCGCGAGCACTACAAGGTCGCCGTTCCCGTATACGGCATTTATGAGGAGGTATTCAACTCCGAGGATCTGCGCTTCGGCGGCTGCGGCATCGGCAACCCCGGCGATATCCCCGCCATTGACGAGAAGAACCACGACCTCGACTACTGCTTCGAGCTCACGCTCCCGCCGCTCGGCGTCTGCTACTACAAGCTCAAGCAGGAGCTCCCCGCTCCCGTCAAGAAGCCGCCCAAGAAGAAGAGAGCTCCCGGCGAAAAGCCGCCCAAGAAGGTAGCTTCCAAGAATCCCAGAAAAGCCGCAAAGGAAGAGGAAGCTCCCGCGCAGGAAGCTCCCAAGGCTGAGGAAGTAAAGGCTGTGGAAGTAAAGGCTGAGGAAGTAAAGGCTGAGGAAGTAAAGGCTGAGGAAACAAAGCCCGAGGAAGCCAAGGCTGAATAATAATCAATAAAATACAAAACGCCGCTCCCTTTTCGGGGGCGGCGTTTTTTCGCTTCGCGCGTACATTGCATTTTATTCTATTATCAAAGGACGCCGAACGCTCTCAGTATCGTTCCGGCGGTCAACGCCGCTATCGTTATCGCCGTCACGGGCGCGCTCAGAAAAACGCCGAGCTTTTCCCAACCGTTCACCGGGAAGATACCGCCCCTGAATATACGCCTGCGGCGGTTCCTCACCAGCTCGATAATAAACAGGATCACGCCCGCGGTCATAAGTCCGAGGATGAAAAGCCCCAGGGCGCAGTCAAAAATGAAAATCGCGGGATCGCCGAGAATTTTTTCAGCGAGCTCCCGATAATCCGAAACGTCCGAATACAAAGCCGTTTTCTTTGTGATGAGAAGAACGAACGCCGACAAGGTGTTGATCGAGAAATGAAGGATCAGCGAAGGGAAGATCGAGCGCGTCCTGACGAGCATGAACGCGGCGAAGCAGCCCATCACGGCGGTATAGAGCAGCTGGGCGTAATTCTGATGCCAAAGCCCGAACATCACCCCCGAAAAGACGACCGCGAAAAGCTGTCCCATGATCTCGGTATGGCGGCAGACCGTGCCGCGGAAAAGCATCTCCTCCCAGAGAGGCGCGAAAACAGAAAGCACGAGGAACATCGTAAATATCCCGAAGGCGCTGCCGCTGAAATTCATTTCCGGCTCCTTGGGCGATAGACCCAGCGCGCGGAGGATATTTGTGAAAATCAGGGTAACGAAGTTCGCTATGTAAACGAAGGCGGCGCTTATCACTATCCATTTGAAGCACCAGCCCGCGGATTGTTTCGGCTTGCAGAACACCTGCATGGGACGAAGTCCCGTCGCGCGGGAGCGCGTGAGATAAAGCAGCGCGATAGAAGCCGTGAGGATCACCAAATATTGCACGCTGTAGCCGATGAGCATCTTCTGACTGCCCGTGAGCAGCACGCCGTTCTCCCTCGCCAGGGCAAAAAGCCCCGATATCATCCGGCTGAATACAAAAACCGTGACCGTATAAAACAGGATCGGCAGGGACGAGAAATTCGATACCCTGCGGATCTCCCTGTGCGTTTGCTTTTTATCCATATTTACCACCTATTGCGCGAGCGCGTATTTACAGAATTCGAGCAGCATCATCATGAACGAATCGTCAAGCCTCGTCGCCTTTTCCGCGTCGAAGCTTTCTCCGAAGCGCTTCAGCTCGCCCTCCGTCATCGTCCGCGATACCTCCTTGTACTCGAGCTTTTTCTCCCTGAGATAAGCCGCCGACTCCCCCTCAAGCCACATCCCGCTGTGAAGGCTGCGCTTTTCATCGGTTATGCTCACGCAGACGACGTTGGGATTTGAGATCTCGTCCTTGTGGGAATAGATGCTGAGGTCGTACTCAATGACCGTATCGCGGCTGCCGTGGCAGATCAGCACGGGAGTTTCGACCGAGTTAATAACGTCGACCGCCTTGGGATCGGCGTTTTCACCGAATACAAAATAATTCTGCAAATACAAAAACGGGTACTCGATATCCGCGACGATCCCGATATATCTCTTGGCGAGGCAGTGCATGGTTTCCACGGGAGAATTGAAGCCCGAAAGACTGATAACGCCCTTGACGTTCTTTTCGCCCGCGCAGACAGCCGCCGCGTAACCGCCGAGGCTGTGACCGTAGAGCACGATCGGCAGCCCGATATTTTCATTGGCGTAGGCGATCACCGCCCGGAGATCGAGCTTTGACTGCTGCAGACCCACGGTGCCGTCGCCGCCGCTGTCCTTTACTCCCGTCGCGTCGTAGGCGAGCACGCGGCAGCCGTTGTCGACAAAGAACATCATCTCCGCGAGGTGAGCCTCGCTGCTGTCGTTGGTTCCGGGAGCGATTATCACCAGCGCTTCCGCGTCGCTGTCGCTCTCTCCGTAAACAAAGGAATTAAGCTTTACGCCGCCCGAGGTGATCTCGAGCTGACGGCGCGGGTAGCGCGCGGAGTCGATCATCGAATAGGAAACCTCAAGCTCGCCCGCAAGCTCGTTTCTGCCGTAGAGGATCTTAAAAATCACCACCGAGCCCGCCATTGACAGAACCGTGAACCCGATAATAACAGAAAGAAGAATAGCTATCACCCTTTTGAGGACGTTTTTTCTTTTTGGCTTTTTCATAAAAAAATCTCTCCCTTCTGTTATTGACCGCCGCGCGAATAATATTCCGAGCTTTTTTATATAATATCCGCACCACGCAAAGAAACGCTTCTTTGCGTGAGCAGATTTATAAATGTGCTTTGGTAAAACGACGACGGCGTTTCGTCGTTTATTCAGTACATATTATATTATAAGTACAAGAAAACAACCGATGACGTTTGTAGTCACCGGCTGCATTTCCGATTTGGTCTTTTGATTCGATTTAGTAGACAATGCTTACATCACCGTTGGCAACCGCAACGCCTGCCGCGATCGAGAATACGATCGTGAGGATGAGCGCGAGCGCGATCATGATGATACTGATGATAAGACCCGCTGTGCCGAGCTTCTTACCAACGTTTGCCTTGCTGTCGACAAGACCCGCCGCCGTAAACTTCTTGTAGTTGACGAGCGCGAGGATCGAGAAAATCAAACCGACAACCGCACCCCAATACATAAACGAACCGGCAAGACCGATGATACCGAAGATCATAATCTTCTTGGAATCACTCTGTGTCATTAACTGTTTCCCTCCTCTCAAATTTGATTATTCGTTATCAAATCAATCCAAAGATAACATCACGGACAATATAAAGGGCGCCTCTAAAAATTTCTTGACGCTCACAGCAGCAAATCTTTCACAGAATATTTCCGCCAAAGGATCCCGAGATACGCCGGTATCCCTTCATTGCTTCGACAAAAATCTATCATAAAGCATCCGCACCTCCGAACAACAGGGAATTTTTAGAGGTGCCCTTATATTATTGTCCGAATTTATAATACTATAATTCGCTCAAAAAATCAACTACAGTTTTGTCATATTTTTCGGGCGCGTTTACCCTGACGCGTGAATGGGCGCCCTTCTCAAACCAGACGAGGCGCTTGTTGGGCGACTCGCACTTGGCGTAGAGCTTCTTGACCTGATCGGGGGTCGAATAGGTATCCTGGCGGCTGTGGATGAAGAGTATGGGCTTCTTCACCCTATCGATCCTGTAATAAGGACCGTCCGAGGTCACGTTCGCGCCCGAGAATATCCTGATAAAAAGGAAAACCAGCCACGTCGGGATGAGCTTGGGTCTTTTGTCCTCATTCATATGGTTGATAAAGGACTCGCTGAAGCGGGTGAACATTCCGTCGCCGCACATTCCCTCGATATATTCGGGGCAGTTTTCGTCCGCGAGGGTGAAAAGCGCCACGCAGGAGCCGATGCAGATACCGTGCAGGAACACCGCCTTGTTTCCGAGCTCGTCATGGAGCAGCCTGCTCCATTCCTCGATATCCCTGTATTCGCGGTAGCCAAGAGATGAAAATACTCCGTCGGAATAGCCGTGGGCGCGGTTGTCTATAACGAGGACGTTGTAGCCCGCGCGGCGGTAGGGCTCCGAAAAATAGTAGGAATATTTCAGCGACTCCATTCTGCCGGCGATCACTATCGCCGCCTTTTCGCCGCCGAAGTCAAAGTACTCTCCGACAAGGCGCAGCCTGCCGCTCTTTACCTCGACGTCGCGCTTGTAGTCCGAATAGAGCTCGCCCCATTCAAGACCCTCGCGGTACATTCCGATGTATTCCTCGTCGTCCGGCAGGTCAACGTCTCTGCCC
This sequence comes from uncultured Ruminococcus sp., assembly GCA_902774325.1. GTDB lineage: Bacteria > Bacillota > Clostridia > Oscillospirales > Acutalibacteraceae > Ruminococcoides. Next base: position 25,175 of record CACYIC010000011.1, read on the forward strand.
CATTTTTTCTTTGAGGTGCGCACCAGCAGAACCGAGTAGATGACGCCCGCGAGAACTATCTCGGGGATCACAAAGCCCACCAGTACGATAATAAGGATCCATAACCAAATCATATTTTCACTCCGATTTTTCGCCGCCGTCCGGAATCATCATCCCCGGCGAGCCTTCTCACGACAGCCCGATCAGCCAGCGGTATACCTTTTGTCCGCCTTCAATGAAATCCGTGTCGAGGAGCGGGAATTCGTCGGCGATAGCCTCCTCAAGCTCGTCGCGCTCCTCCTCCGTCACTCCCTCGCCGATGAAGATGACGCAGGTCTCCTTGTCGTCGATGTCCGGCGTCAGGCGCAGGGCGTCAATGATCGAGCTAAGCCAGCTCTTTGAGACGCTGACGATCTCGCCGTTGAGGAGCACGATATCCTCTCCCTCGCGGCAGTGGAGCTCATGGTAGGAATAATCCCTTGAGGCGGTGGTCTGGATCAGGGTCGAAACGCCCTTCACTCCGCTCTCCATGGAGCTTATGCGGCGGCTGTTCTCGAAGTCGGGAATGTCCATCGCGATCGAGAAATAGCCCTCGGGCACGCTCCTGCTGGGGATGATATGGATATTGTCGCCGCCGAAAAGCTCAACAGCCTGCTGAGCGGCGAGAAATACGTTCTTGTTGTTGGGGAAAACCACGATATCGTCCGCGTCGATGCGCTCAAACGCCTCGACAAATTCCTCGGCGGAGGCGTTCATGGTATCCTCGCAGCAGATCACGACGTCGCAGCCAAGCTCCTCAAAGAGTGTCTTTAGTCCCTCGCCGTTGACCACCGCCACCATTGCCAGCGCCTTGTGCGGGAGCCTCTGCTCCTCCTGCTTTTCGCGGAGCACCTCGTTGTGCTGGAGCTGCATATTCTCGAGCTTGAAGGTGAGAAACTCGCCGTACTCGCGGGCGAGCGCGATCACCTTTTCGGGGCGCAGGGTATGGATATGGACCTTTACCCGCTTGCCGTCCTGAACGACGACGAGCGAATTGCCGTAGTCCTCCAGCTCCGAAATGAATCTCTTCACCTCAAAGCGCTGCGAATAATCCGAACCGCGCATCAACTGCAGGATGAACTCGGTGCAGTAGCCGAGCTCAAAGCGGCTGTTTTCGTTGAAGCGCGAGAAATCGGGCGTTTTCGACGGCTGAGCCTGCTGAGTCTGAGCCGCCTTTGACTGCCTTTTGTACTTGATATTTCCGTAGAGATAATCGAGCATCCCCTCGAAGATATAGACCATGCCCTGAGCGCCGCTGTCAACGACTCCCGATTCCTTGAGCACGTCAAGCAGCTCCGGGGTCATCGCGAGGCTCTTTTTCATCTCGGCAATATACATCGAAAGTATCTCCTCGATCGTGGAGTTTCGGGTGATCTGGGAGCGGATATGCTCTATTCCCTCTCTGGTGACCGTGAGGATGGTTCCCTCGACGGGCTTGACCACGCTCGAATAGGCGGCGCGGTAGCCCCTGATAAGGGCGTTGCGAAGCTCCCCGGGACCCGCCCAGGTACAGCGCGCCAGCTCCGTTGCGAAGCCCTTGAAGAACTGCGAGAGGATGACTCCCGAATTGCCGCGCGCGCCGAGCAGCATACCCTCGCTGAGCGCCCGCAGATAAAAGCCGATGACCTCGTTTGACTTGGCGTAACCGACGCCCTTTTCGATCGTGAGGCACATATTCGTGCCCGTATCGCCGTCCGCCACGGGAAAAACGTTGAGCTTGTTGACCTCTGTTTCGTGCTCGCGAAGGTTCGCAAGCCCGTTTTTCATCATCTTTTCAAGATGGATTCCGTTTATTTTCTTGGTTTTCATGCAATCACTCTGTAATAAAGGCAATACCGCGTAATTCAGGTTGCGGATTGCGTAATGGGATTATTGTCGGAGCGTCCGAATAAACCTGGATAAGGCGGGAAGCCCTGCCGAGCCTTTCCGGACGGGCTGACGGTATGGGAGCAAGCCGGCTTGCGCCGCGAATCATGCGGCGTTGCCTTATTTCTCCTCGGCTATCAGCTTCTCGATCAGAGCCTTTTCCTCGGCGAGATCCTTGGAGATGGGCTTTCCGCTGTAATAGGCCGCCATGAGTCCGGGACCGATATTGATTCCGCACATCGGGAACACGTCTACGATCGCAACCTCCTTGGGCTTGAACTTCTCTTCGATCATCTCCTTGTACTGAACAGCCTGGGGATAGCGGCTGGTCTGGGCGATGAAGATGGTCTGGTTCTGAGGATCGATGATCGTGTTCTCCATATACTTGAGCAGCACGGAATAAGCCTTTTTAGCGCCCTTTACCTTGCCGATGACCGTGGTCAGACCGTTGTAATCGAACTCGCCGATGGGCTTTACGCCCGCGAGCTTGCCGAAGAACGCCTTGGAATGGGTGAGTCTGCCCTTCTTGGCGACAAAGCTGAGATCGTCGAGCCAGCCGCACTGATGGATCTTGTTCTTATTCTCGTCGATATAAGCGGCGACCTCGTCGATGCTCTTGCCTTCCTCTCTGAGCTGAGCGGCGCGGATCACGAGCATTCCGTGACCTGCCGAGAAGCGCAGGGAATCAACGAGCTTGATATTCATTTCGGGATAGCTCTTGAGAACCTCGTCGCGCGCCTGAGAAGCGAAGTTGATGGACGCGCTGATACCGCCCGAAATGGTGATGAGCAGGATATCCTCTCCCCTCTTTGCCGCCTCCTCGAACGCCTTCTTGTACTCGGCGACATTCGGAGGAGCAGTGGTGTAGCTGTCGGGCGCCTTGCTCAGAGCCTTGTAGAACTCGTCGCGGTCATATTCCTCCCACTTTGAGAAGGAGGGGACGTCGCCCTTTCCGGGCAGATTGAGGTGTCCGGGGATAACATGGACGTCGTATTGCTTCAGATACTGATCGCTGAGATCACAGGAGCCGTCGGCGTAAATTTCAAACTTTTTCATTTCGGGTCTTCCTTTCATTAGTTGGTTTTGCCTGATACTTCCCCGCAGAAATCAGAACTCAAAGATCGTCTGCTTCCTTAGGGGCCGGTATTGATATCACAAATGACTTTCAAGAAAATCATTGAGCTTGCGTTTGGTTTTTTCTCCGCCTACGGTATAGGCGATTATATGGTCGGCGCCCTCGACGGCGATAAACTCCTTCTCGGAGGCGCAGGCGTCGTAGTTCGCCCTTCCCTGTTCAAAGGGAACGGTCGTATCCTCGGTGCCGTGGATGAAAAGCGCGGGAATGGAGCAATTTTTGAGCGCGTCGCCCACCTTGTAATAAATATCCTCATGAAGCGTGAGGTACGCGCAGATCCGTATTATCGGCAGGACGAGAGGATAAGGGACATGGCGTATCTTTCCGTCCCAGTCGAGCTGTTTTTTCGGAGAGGCGAAGGCGCAGTCGATGACCAGAGCCTTGACCTTCGGATTCGTTATCAGCTCGCTCGCGTAGCCTACCGCGGCGGCGCCCATCGAAACGCCGTAGAGCGCGACGCTTTTCACTCCGTCCTTCTCCGCGGCGTAGTCCGCCCAGCGCGCGATATCGTAGCGCTCGAGCATTCCGAGCGCGGGTCTTTTGCCCTCGCTCTCGCCGTGAGCCCTCATGCAGATAAGCAGGATATTGTAGCCCTTCTCATAAGCCCACCTCGCCTGAGCGCAGGTGTTGCTGAGCTCGGTGCCCCGGTAGCCGTGACAAAAGACTATCGTCTTGTCGCTGCCCGCGCCGATATATCTTCCGCGCAGCCTGAGTCCGTCGTGACTGACGATCTCCGCCTTCTCGTAGGGCAAAGCCTCAAGAAACCGCTCGGCGGGCACAAGGACGTCGGAATACGGCTCGTAGCGCGTGCCCTTGAGCTGCCTCTCCTCAAGAGGAGCGGTGGACGGGTGGCGGGAAAAGACGAATTGAAAGAGCAGCAGCGAGGGTATCAGGATGAAAAGCACATAAAGCGCCAAAAGAATAAGCAAAATATATAAAACGATCATGATCCGCTCTTTCCGAACATCCGCTGCCAGAACTCGCGCGCGGTATCCTCCTGCTCGCTTCTTCTCTCTCCGAAAACGCACTCGTTGGCGAAGTGCTCGCAGTTGTTGTGGATGATATTGTAGCCGCCTTCCCCGAGCCTGCTTCTCGCGAAGCTGACGGTTTCCTCGACCGGACGGCGCTTTTTGCGCTCCCTTCGGTCGAGCGTCGGCGTCTCGACGATCTTTCCGCAGGCAAATTCGTCAATGCTGACGCTGACAACGGTTATTTTCTCGTTCTTTTCCTTGAATTCCGGCAGAGGCGGATAACCGAACTGGATCACCTCGTCCTCGCTTACAAAAACTCCGTAGTGATAAAACGAGCCGAGGCGGATCCTTATCATATCGCCGCGTCTGCACTCGGCGGGAGCCCACTTCATTTGAGCCTCGCCTGAATATAATCAATGACGTCTCCGACGGTCTTGAACATATTTACGCCCACGTCGTCGAAGGTGACGCCGAACATCTCCTCGATGGCGATGACCAGATAGAGCACGTTTACCGAATTGAGTCCGAGGTCGCGCTTGAGCTCGGTCTGTTCGCTCAGTCCCTCGACGCTTTCTCCGCCCGCGAGGGTGAGGATCTCGGAGAGCTTGTCAAATATCTCATTTCTTTCCATTTTTATATCTCACAATCTTCATACTCGGAGTGCGCGCAAAATCCTCGTCGCGCACCGTGATGCGGCTGACGCGCTGATACTCGGGCAGGGCGTCGTTGATTTTCTCAAGCTCGCTTACGATGAACTCGCGGGGGTCCTCCGGCTTGAGCTGCGCGAGCACGGTACGGCGCGGTACCACCTCGAGCGCGAGGATCTTTTTGCCGCTGCTGTTCTCGTCCTCGAACACCTGCGAATCCTGAATAAAGGGCAGGACGTTGAACTGCGCCTCAAGCTCAGCGGGAGAGATATTCTCGCCGCTGGGGAGCACGATGATCTCCTTGATCCTTCCGGTGATGTAAAGCAGACCGTTCTCGTCGATACGAACCAGGTCGCCCGTGCGGAACCAGCCGTCGTCGGTGAAGGAAGGCTCCTCCGTGCCGACGTAGCCCTCCATCATGTTCTTGCCGCGCAGCCAGAGCTCGCCGTCGACGATCTTGAGCTCCTGATTCGGATAGGGGAAGCCAACCGAATCGGGATATTCGAGGCTCAGGGGGTTGCCCGAAACCAGATTAGCCGTCTCGGTAAGTCCGTAGCCCTGGAGCAGGCTGACTCCGAGCTTGTCATACTCCTTGATGAGATAGGGCGAGACCGCGGCGGCGCCCGCGATTATATATTTCAGATCGTCGCCGAGCATATTGCGTCCGAACTGCTTCGAAAGCGTGAGCGCCATCTCGGCAAGCGCCGGGACCATCACCATCACGGTGGGCTTGAACACGGCGATATCCTTGAACATATCCTTGTTTGATTTGCAGATATAGAGGGCGCTGCCCGTATAGAGCGAGGTCATGAGGTTGCGGATCAGACCGAAAACATGGAAAAACGGCAGCACCAGCAGATAGCGCTGATTGAAGAGCGGCTTCACTCCGTAGCAGCCGTTTACCGTGCCCTGCATGACGGCGGTATTCGAGAGCAGCGCGCACTTGTTCTTTCCGGTCGTGCCGCCCGTGAACATCATGAGGCAGGGAGTTTTGCCCTCGCAGGGAGAAACGGGAAGGCTGTCCTCTCCGCTCTCGGAAATCTTTATCAGCGCCTTGCCCTGAAGCTTGCCGCTTACCGCGTCTACGGTTTCGGACAAGCTCTCGTCGTAGACGACGGCGTCCGCTCCGAACTGCATGGCGCAGCCGAAAAGAGCCTGTGAATTGAGCTGGGGCGGCAGGATTATGGAGGTGAGCCCGAGGGTAGCGGAGGCGATGAACGCCTTTACGAACTGATAGGAATTGGGAGCGAAAAATACGATCCTCTTTCCGTCTGTGCGGCTCTTGAGCACGGCGCGGAACCTCGCCGCGTCCTCCTCAAGCTGCCCGTAAGTGTGGGACTCTCCGTCAAAAACGATAGCGGGAAGCTCGGAATAATCGCGGACGCAGCGAGTCCACATCTCTGAAACGGTGTCGAGCTCGATTATTCTTTCAAATTCCTCCGGATCGCTGAACGGTCTGAATCTTTCTCTTGCTTCGTTACTCATAATAAACCTCCGTATATTTTAATATTTTTTGTTTTTTGACGTTACAGAATAATTCAGGCGTGAAGGGTATCGCTGAATCGCTCCCTCAACGCCGTCTGGCGCTCATACAAAAGCTTCGTCGCCTCTCCGATCTGCGCAAAGGTCGGGCGCTCGCCGTAGATCTCTCTGATATCAACAGCCTCGCCGAAAACGACCTTGAGGCGCCCGAAAGCCATTTTTCTGGGACAAATATAAAGCGGGACGATCGGCACTCCGCTCCTCAGAGCCATGAGCACCGCGCCTGACTTGAAGGCGTCGCCGTTCTCGCCCGAAAGATGCCCCTCCGGGAAGATAGTTACCACCTCTCCGCCCTTGAGCGCGTCGGTGATCTGCTTAAAGCTGCCGAGCGTCGGGTTTTGGCGGTCTATCTCCATGCAGCCGCACGCCCTGAAGAAGCCTCCCGCCCTGCTTCGGGCAAGCTCCTCGCTGAACACGAAGCGCACCCGCCTGTACCAGATCGCGGTCATGACGTAGAGCGGGTCGATGAACGCGCTGTGATTGGCTATCACCAGAGCGCCGCCTCTGATCCTGCGCTTTGCCACCTCGCCGGCGTAAATCCTCTTGGGACGCAGCCAGATGAGCGTGGGGATCGCGCCGGTCAGTTTTATGAAATCAAATACGAAATAGCGGAAGGAAAAAAGCTTAGCCTTTGCCGATTCTTTCATGAAGCTCCTTCTCCAATGCAATTATACTTTCGCGCATGGCGGTATTGAGCGCCTCGATATTCTTTCGGGAGTTTTCGCCGTTGAAGTCCGCGGGATCGATCGGAGTTCCGATGATGACATGCGCGCGTTTTTTCGGATTGAAATAGCTGCCGTTCGTATAGACCGGGATGACCGGCACGCCCGAGGCGAGCGCCAGATAAGCCGCGCCGATCTTGAACGGAAGCGGCGGGGTCTCGGTCTTGAGCGGAAGTCTGCCCTCGGGGAAAATGCCCACTACGCCGCCCTTTTTCAGGATCTTCTCCGCCTTGAACATGGAGCTCATGCTGTGGGCGTCGCGGTTTACCCTGATCCCTCCGAGCGCCTTGAGGAGCAGATTGAGCGGCTTTTTCTCAAACAGCACCTCCGCCATGAGCACCCTGAGCGTGCGAAGCGGGAACACGAAGATGTAGACTCCGTAATCAAATACCGAGGTGTGATTTGATATAATTATCGCCGCGCCGCGTATCCTGCGGCTCTGAACGCTTTTGTCGATGTAATGGATTTTTGTGCGGAAGCAGATCCACTGCAGGAACCAGGCAGTGATCTTGAAAAACCAGTTAAAAATACAATAGAACATTTTTATATATAGTATATCAGGCTGAAGTGATGTAATCGTGCAGCCCCTTGACGGTTGTAAGGTCGGGGTTATCGGTCGGAAACGGCAGCGCGTACTGCTCCCTGAGCTGTGAGATCATGGCGAAATAATCGAGGCTGCTGCCCCCGAGCTCTGTGAAGAAGTCGGCGGTATAGCCGATCTCATCCTCGCTCTTGTTAAGCAGCGCCGCCATCATCCCCGTGAGCGATCGGGCGACCTCGTCGTTCTCTCGCTCGGCTGCCGCGCGGTCAGGCACGACCGGCGCAAGAGCGCCGCGCTTGTAATCGGCGGTGAGCCTGCGGCGGTTGAGCTTGAACTCGTCGCCCTGAAGCAGGCTGTCGCTGATAAATACAAGCCTTTGTATCTGACCGGAGAGCCTTAGCTCCGAAAGCCGCTTTTTAAGCTCCCGCTCGATCTCGGAGAGCCTTTCGCCGGAAATGTATTTGTTGACGGAGACCAGCAGGGTCGGGACGGTTTTGCCCTCGCGGTCGTCTCCTATCAGGCAAACGCCGCGCGCGCCCTCAACGCCGAGCTTTTCCTCGATCAGATTCGGGTTTAGGTTCTCGCCTCCCGGCGCGATTATCAGATCGTCGCGCCTGCCGAGGATGTACCAGCCGCCGTTTTCATAGCGCGCGAGGTCGCGGGTATTGAACCATTCGGCTCTCTCGCGCCTTTCGCCGTCCTCGATGATGTACCGCGCCGCCGCCCTGCCTTTCACCAAAAGCTCGCCGCTCTCGTTGAGCCTGTACTCAACGCCTGACATCGGCAAGCCCACCGAGCAGGTCGAGCGCAGCCTTTTGCTCCTTCTGAGCTCAACGGAGGCGATGCCGATTTCGCTCATGCCGTAGCCGTCCGAAAGGTTGTAGCCTATCGCGTTGAAAAACTCGCAGACGCGCGGAGAGATCCCGCTGCCGCCAGTTATCGAAAAAATTATGCTCTCGCCGAACATCTCCTCGCGCACCTCACGAAAGGCGAGCCTTGTGAACAGCTCGCCGAGGACGGGGACGTCTCCGAGCCTACGGCTGATCGAAAGCCCTTTTTCGAGCTTTTTGACGGTCTTTTCGCCGCGCTCCGCTACCGTGCGCATCGCCTGCTCATAAACGGTTTCCCAAAACAGGGGAACGGCGAAAACGTGGGTTACCTTGTGGCGTTTTATGGTGTTGACTATTGTCTGCGGCTGCATATCGCCCAGCTCTACAAAGGTACGGCTGAAAAAGCCGAACCAAATATAGACCGCCACCAAGCCGAAAATATGGTAGAAGGGCAGGAAGGTCAAAAGCTTCAGCTCGCCCTCATAATGCTTTTTGACCTGAGCGCACTTGCGGATCATGCCGTAGCTGCCTCGGATCTGAAAGAAAAACTCCTCGGCGGAATAGGCGCATAGCTTGACATGGCTGGAGGTTCCCGACGACATAACTATGATGTCGCTGCCGAATACCGACGGCTCATAAGCGGAGTCTGAGGGCTCAAGGCTTTTTGAGTCGATCGTGCGCACTGAAAAGCTCTTTGAGTCCGAAATAACGGCGCCGGCGCCGCTGACCCTCAGAGCGTATTCGAGCGCTTCGTCGTCAAGGCGCTTATTGAGCAGGAGCGGACAAAAGCCGCAGCACAGCACCGCCCAGAGGGTTTCGAGCCACAAAAGGGAATTGTCCATATAGATCCCGACCACGGAGTTTTTTTCGCACCCTTCCAGCAGGACGCCGAGAGTTGCAGCGCGCCTCAAAAGCTCCTCGCGAGCCTCGCCGTAGGTCGTTTTTATCACCCTGTAGCCCGCGCTCTTCTCATACATGATATTGTCGCGCTCCGAAAACATCAGCTCGAACAAAGCGGCAAAGTCGTGCGCGGATTCATTATACCGGCGCAGCTTTCCGTCAACAAAAGCGTTTATTGAGTTGTAGCCGCCAAGATTGTTAAGCCTCATGATCTCACCGAGCATTTCATTATTCGACAATTTCTGCATACCCGATTATTATATCATTTTTTAGTGAATAATGCAATAGGAAATATTTTTTCATCCGGGTTCGATTTAGACATTTTTCAGTATTTTCCATATAATACTATCTTCTGAAAAAAATCTTTAACAGCTTTCGCGTTATATTTCGCAGAGCTGCGTCGTCCCCTCGTCGCAGCTTGTCGTGCGCGCGTTGCGGCTCCCGCGCGAAAACGCGGGGCTGTTGGGGCGGCAAGCCATAAAAAAGCGCCCGATCCAATGGATCGAACGCTTTAAACTATCCTGCGGTATAATGATTTATACCATTTATTTATACCTTTTGCCGCCTGATTTACGCTTGGGCTCCGACTTGAAGCCGTCGTTGTAATCGTCGCTGCGGTAGCGGTTTGTCTGAGGCGCGGACTTCTGAGGCGCCGGCGCGGAGACGTACTTCCTTCTGCTGTGAGCCAGCGAAACGATGAAGTAAACGATTCCCGCAAGGCTGAGCAGCATACAAGCCAGACCCGCGATCAGGATCCAGTGTCCGTTGTCGGCTGCGGAGCTGTTGTTCTGGATCGCGGCAAAATCCCCGCCGTCGTCGCCGCCGTTTGAATCGGCGTTCTTGAGGCGCTCCGCGATATCGCTCCAATCGCTCTGCTTCATCGTGCCGTCCTCAACACGTCCGTCGGTCTTATACAGAGCCGCGGAGGGCGCGGTGGCTTTCGGCGGCTCATAAACCTGACCGCCGCCGACGTATACGTCGTTCTGATCCGTATAGCTGTTGCCGTCGCTGTCATAATAATAATTCTGACCGCCGCCGTTATTATTATTATTATCCGGGTCGTTGTATTCTCCGCCGTTGTTGTAATTATTATCCGGCTCGCTGTATTCTCCGCCGTTGTTGTCGGGATCGGTGTCTCCGCCGTTGCTGATTTCCCCCGGATCCTCGCTGGGCGGATCGACCGGATCTGCGGGATCGACGCTGACGGGATCCTCGCTGACGACCGGAGGCGGATCTACCGGCTGAGCGTCGGAGATCTCCTCCGCAAAAGCGGACAGACCGCACATAGTAAGGCACAACACCGCTGCTATAGCGGCAGCAAATTTTTTGTGTTTGCTCATGACAGCCTCCTTCTGTGATTCAAAAAACCGTCTGTTTCTGTCTGAGATAACTGCCTCAGCGGGATCATTCCTCGCTGCTGCTCTTGTCCTCTTTATCGTCCGAGCTTTCCTCGGCTGTTGTGGTGGGCTCCTCGGCTGCAAAGAACATCTTGGGATCATAGGAATCCACGGCGCCGTTCTTCTCGTAGCCCGAATCCTCGGCGACCTTCTTGAGGTAATCCTTGAATTCATCTGTTTTCATGGCGCTCAGAGCGGAGGAACGGTTGCTCTCGTCGGCAATATATTCCTCGGAGCCCTTTGTGATATCGTCCTTGTAAACAAGATAGGCTATCGCTGAATCGCCCTCGCCTACCTTGACGACAGCCGCCTTGCCGTTTTCGAGCTTTTTGATGGCTTCCTTTACATCGTCGCCGAGAGAGGACTTCTCAAGATCCTCGATCTTGGGAGAGGCGGGGCTCTCGGTCAGACCGCTTGATTCCATGTACTTGCTTACGATATCGTCGAATTTTGTTCCCTTGTCAACGTCCTTGACATATCCGTCGAGCTGATCGAGGATCTCCTTTGCCTTCTCGTCGGAGAGGGCGACGGTCTTGGACTCGCCCGCCTCGTCGGTGGACGCCTCGGTGAGATCGACCTGGAAGTAGTTGTAGCTGGTATAGTTTTCGTTCACGAACTTGATAAGCTCCTCGTCGGAAACCTCCTTGGAGCCGCCCTTTTCATAGAGAGCCTTGAACGCCGCGGAGTAATTCGCCTGGGCGTCAGACATGCAGTAGCGATAGCTCTCATAGGATACGCCGTAGGGCTCGTACTCGTCCCTGTAGGGCATGACGTAGCCGTAGGAAGCGTAGGGACCGACCTCCCAGTAGGTCTTTGCCTGCTCGTTGTAGGCTTCTATCGTCGCCTCGTCAATGCTGGCGCCCTCGTCCTTGACAACCTTTTCGAGCGCAAGGAACTGCAGGCAGGTTTCCTCAGCCTTGTCCTTGATCCACTGGCGGGCGACCGCCTTGTTGCCGTCGTCGTCTGTGATCTCCTTATCGAGCCAGTCGCTCTTGGTGCCGTCGTAATCATCAGCCTTCTTGGCGTAGGACAGCGCTTCGGCGTAGGAGTTTTTGAGCGCGTAGATATACACGCCGATTGAAAGCTCTTTGTCACTTGTCTTGTAAGACCACTCCTTGCCGAGGCTGCAGCCCGATACCAGCAATACGCTGATAAGCATGACGACCGCCAGAAGCAGGGAGCTGATTTTAACTGCGGGTTTCATCATTAATACCATCCTTAATTATAATATCTCGATCCGATAGGATACGTGCCCTATCATTATACATCAGTATTTTTCAATTGTCCAGATATTATGAAAAAATTTATTTGATTTTCAGAAAAATACTGCTCAAAAGCGGTAATATCGCCTAATTGAGCGGAAATTTCACGATTTTCCGCACACGCCATTGACTTATTTTCGCTTTGCGGGTATAATTTCAAAGGGTGATTCTGATGATCATTGATAAGCTCAATAGCTTGAAAACAGAATATTTCCGCTTTGGCAGCGGCAGCCGCCCGCTGGTCATCCTGCCGGGCATAGGTTTGCAGAGAGTCTCGCTTTCCGCCGCCGCGGTCAAAAACACCTACAAAGACTTTTGCGACGATTTTACGGTGTTCGTCATCGACCGCCGCGAGGAGCTGCCCGAGCGCTGCGGCATCGAGCTTTTCGCCGACGACGTCGCTGCGGCGATGGACGCGCTGGGGATCGGCAGCGCGGATATTTTCGGCGCCTCAATGGGCGGGATGATCGCCCAGCTCATCGCGCTCCGGCATCCCGAAAAGGTCGATTCGCTCATTCTCGGCTCGACCCTCGCCCGACCCAATCCGACCTCGGAGAAAACCATCGGCGAATGGATCCGCCTCGCGGAGGAAAAAGACCTCGACAGGCTGGCTCAAAATATGCTTCCGAAGCTCTACACCCCAAGGCTCGCCGATCAGCTTTTGTTAGCGGTCGACCTGCTTTTCCTCAACGTCACCGAAAAGGATTTTGAGCGCTTCACAACTCAGGCGAGGGCGATTGAGGGCTTTGATATCCTCGACAGGCTCGGCGATATCCGCTGCCCCGCGCTTGTACTCGGAGTCGAGGGCGACAAGGTCGTGACCGCCGAAGCCTCGCGCGAGATCGCCGCGCAAATGAACGCGGAGCTTTATATCTATGATTCCTCACATGCTCACTGCGTATTCGACGAGGACAGAGATTTTCAGAAAAGGATGCTCGATTTTCTTTTGAAAAGAGCTAATACTGAAAGCAACCGCTGATTAATTATCGACAAGAGGGCTGCCGCTTGTTTGCGGCAGCCCCCTTTTTTCGGCTCTATACAAAAAATACCGTCTTTTTTGTTTCGGCGAGCGCCTTGTGCGCCGCCTTTTCTATTTTTTCCGCTGCCTCCGTTCCCTCAAAAACGCTGACATAGCCCTGGAGCGCCAGCGCCTTGGCATAGAGGACGCGGGAATTGCGGTTCACAAAGATCCTCGCCTTTTTCTTTCCGTTTTTTGCCTCCTGTACGGTATTGGCGCCCGCGGAATTTCCGTCAAGGGCGATCACCACGGACGGACGGCGCTTGAAGATCTCATAGGCGAAGCTCTTGTAAAGCCCCATGCGCGTAGGCTCGATCGAGACCCTTACGCCCGCTCCGCTGCTCTTTATCCTTCGAGCCTCAAAGGGAGTGACCCTTGTGGGAACGATGGCGAAGATATCAAACCTCCCGCCCGCGAGCCTCACAAGCTCGCGCTCATATCCGGTCAGGCGGCTGCCTATCACAAAGCAGACCTCCTCCGGGCTCAGCCTCCTTGTCAGCTCCTCAAGCAGGTCGATCAGCGGCTGCTTCATCCTCGTGGCGTGTCGGCTGCTGTTAAAGCTTCCTCCGAGCACCGCGACGGGCACCTTGTCGGTCGGCAGCTCCCGGATCTGCTCCCTGAAGCACTCGGCGCTGTCGAGCTTTTGATCTTCTGCGATGCTCTCCTTATCCCGCGAAACGGCAAGGTCGATCCGCTTTTGCAGAAGCTCCCCGACCTCGCGGTCCCCGGCAAGCTCCTCAAACGCCTTCATCTTGCGGTCAAAGACGCTCATGCTCCTTTCGAGCACCCTGTCCTCCGCCGCCTTCATCGCCTTCATATCCTCGTAAGAGAGGTCGAGCAGGCGCTCCAGCGCGAGCTGCTCGTCGATCGAGTCGGTGCCGTAGATCGCGCCGCCGTCTGTGCCCTGAACGCAGTAAACGCCTCCTCTGAGATACTGCCTGAGCGGATGGTGGGAGAGCGCGGTGAGGTTGTTGAGGCGCACGTTTGAGGTGAGCTGGAATTCCAGCACCGCGCCGCTTTCGCGCAGCTCCTCAATGAGCTGCCGTCCCTTGCGCGAATTGAGATTCGCCGTATACAAGCCGTGACCTATACGCAGGTCGGGCATTTTCTGACCCTCGGCGAGCGCCTCACGGACGCAGGCAAGTGAATTGGCGACGTTGTCGCGCAAGCTGTCGTTCTCGCCCGCATGGACGCGGATAACAAAGCCGTCGTGCTCCCCCGCGATCCTGACCAGCTCGCTGAGCACGGGCTTGAGCTCACGGATATCGTTTATTTCCTCGCCGACGACGTCGCTGCCCGCGATATAGGGATCGTCGGCTATCGCCTCGATGGTTTGAAGCTGCTGCCGATAATCGACGCTTGCGGCGCGTTCCCTGACGATCGTCAGCGGGATCCTGCGGAGAGCCGCGAGAAATCTGAGCGTAACGCCCGTTTCGCGGGTGATCGCTGGCATGACGCGGTGGATCCGCTCAAGCATCGGCGCGGCGGCTTCGGGCTTGACAAGCGAGGTCTCGGAGATCTCCATATAAGCTATGCCGCGCTTTCGGCAGCCCCTGGCGATCCAGAGCAGCTTGCTTTCAAAGAGCGAATAGTCCGCGTAATCGGGCTTGCTCCTGTCCTCGAGCATCCGACCTATCGCGCCGGATATATCGGCGTCGGGTATCAGCTTATAATTCTCGAGAGGAATTTTATTCTCGCTGATCAGACCCTTTGTAAAAACATATCGGTACAGATAAACCTTTTCGAGATTCGTAAAAACCGCCTGACCGTCCTTTAGGATAGAAAGGGAAGCCCGGATCCTGGGGATATTATAGGCGGCGTTTTCGAGATTGTTCAGGATGAGATCGGCAAAATTGATAAAGGTGTTGTCGTCGATCTTTCGGGTCAGAAGCTTCCCGCTCAGCGGACAGGACTTGAACCCGGCGGCGACCTCAGCGCGCTGCTTTTCCAGCGCCTCGAGCTGCTTTTCGGTGCAGCGCAGCCTCAGCTTTTTAACATAATAAAGCGGGTATCGGATCCCGTGGAAAACGCCGAGCGCGATCAGCAGATCGCCGTCGAGGTTCGCGTTCATGTGGGTGTGGAAATCGGTGCGGAATTTGTATTCTCTCCTGATATATGTTTTGACAAGGGTTTTCCAGACGTCAAGGCGGTAGTCCTTGGTCTGGCTCATGAGGGTTTTTGAGATCGCGGGGATATACGCCTTGCGCTCGATCTCACCGCCGGGATAGATATTCGCCACCTTGGTATCCGCCAGGCGAAGCACAAATATCTCGCGGTTGCGCTCGTCGACATAGCAGGGCACCTCTCCCCTGATGACCTTGAGTCCGTCGTCTCCCGTGCAAAGAGGCAGACCGCACAGGCGCGCGAGATTTGTTATAAGGTTGCCCTTGGCATGGTTGGGCGTGCGAAGGGTATAGGTCATGCCGCCGTTCTCCATGCTCAGTTCAACTATGATGTCCTTTTCCTTGTCAAGATAAAGCTTTCCGAAATCCGCCATAAAACTCTCCTAATATCTGACCCTGAAGCTCTTTTCGCCCTTTTCGGCGGGCAGCTCCGTGCACTCGGTTCTTTCGATATGAATATAGCGCGCGCTGTCGAGTCCGGCAAGCACGCGGTCGATCCTCTCGGGAGAGCATTGAAGCTCCATCGTCACCGAGCCGTCGTATTCATTGCGCACCCAGCCCGTAGCACCCGCCATGTCCGCCATCCTGCAGGCGATATAGCGAAAGCCCACGCCCTGTACCCTGCCGTAGAACCTGATCCTCCTGCGAACTATATTCTCCATTGCTTAAACCTCTCTTTTGTCAGTAAGCCTGAATTGATTAAACCAATTATATCGACAAAGCCGCGCCCTGTCAACAATACAAAAACGCCGCCGGGCGCTTTCTCCGCCTATGAAAAACGCGGAACAGACCGCAAGCTGTCCGAGGCGGGTCTAATACTAAACTCAAATAAAAAAATAGACAATCTTTGCGGTCTATTTTCCGCAATACTTCGTTGTCGTCTCGTCGTCGCTCGCTGTGCTTGCTGACAACGGTCAAGCGTGACCGTTG
>CACYIC010000012.1 GCA_902774325.1 uncultured Ruminococcus sp.
GGCGGACACCCTTGGTGTTCGGCTATATCCTTCCCGCTGTCGGGCGGATTCGGGACTTTCACCCTTTAGAAACGTGCGCCGTCGGGCGCACCAAAAAACAAACGCCCTCCCGTCGGAAAGGCGTTTGAGATTTATGCGTTATTACGCGTTCAAGTCAAAGAATCTGACTCCGTCAAGCTCAGTAATAAAGGTCTGAGTCTCGTGCCAGGAGCTGTAACCGATATAGAAGCAAATCACTCTGTGCTGAACAGCGGAGCCGTTCTGATCGAAAATGTAGGAAACTGCTTCCTTAACATCACTGTTCGGCTCAATGGCGGTTGAACCAAAGTACTGATATTGAGAAATGATGTAATCAATCGAGGATGTGCCCGAGCGGTTCATGGCGTCTCTGATAGACTGAGCGACAAGCGCGCAGCCGTAGAAGCCCATTGTGCCCGCTTCGCCCATTACAAGGCGCTCAAGCTTTTCTCTGTCGTAAGTCGAAAGGCTTACATAAGAGGGGCTGTAGCTCGGATCGGCGTTGTCGATGCTGATAAGAGCACCGTTGTAGTAGCCGTAATCGGACTGATAGGAATCTGCGTCGGCAGAATCGTCCCTGTCCTCTTCCTCAACTGTTTCCTTCTTCTCGGAGGTTTCCGCCTTGGACTCCGCCTTCTCGGTGGCTTCCTCGGTTTTTTCCTCTGATTTTGCCTTTGTTTCCTTCTCCTCGGCGTCGGACTTTTTCTCTTCAGCCTTGGTTTCGGATTTCTTGGTGGCAGCTTCTGTCTTTTCCTCTACGGATGAAGCAACTACCGCTTCGGTAATGGGCGCGGTGGTGACCTCAACACAGTTATTGGTAATAACCGAGGCGAACTTGTCAATATCGCCGACAGACAGAGACGCGGCTCTGCTGTCCTCATAAGCGTCTACGTCAGGCGCGAGGGTCGTTGTCGGGATGATGAAAGCAGCTCCCGCTACCGCGACCGCAAAAAGAATAGATAATACCTTGACGCCCTTGCGGGTCTTTGCCTTATTGGCGACTGATGATTTAGTTTCACTTCCGTAGTGTTTATGTTTTGTAGCTCTCAAAAATTTGTCCTCCCTTTGATTGTGCACGTCCGACCTGCTCGCGCATATATTATCGTATAATAATATAATGCGCGGCAATCAACGTCGAACACGCTACGTCTTTAGTCGTAAAATTTTATCAAACACACAATTTCAAGTGTATTAAAACATACTTTTTGTCAAATTGCAAGTCCGCCTGTCTCAAAATGGCTGTAACCGCTTGTAACACTTTTGTAATAACCCGCTTTTTAATTTCTTTATGAAATTATTCTTTGTGAGAGTTGCACAAATTATAATTCTTTTAATAGTATATTATGCCGATTCGAGAGAAAGTAAAAAAATTCAATTTTTCTCGATTTTAAGCCATTTTCGGGGTCTTTTTTGTGGTTTCGGCGTTTTGCAGGAAATTATGACGGCGTCCTCGCCGATAAGCTTAATCTTCTCCCATGGAATAATGTAATCTTCGCCTTTTCCGAATATTCCGAAGAAGAAAATTCGACCAAATATTACAAAAGCTACAATAGATGCATCTTTTGTATCCAAAATTATGTCATCTATGTACCCTATTCTCACTCCGTCGACAGCACTGATGACTTCCTTGTGCCTGAGGTCCGAAAATCTGCAATCCATAGCTTCTCCTCCTTTGTCAAATTATATGATAAATACCTTTCAGATATTCATTGACTTTTATCCGCCGATTTGATAAAATACAAATAAAGCTAAGGAATGGAGTGAAAGCAATATGGATTATGTATTTATGACCGACGCCTCCTGTGACCTTCCCGCAGAGCTTGTCAAAGAGGTCGGAGTAGAAGTTATCCCCATGGAGTTCGAGATCGGTGACAAATGCTACCTGCATTATCCCGACTGCCGAATGATGGGTCTTGATGAGTTTTACTCTCATATCAGAGAGGGCGCTGTTCCCAAAACAACTCAAATCAACCTTGACAGCTTCAAGAACTGCTTTGAGCCCTACCTCAAGGCGGGCAAGGACATTCTTTACACAGGTATCTCCACCGGACTGAGCGGCACCTTCAACACCTGCCGTATCGCCGTAGAGGAGCTTCTGGAGAAGTATCCCAAAAGAAAGATCGTCGTTATCGACTCTCTCTGCGACAGCGCGGGTCTTGGTTATCTCGTCTACCGAGCCGGCAAAAAGTACGCGGAGGGCGCCTCGATGAAGGAGGTTTCCGATTTTATCGAGGAATTCAGGCTTAAAATCTGCCATTGGTTCATTGTTGACGACCTTGAGCTGTTAAAGAAGGGCGGAAGGATCTCCGGTGTTGCCGCTACCTTCGGAAAAGCCCTGCAGATCAAGCCGCTTATCAGCGTCGACGACGAGGGAAAGCTTGTGAACGTCGCTAAAATCAGAGGCAAAAGCAATATGATCGACGCTCTTGTGAGCAAATTCAAGCGCGACAGCGAGGAAATGAAAAAGGATATCGCCTTTGTCGCCCACGCCGATAACCTCGAGGGCGCCAAGGAGCTCAAAAAGGCTATCAAGGGTCTTTGCAAGGAGGTAAAGATCTGCGAGATCGGTCCCGTGATCGGCTCTCACGTCGGCTCGGGTATGCTCGCCGTACTATTCCTCGGAAAGAGAAACCTCCAGGCATAATGAAATAATATTTGGATTTACGGCAAAACGCCGGCTCGCAAACGGAGCCGGCGTTTTTTCAGTTTCTGCTGTAATACAGCAGGCACATCAGCGCGACGCCCATGAAGGCGCCGACGAAGGTACCTATTATTATTCCTAACAGCATAATTTCCTCCCGCAAAATATGACAGATATTTTTGCCGCCTTATGCAATAATCTATAACGGTGATTGTGTGTATATAGATGTACTGCTGACGGTTAATATCATAATCGACTTTTTTCTTCTTCTCTGCGTAAAAAGGCTGCTTAATATCCGCGCGAAAAACCGAAGAATAATTCTCGCTTCTGTTCTGGGCGGCGTTTTCAGCCTTATTGCCCTGATCCCGAAGCTTCCGCTCCCGATCAATCTGCCGATAGATATTCTGACCGCGGCGGCGCTTGTATTTACCGCCTTCGGAAAATGCGCCCCGAAGATGTTTTTCAGGCGAACAGCCGTTTATTTCGCGGTTTCCTTCTCGTTTTGCGGAATCATGGTCTTTATAATTTCCGTTTTTCACCCGAAGGGCATGGCGGTATATAACGATTCTGTTTATTTTGATATCTCGCCTGTTCTCCTTATTATTATAACCCTTATTTCATATTATATGCTCCGAATATTCAAAAGGATTACCAAAGGCGAGATCGGAAAGAACACCTGCGTTGTCGAGGTCGACTTTAACGGTCAATGCGAGAGCTTCGTCGCGGCTGTCGATACCGGCTGCAATCTGAGGGAACCGTTCTCGGGCGGCTACGTTATTATCGCCGAAAAAGAAATTCTACAGAATCTGCGCCTCAACGGTGCTAAAATGAGAATCATCCCCTACGGGAGTCTCGGCGGGAACGGGATACTCCGGGGCTACAAGCCCGATTACGTTGTGATCGACGGCAAGGCGGTCGGCGGCGAAGTGTATCTCGGAGTCTGCGAAAACGCCCTGAACGGGGAAATAAAGGCGCTGGTGCCGTTTGAACTTATGAAATGAGGTAGAAATCATGTTGAACATTTTTTTGAGAGTCAAGCTGTTTTTGCTCGGTGATAACTGCGTTTTTTACATCAACGGCAGCGATACGCTGCCTCCGCCGCTCAGCAAGGCGGAGGAGCAGAGCATCATGAGCAGGATAGCCTCGGGAGACGAGAGCGCGAAGGACGAACTGATCGTGCGCAATCTCAGGCTCGTGGTGTACATAGCGAAGAAATTTGAATCTCCCGGCGCGGGCGCTGAGGATCTGATCTCAATAGGAACGATAGGTCTGATAAAGGCAGTGAGGACCTTCTCGCCCGACAAAAACATCAAGCTCGCCACTTATGCCTCCCGCTGCATCGAAAACGAGATCCTCATGTTTCTGCGCAAGGCGTCGCGTTTCAAAAACGAGATCTCGATAGACGAGCCGCTGAACACCGACTACGACGGCAACGAGCTTTTGCTCTGCGATATTCTCGGCAGCGACCCTGACGAGGTGAACCGCGATATGGAAAGCGAGCTTGAGCGCAGGCTGCTGCTGAACGCGGTATCAAGACTCAGCAAGCGCGAGTCCGAGATAATGGAGCTGCGCTTCGGACTCAACGGCAAAAAAGAGCACACTCAAAAGCAGGTCGCAGATATTTTGGGTATATCTCAGTCTTATATTTCCAGATTAGAAAAAAGAATCATAAAACTGCTGAAATCAGAGCTGGAACAGGCGGTTTAGTAAAAATCCGCCAGTCGCGCTTCGCGGCAAATTCCGAGCAGATCTTCGCGGAAAAGAGCTGAGGCTGACCATAACGGTCAGCCTCTTGTCACGGCATGCTGTTCTCTGTCGTTTCCTCAACCTCATAGGTAGCGCCCTGTGTATCATCGCTGTTATTGATGATACCGTCCCGATCGCTTACCTCGCCGTCGTTGCCCATGCTGTTCAAATCACTTTCAGCGGCGTCTGGGGCTGATTTTACGCCCTCTCCGATGTCGTTGATCGCCTCGCCGGCGCCCGATACGACGTCGGTGACCACCTCTCCCGCCGTGGACGTCATATTCTTAGCGGAATTGCAGCCCGAAAAAGCGGCAAGCGCTATCACGGACGCGCAGGCGGCAGCAATAATTCTTTTCATAAATGCCTCATCCTAACAAAAATAAAATGGTGCCGCATAAGCGACACCTTTATTATTTCCGCAAAAAAGCCGATTATTAATTAATTTTTTTCGCGGGTTTTATAAATCCACCGGCGGCTCGGTATCCTCGATCACCCGCTCACTAACAAGCTCGCCGTCGATATATCTGCTGACGACCACGTTTCCGTTCTCATCCAAGGATATCCCTTTGCCGTTTTTGACGCCTCCGCTGTATTGGCAGACGTCGATGAAAGAGCCGTCCTCCTCAAAGCGCGCGCCGATCCCGACCGGAGAGTTGTCATCCCATTTTCCTACGTGCATCGTTCCGTCGCTCCTGCGAAATCCGACTCCGCTTCCGCTGCGGCTTCCGTTTTTCCAGCCGCCGACGTAATTTGGGCTGCCGTCCTTGTAATAACAGACTCCGAAGCCGTCGCGCTTGTCGTCAGAATAGCCTCCGTCATAAACGGTAACGCCGTCGGGCGCGGCAACTCTTCCTCTGCCCGTTCGCCGACCGTTTTCGTCAAGCTCTCCGTAGTACGAGTAGGCTCCGCCCTCGGTATCAAGCTCCTTGTCAGGCTCCGACTCATCCGCGCGCTCGATTATCGGAGCGTCATGACGCGCCGACTCAACCTCTTCGGGCGTTTCTTCGACCTCCGCCTCAGCCTCGCTTGCAGCCTCGTCCTCAGCCTGCCGTTCGGTTTGAGAAACGGTCTTTTCCTCACTTACAGACTCCGGCGCCGAAGATTCGGAGCTCTCTTCATCAGATTCCAGCTCGGAAGCGTGATTCGCGAGCTCTCCGAAGATATTCTTGTTGGTTTTATGAGCTTCATAGAGGATCTGCTCGATCCTGTCATAAGCGGAATACTCTCTTTTTTCCGAAACGGGCTCCGCCTCGGCGCTTTGGGACTGATAATCCTCGGCGCTGAGGTATTGGCTGTCGCGCAGATCAAAGCCGCTTTTGTTTTGAGAATTAAACAGGGAAAGCTCAAAGACAAATCCGGTATAATCGTTCTCCTTCTCGCTTATCTCGTCCGGCTTGAAGCTTTTGTCGTACCAGATCATTCCGGTATTGGAATATATCAGAGCCGAGCAGCGCTTTTTCGGAGCTGAAACAGAGGGATAAAGCGTTTCGCGGCGCTTCTCCCCCGCTTCGCCGGTATATTCGTAAAGCAGAGTTACAACGCGGTCCCTGAGTCTCGGAGAGACCCTTCCGCGCAGAACGCCCGAGATGTCCTTGTCGTAATACTCCGTGCGAATCCAATTGTGAGCCGCGTCGAAATAAATGCGTTTGACGACAATTCCGTTATCGGCGTAGGTCACAACGCAGTATGAGCCGTTATCGGAGCGGTTGACAGTCTGATACGGGCGCTTGTTGCTGGTGACCTTCCAGGAGAGAGGCTCGCCTCTTCTCATGGAATAGGACAGACCGAAAGCCCTTCCGTCGAGCATGATATCGGTTTTTTCGTTCTGGGGCAGACCGTTCGAGTTGAAATAATTCGCTCGGACGCCCGCGAGAGCGTCATTTTTGAAATCCGGCTTCTCAAAATCGGATAGAATCACCGAATAAATGATCAAGCCGCTTGAAAGCCTTTGTAAATCCGAAAGCATGGTATTGTTTTCCTTTCAGAACAGAAAAATCAAGGGCGAACGCCGTCCGCCCCGAGATGTTTTTAAGGTTGATCAGATGGAGATAGCCATAGCGATCTTGTATAGCTCGATATCGAAGACGCGCTCCATGTCCAGAGCCTCGTTGATATCGAGATCGGTGATCTTGCCATCGCGCATGACCACAACGCGGTTTCCGATATCGTTCTTGAGTAGCTCGACCGCCTTGTAGCCCATCTGGCTGGCTACGACTCTGTCGCGGAGAGTGGGCGAACCACCGCGCTGAACATGACCGAGAACGGTAGCTCTCGCCTCAATGCCGAGGCGCTGCTCGATATACTTCGCCAGATCGTTCACGCCGCCGACGCCCTCGGCAACGACAATAACGAAATGCTTTTTGCCCGTTTTCTGAGTATTGAGGATCCTCGCGATAACATCGCGCTCGATATTGTGCTCGATTTCGGGGACGAGAATAGCAGTCGCGCCCGTCGCAATACCTGTCTGGAGAGCGATATCGCCGCAGCGTCTGCCCATGACCTCAACGATCGAGCAGCGGTCGTGAGACTGAGCGGTATCGCGAATACGGTCGACCATCTGGATAGCGGTATTCATGGCGGTATCAAAGCCAACGGTATACTCCGAGCAGGCGATATCGTTGTCTATCGTGCCCGGAACACCGATGCAGTTGATTCCTGCCGCGGTGAGCGCTCTCGCGCCGCGGAACGAGCCGTCGCCTCCGATAACGACAACGCCCGAAATACCCTTGCTTCTGCAAAAATCTGCGGCTCTGACCTGAGCCTCCTTCTTTTTGAATTCCTCGCTGCGGGCGGTGTAAAGCTTGGTGCCGCCGTTGCCGATTATTTCAGACACGCTTCTGAGGTTCATTTCCTCGATATCGCCGTTCAAAAGGCCGTTGTAGCCGCGGTAAACGCCGAAAACTTTCATTCCCATGTTGATGCCGGCACGGACGACCGCTCTCAAAGCGGCATTCATACCCGGGGCGTCGCCGCCGCTGGTCAATACAGCAATTGCTTTTTGTTCCATATTCATACCTCCGTAGGTTAATTTGTCAGATGCTCCGATCATGCTCGGATTCAATTTTATTATAATACAATAAAGCCCTGTTTACAAGTGTATTTTTTAATTTTCCTCAAAAAACTTACAAAAATAATTACGTTTTCTTCTCTTTTCTTGACAATTATAAGAAATAAGATTATTATATAGTCAGTACCGCGCGCGTGTTCGCGCGGAATCGCCTACAATCTTTCAAGGGAGAATACTATGGTCAAATTATATCTGGCTATTCCCTGCTATAACGAGGAAGAGGTTCTCAGGGATTCAGCCGAAAAGCTTAAAAATAAATATGAGCAAATGATGTCGGAGCACAAGATCACCTTTGACAGTAAGATCGTATTCATTGACGATGGCTCGAAGGACAAGACCTGGTCCATCATCCGCGAGCTGCACGAGGAAAACGACGTATTTCAGGGGATCAAGCTCAGCCGCAACAGAGGTCACCAAAACGCGCTGCTGTGCGGTCTGATGACGCTCAAGGACGAGGCGGACGCGGTCATTTCGATCGACGCCGATCTGCAGGACGATATTAACACCTTTGACGAGATGATCTCAAAGTACGAGGAAGGCTGCGACGTGGTTTACGGCGTCCGCTCAAAGCGCGAGACCGACACCTTCTTCAAGCGCTTTACCGCGGAGGCGTTCTACAAGATCCTCAACCGCATGGGCGCCAAGGTCATCTTCAATCACGCGGATTTCCGCCTTATGAGCAGACGCGCGCTCGAAGCCTTCTCGCAGTACAAGGAAACCAACATCTTCCTTCGCGGAATGGTTCCGCTTATTGGCTACAAATCCGATATCGTGACCTACGAGCGCTTTGAGAGGCTTGCGGGCGAGAGCAAATACCCGCTCAAAAAGATGCTGGCGCTCGCCTGGGAGGGCATGACCTCCATGAGCATCCAGCCTATAAGGATAATCACCTGGTCCGGTCTGATCATCTTCATCATCAGCCTCGCAATGATAATTTATTCCGTTGTCAGGTTTTTCATCGGCGCGACTGTCAGCGGATGGGCAAGCACCCTCTGCTCGATCTGGGCTCTCGGAGGCTTGCAGCTTTTGGCGATCGGTATTATCGGAGAGTATATCGGAAAGATCTACCTCGAAACGAAGCGCCGCCCGAGATTCATTGTTGAGGAATACCTGAAGGATTGAGCCTTTTGGCGGAACGGCACGGTCGTTTCGCCATATTTGTTATTCCGATCGGATTTTTTATCCTTAGACCATATCGACTCGGCTTTTCCATTTGAATCATTTTAAAGATTTACCAATAAAAATTTACCAAAAAAAGGATGGGAGTTTTCTTATGGACAATTCGCGACTCGCAAAGCGCGACAGCTCGCTTGATATTATCCGTATCGTCGCCGTATTCACCGTGCTTTCCGTGCACTTCTTTCTTCACAACGGCTTTTACGGCGAGCTTGTTACGGGCAGCGGACCTATCGAGGGGCTGATACGCTTCATCGGCTCCGGAAGCGCCGATGATCTGCACGGTCCGGCGATGTTTGTTATGATAATGATGCGCACGCTCTTCGGAGCCTGCGTGCCGCTGTTTATCATCCTGACCGGCTATCTCATGAGCAAAAAGACCTTGAGCAAAAAATACTATCTGGGAATAAGAAAAACTCTTATTATCTTTGTGCTCGCCTCGGTTTTCTGCATGGCGTTCAAGTCCGTTCACGAGGTCCCGGCGGCTCAGGGAGCCTTCTACAGCGGAGATTTCGGAAGGATGTTCGAGGCGATAAGGGAAAACGGAGGCTACACCTTCCGCAAATACCTTCTCAGTATCTTTGATTTTTCGGGAGCGAACTATTCATGGTACATCGAAATGTACATCGGTCTGTTCCTCATAGCGCCGTTTCTCAATCTCGCCTATAACAAGCTCAAAACCAAAAGGCAAAAGCAGGTGCTGCTCGCGACCTTCATATTTCTCACCGTTATCCCCACGATATTCAACATCTTTAATTTTGACACCGCGACCTGGTGGGTAACGCCAACCGAAAGCGACGAGTACCAAAAGCTGATCCCCTCGTTCTGGATGGGAGTCTACCCTATCGCGTACTATTATATAGGCGCTTATATCCGCGAGTACGGGATACGTCTGAAAACCCGCTCTATGCTCGCGCTTTTCGCGGTAACTCTGTTTCTGATCTCGAGCTTCAGCTTCTTCCGCAGCTACGGAGCCGGGTATAAATCCAGCGCTTATGTCTATTGGTACGGCTTCAGCCCCTGCCTTATGGCTACCATGCTGTTCACTTTGCTGACCCGTATCCCGACAAAGAATTGGAAGCCCGCCGCGAAACGCAGCTTGTGGTACGTTTCCGATCTGGCTCTGGGAATTTATTTGATGTCGTTTATCAGCGACTCCCTGATCTATCCCGTGCTCAACCAAAATGTTCCCATCATGGTCAACAGGCTGCCCTATTACTTTGTCACCGTGCCCATATCGTTTATTTTCGCCGGAGCGATGTCCGCGATACTGAACGCCCTCGAAAGACTGATAATGATGGCGTATTACAAAATAAAGGAGATCGTTAAAAGGCAGCTTGAGATCGGCAACAATCTCAAATGGCAGGATCTGCTCTTTGCCGCGCTGCTGGCAGGCGGCGTGATCTTCTCGCTTTGGAAGGTCAACTACGGCTTCGGAGGTGACGACGAACCGTTTTATCTGACCATCCCCCACCGTCTCAGTATGGGCGACGTCTTTTTCACCGACGAATGGCATCTCTCGCAACTCTCGGCGTTTTT
Source organism: uncultured Ruminococcus sp. (assembly GCA_902774325.1). Lineage (GTDB taxonomy): Bacteria > Bacillota > Clostridia > Oscillospirales > Acutalibacteraceae > Ruminococcoides. The sequence goes on from CACYIC010000012.1 coordinate 10,188, forward strand.
GCAGCTCCCGTTCACCTGGGCTTATACCCTGATCACAGGCTCAACAGATGGAATAATTATTGCGGCGAGGATCTTTTACGTCGTCGTTCACGCGGGCGCCTGCGTGCTTATTTACACAAGACTCAGAAAACGCGGGATCATATCGGTCATCGGTTCGGTTCTCTTCTTCCTTTATACTCCCTATGATATCATGGCGCTCGATTACGACTCGATGGGAGTCGGACTCGTGGCTCTCACCGGCGTGCTTCTCGCCACGGCTGATTACCGCAAAAAGCTTTGGATCATACTCAGCGGACTCTGCTTCGCCGGCGCCGTTCTGTGCAACCCCTATCTGGCTGTAGCCTATCTTATTTACGCGCTCTGCATGGTCGTTCATCTCCTGCTCAGAAAAAAAGAACTCAACTTCGCTCTCAAAAGCGAGATGTTCTCGCTGAGGACCTTCCTGTTCTTCACCCTCGGAGTCGGCGTCCTCGCCGCGCTCTTCCTGATCTTCACTATACCGAGGACAGGTATAAGCGGTATTTTCGAGAACCTGCCTTATATGCTTATGGATCCCGAGCATCCGCATATCCCCTTCAATGACAAGCTCTGGAGCTACATCAAATCCGTATTTGAATGTCACCTGCTCTTTAAGTACGGTCTGTACGCCTACGCCGCAATGCTTATCGCCCTTATTTTTGACCGCAGGCGCAGGCTCCACCGCTCTGTTTATCTCATCATAACAGCAGCGATAGTTATTTACACCCAGGTGCTTTTCCTTCCGGAGCTCCACTACGCGAGCTACAACGCGATCATGTTCCCGATGATATTCATGGGAATAACGGCTTATATCCTCTGCGAAAACAAGCCGCGCGAGCTCTTTGTATCTCTTTTCTGCTTCGGAATATTCTACTCGGTATGCATTCACTTCTCCTCAAACCAGTACTTCTACGTTATTTCCATGGCAATGGCGGCAACCAATCTCGCGAGCTTTGTTTTTCTGGGTCAGCTCATAAGCGAGATGAGAAAGAATCCCGACGATATCACCTACGCGGTTTGGGTAAAGCGTTTCGCCTTCTCTCTCACCGCGCTGATGATCGTACTCCAGGGAGCCTTCCAGATCTCTGCCAAGGCGCAGCACGTATTCTGGGAGGGCTCGCCCTCAACTCTTACCGCAAGGATCGAAAACGGTCCCGCAAAGGGCATTTACACAAACGAAGGCAACAAGCAGAGCTATGAGTCCTACTACGCGGACATCAAGAGCTTTCTCCCGCAGGGACAGGACGCAAAGGTGCTCTTCATGACTGTTCACACCTGGATGTACCTTGCCGCCGACGGATATGAGTACGGAACTTATTCCGCGTGGCTTTCCGGAGAAAACAACAACAGCGTTGAGCGGCTTAAATCCTACTACAATCTCAATCCCGAAAAGAAGCCCGACTACATCTATATTCCCAAGGATTCGGGCTGGGAGATCGGAAGCGTGCTCGCGCAGGCGCAGAGCTACGGCTACACCGCGACCGAGACCGACCTGAGCTATCACCTCGAAAAGACAATGTAAACGTTTTTGAGGCTTTACCGCGTAATTAAGGCGCGCGCCGCGAATCGCGCGTTTCTGCCCTGAGAAAAATTTCAAAAAACGGCAAAAGTACAAGGCGTAAAACCTTGTATTTTTTGCCGTTTTGTGTTATATTATAGAAGTGGAGAGTTATATTGTTACCGCATGATCAACGCGCAGCAGGATTATCGTCAGGTTGAGCAACTTTTCAGTTCTCATACTTTCCGTATGGGTATTGATTTTTGAACCGATTGACGGAAGGAACAAAGTCAAGACGCGCCGATAATGCTGCGGGACCGCGTCAAAGACGTTCTCTCCCGAAAAGCAAAGCAAAAGCCTTTTCCATGCAGCGCGCCGCAGGGCGCGCCAGATGACTTGTCCGATACCAAATACGCCCCGTGAGGCAGGGTTCGGTATCAATTCATCAAATCATACGCATATTATACATGAGAATCTATTTAATGGGGGATGATAATTATATGGATATTAAAGAGCTTTACAAATCATGGTGTGAGAACGCGACCGAGGACGCCGATCTGATCGCCGAGCTTGAGAGCATCAAGGATGATGAAAAAGCGATCTATGACCGCTTCTATACGACTCTCAACTTCGGAACAGCGGGTCTGAGAGGAGTTATCGGCGCGGGCACAAACAGAATGAACATCTACGTCGTTCGCAGAGCGACCCAGGGCATGGCTGATTACGTGCGCTCAAAATACAGCGGAGAGCTTTCCGTTGCCATTTCGCACGACAGCCGCATCAAGGCGGACCTGTTCATGATCGAGGCGGCAAAGGTACTCGCCGCTAACGGGATCAAGGCGTATATAACCAAGGAGCTTGAGCCTACTCCCGTGCTTTCCTATCTCGTGCGCTATTTCGGCTGTCAGGCAGGCATCATGGTGACCGCAAGCCACAATCCCGCGAAATACAACGGCTACAAGCCCTACGGCGAGGACGGTTGCCAGATGACCGACAAGGCGGCTTCCGACGTTTACAACGAAATCATCAAGCTCGATATGTTCAGGGACGTAAAGACCATGGACTTCGACGAGGCTGTTTCAAAGGGACTCATTGAATACGTCGACGAGAGCGTTTATGATTCCTACCTTGAAAAGGTGCTTGAGCAGCAGGTAAACCCCGGGATCTGCAAGGACTCCGGACTCAAGGTCGTCTATACTCCTCTCAACGGCACGGGCAACAAGCTTGTAAGACGCGCTCTTGACAGGATCGGCGTTGAAAACGTCACCATCGTTAAGGAGCAAGAGCTTCCCGACGGAAATTTCCCGACCTGCCCCTACCCCAATCCCGAGCTCAGGGAGGCTATGCAGAAGGGACTTGATCTCTGCGCTGAGGTTGAGCCCGATCTTCTTCTCGCTACCGATCCCGACGCCGACAGAGTCGGCATCGCCGTCAGGGACTACGACGGCAGCTACCGCATGATCACCGGCAACGAAGCCGGAGTTATGCTCACCAACTATATCCTCTCGTGCAAAAAGGCGGCAGGCACTCTGCCCGAGAATCCGATCGTTGTAAAAACGATCGTTACCACTAAGCTCATAAATAAGCTCTGTGAAAAATACGGCTGCGAGCTCAAAAACGTCCTCACGGGCTTCAAGTACATCGGAGAGGTCATCCTCGGGCTTGAGCAGAAGGGCGAAGAAAACAGATATCTCTTCGGCTTTGAGGAGAGCTGCGGCTATCTTTCGGGAACCTACGTCAGAGATAAGGACGCTCCCGTAGCCTCGATGCTTATCTGCGAAATGGCGGCGTATTACAAAAAGCAGAACATCACCCTCGCGAAGCTGATCGACGGGCTTTACGACGAATTCGGCTATTACCTCAACAAGACCTTCTCGTTTGAATTTGAAGGCGCTGAGGGCATGGAAACGATGAAGAAGCTCATGTCTGATACGCGTGAAAAAATCCCCGCGGAGGTCGGCGGATATAAGGTGATCAAGGTCAGCGATTACCTCACCAAAAAGGAAACCGATCTTATCACGAAAGATACTGTCGATATCACCCTTCCCACCTCAAACGTGATCGCGCTCCACCTTGAGCAGGACAACGCGGTAATAATCCGTCCCAGCGGCACTGAGCCCAAGATCAAGCTCTACGTTACCGCCGTCGGAAAGACAAAGGACGACGCCGCGAAGATCTGCGACAAGCTTGTAGCATCGGCAAAGAAGCAGTTAGGCTTGTAATCGAAACAATAATAATCACTATCCGGGCTGTCGCGCCGAGCGGCAGCCCTTTTGCTATACTCGTTTTGCTATGCTCAAAGTTTGCTATGCTCGAAGGCGGGAACGAATAATTTTTGCAAAAAACTTTTTGCAATGAAACAATGGCTCTCTTTGAAAAGAAACCTTTTTGAAATGATACCATTGGGCAAATAGTATTGACTAAGAAACATTTTTCAGCAGACGCAAAAAGAGGTGACGCGAAGTCACCTCTTAATTATTTAGAAGTAGATCCCTATCCTGCCGGATCGGGTAGAAAAGCTTAACTGTCCTTGGGACTCATCTCCAAATAACTTATTGTCCGTCATTATAACGAGTATTACATTGGACCGTTCTCCTGTCTTAGAATAAAGCCGTTATAAGAATCAACCATACATGGGAGTAATCTCCAATCTTTAGAATAACTCGTCAGCGAAAGCTGAATAATTCAATTTCTCATTGGAACGTACCAAAAATAGTTCGGATTTTTACTTCTATTCATATTCAATTGTAATCAGGTTCCTCAAAAGCCCGAATACCGAAAGCTTAATAATCAGATCAAACCGATAAGGCTAAAGCAGATATATTAAAAAATGAAAGGTGTAATTTACAAAATAGGATTTCTGCTTTTCACTAACGCCCGACAGTCCGAAGTATAAATTATATTTGTTTTATTAACAATGAAAATATCGGCTGTGGCGACCTATCAATTATCCCTAACCTCTGCCCCGATCATCGGGACTGAAACATTGGGCGGGAGGCTCCGCAGGTAATCTTTAATCTGTACGAAATAGAATCTCTGTACTTTCATATTGAAAACCTCCTTTATCTTTTCTTTGACTATATTATACGATAAAGATTCAACATTGTCAAGTATTTTATTAAAAATATTTATCTTTTTATTTTTTAAAAACCTCTTGAAGAATTAAAATTATTGTGATATAATGTAAAAGTTGAGCGGTCTATATGACTGCTCTTTTTTTGCTTCGGAATAACCGAACTATATATTTTATTGGTTTTCGGCTCAAAACGCGCCTGTCGGCAACACAGTTTGAAAGCGAAAAACGTCTGTTGCGGCGATAATGCTTCTTTCAAAAAAATTGAGGACTGCGAAAATCACAGCCCTCAGAATCCAAAAACAGTTTTTTGGAGGAAAAGATATTAATAAGAATTATTTCTCTCTTCCGAGAAGATAATCGACGGAAACCTCAAGAATATCTGCCAGAGCGACAAGCTCGACATCCGTTACGAATCTGATCTGACCCTCGAGCTTGGAAAGTCCCGACGCGTTCATATCCACGCCGTTGACCTGAAGCTGGGCAAGCAGCTCCTTCTGCTTCATGCCCTTTTGCTTCCTCACAAGCTCGACCCGGTTTCCTACCAGATTTCTATCTCCCAGTTCCTGTTTGCGCAGTCTCATTTTTTACTCTCCTATACCTTTTTTAATTCCTTTTGAAAATTCTCCAAAAACATTATGCTTGTATTATAATACTTTATTAGAAAAAAAACAAGTGTTTTTTGTAAATATTTTTAAAAAAATGAAATTTTTTAAGTTTTTTAGTTACATCAGATTCATTATTTGTTTATATTAAATATATTTTGTAGTATATTCTATTGTTTTGATGTCAGTATTTAACTATTAATTTTCGTGCGTGGAAAGATGTTAATCCTGTTAAAAAGCGAGTTTTTCTTTGTTGAGAAATGTCAACAATGTTGATTTGTCGGATTTCGGAGAAAAATATAACAAAGGTTACAGAAAAATTACAAAAGGGAGCGCTCCGTGCGCTCCCTTTATAAGTAAATATTTTTTTGATTATGCCTCGAAGGTTCCTTCCTCGATCGCGGTTATCATAGCCACTCTCTTATCGTGTCTGTCGCCTTCCTCCGGGGTGTTGAGGAAAATATCGGCGTATCTTACCGCGTCCTCCTCGCTTGTGATCCTTCCGCCCATGCAGAGGATATTCGCGTGATTGTGACGGCGGGTCATCTCCGCGCAGAACTCGTTTGTAACTACTGCAGCGCGGATACCCTTGACCTTATTGGCTGCTATCGAGATACCGATCCCGGTGCCGCAGCACAAAATGCCGTATTCGCATTCTCCGCTCACCACAGCTTTCGCTACCGTGTAAGCGTAAACAGGATAATCAACGCTCTCTGTTCCGAAGGCGCCGAACTCCTTGTAGGGTATTTTCTTTTCATCAAGATATTTTTTAATTGCGCAGATAAGATTATATCCGCCGTGATCGCAGCCAAGCGCTATCATTCTTTCCTCTCTCCCATTCTTTTGTTTAATTCTCTTTGAGCCTGAGGAAGTCTCAGGTATGCGGGCATAAGCTCCGAGGCGGAAACAGTCTTTCCCTCGGAAATGCTCTTAAACGCCGCGCACGCGACCGAAGCCGCGTTTTGTACTTGGATATTCATAGGCGCTAAACTCACGCCGGAAAGCGTCTCAGCGAGCGCTTTATAGCACAGAGCCGCGCCGTCGCCGACAAGCATGACCTTTTCGGAGTATTTTGTCAGCTCGAGCTTCAAATCGCTGATCGCCAGAGCACGATCCTCGCAAAGCCGCTCTACCCTTCCGCCGCCTACCCTGAACAAGGCGTTGTAAATCTGGGAGCAGCGCGCATCCATGCAGGCGCAAACGACGCAGTCGCCGCCGCTGAAATTATAAGCCATGCTTTCAAGCGTAGAAACCGCCACGCAGGGCAGGTCTTTGGCAAAGGCGATACCCTTAGCAGCCGCTACGCCTATCCTCACGCCCGTAAACGAGCCGGGGCCGACGTTTACGGCGACAGCCGAAAGCTCCTCGACCGACGTTCCCGTATGGGTCAGAAGATTTTCTGTCATCGGCATGAGGGTCTGACTGTGGGTCAGGGCGGTATTTATATAGAATTCACCGATTATTTTGTTTTCCTCGGCTATGCAGACCGAAGCCGCGGTCGCGGAGGTATCAATAGCCAGAATTTTCAACGGAAATCAACACCCTCAATCTCAAATATTCTTTGATCGTCCCGCTCACCGCGCGAGATCTCGATTCGGACGCAGTCCTCGGGCAAAGCGCCTTCGATGTTTTCGCTCCATTCTATGATAAGTATTCCGTTCCCGATATAATCAAAGAAGCCTGTGGAATACAGATCGTCCCAGGTATTCACGCGGTACATATCAAAATGATAAACCGTATATCTGCCGTGATATTCGTTTACCAGCGCGAAGGTCGGACTCGAAACTCCTTCCGAGATGCCCAGAGTCGCCGCTATCCCGCGGGTAAGGGCGGTTTTGCCCATCCCGAGACCTCCGAAAAGCGCGATAACCTCCGTGCCCTTGAGAGCGGAAGCGATACGGCCGCCCAGCCGCTCGGTCTCCTCGGCGCTGTTTGTGATGATCCTCGTCATATCAGAACAGACCTGTGATCTTTCCGTTCCCGTCTACGTCGATATTATGAGCAGAGGGCGCCTTTGGAAGTCCGGGCATTGTCATGATATCTCCGGTATAAACCACCGTAAAGCCCGCGCCGTTTGAAAGCGAGACGTTGCGAACGGTAATCACAAAATCCTTGGGCGCGCCGAGCAGGGTCGGATCGTCCGAAAGCGAATACTGGGTTTTGGCTATGCAGACCGGAAGCTTGCCGGCTCCGAGCTTTTCGACCTCGGCTATAGCCTTCTCAGCCGCGGTGGTGTAGTTCACGCCGGAAGCGCCGTAGATCGTCGAGGCGATCGCTTCGATCTTCTCCTTAACGGAAAGCTCATCCGAATAGATCGGGGCGAAATCCGAGGGCTTTTCGCAAGCCTCAACGACCTTTTTGGCAAGCTCTATTCCGCCGTTTCCGCCGTCCTCAAATACATTTGAAAGGGCAAAATCGGCGCCGCGCTGCCTGCAGTACTCCTCGATATATTTAAGCTCATTGTCGCTGTCAGTGCCGAAGCGGTTGATCGCGACGACGACAGGCACGTTGTATTTTCTCATATTGTCGATATGAACGCCCAGATTCACGATTCCCTGCTCCAGAGCGGGCAGATTCTCCTTCGAAGTCTCAGCCTTGGGAACTCCGCCGTTGTATTTAAGCGCGCGGCAGGTGGCGACCAGAACGATCGCGGAGGGCTTTAAGCCCGCGGCGCGGCATTTGATGTCAAGGAATTTCTCCGCTCCCAGATCGGAGCCGAAGCCTGCCTCGGTGATGCAGTAATCCGCAAGCTTGAGAGCGGTTTTTGTGGCTCTGACGCTGTTGCAGCCGTGGGCAATATTCGCGAAGGGACCGCCGTGCATGATCGCGGGCGTACCCTCAAGGGTCTGGACAAGATTTGGCTTGATCGCGTCCTTGAGCAGAGCCGTCATAGCTCCGTCAGCCTTTATATCGCGCGCGTAAACGGGCTCGCCGGAATAGGTATACGCAATAAGGATCCTTCCGAGTCTGACCTTGAGATCCTCGATATCCGCCGCGAGGCAGAGTATCGCCATGACCTCGCTGGCAACGGTGATAATAAAATGATCCTCGCGCACAACGCCGTTGACCTTGCCGCCCATACCGATCACGATATTGCGCAGCGCGCGGTCGTTCATATCAAGGCAGCGCTTGATCAATACGCGGCGTGGGTCTATCCCCAGCTCGTTGCCCTGCTGCAGATGATTGTCGAGCATAGCGCAGCAGAGATTGTTCGCGGAGGTTATGGCGTGCATATCTCCGGTAAAATGAAGATTGATATCCTCCATCGGGAGCACCTGGGCGTATCCGCCTCCCGCTGCTCCTCCCTTGATACCGAAAACCGGACCGAGAGAAGGCTCTCTCAGGGCGATGATCGCCCTCTTGCCTATTTTATCCATTGCCTGTCCCAGACCAACGGTCGTGGTGGTTTTTCCTTCGCCCGCGGGAGTCGGATTGATCGCGGTCACAAGAATGAGCTTGCCGTCGGGATTGCCGCTGACGCGCTCCATCAGCTCGTCGGAGAGCTTAGCCTTGTACTTTCCGTAAAACTCCAGCTCATCCTCAGAAATGCCCAGCTTCGCGGCGACCTCTTTGATAGGGATCAGCGTTGCCTGCTGAGCTATTTGAATATCGGATAACATCGGAACACCTCCAAGAGATTTTGTTTTCTGTGCTTTTGCTTTAAGTAATCACTGATTGATTAAGCAATACCGCATAATTCGGGCGCGCGGCATCGACGCGGTCAAAAGCCTTGATTCCGGGCGCCGCGCCCATGCGTCAGCCGACGCCTTGCCGAGATTATTCGGGCAGCCCGACGGAATAATATAAAGCAAGGCGCGAGCCGCGAATTGGCGGTCTTGGGTTTATTATATCAAATAAAACTATTGATATTATTCCAATTTACAATTATGGCTTAATAACGACACGAATATTTATTATAATATATTCAGAAACAAAGCGGCGAGGCGGTTAGTATGAATCTCTTTTTACAATCTCTGTCCGATTATTTCAAAAGGACTGACCTCATCCTGTGGCTGCTGACGCTCTCGGCGGTCGTCTACAGCTTTCTGCTGATACTGAGTATGCAGCGCGCGGGAGATTACAATTATCTCAGGACGCAGCTTATCGCGGTGATATCAGGGCTTATTGCCGCGGTTATATTGCGGATTACAGGTTTTTAATAAAAAAGTGGTATTTCGCGGCGTTGTTGGCTGCCGCCGCGGCGCTCTCGGTATTTGTTTTCGGGATGAGGGTCTCGGGAACAGACGATACCGCCTGGATCGTGCTTCCCGGAGGGATAACGGTGCAGCCCTCGGAGTTTATAAAAATATGCTTCATGATCACCCTTTCAAAGCACCTTTCGTATCTTCGTGAAAAGGACAGGCTCAAGAGCGTTGGCGGGGTCATCTCTCTGGCGCTTCACGCCGTTGTTCCGATGGCGGTCATCCATCTTCAGGGCGACGACGGCGCGGTGCTTATCTTTGCCTTTATTTTTCTGATAATGAGCTTCGTCGCGGGAATACAGCTCAGATATTTCGCGATCTCGGGCGGCTTGCTGCTGACGGGCATCCCGGTGCTCTGGAGGTTTTTTCTCAACGACGAACACCGCAGCAGAATTATGGCTCTGTTCGACCTTGACGGCAACGCGATGACCAACTACGGCTGGCAGCAGTATCAGGGAAAGGTTTCGATCGCCGGCGGAGAGCTTGCGGGCAGAGGACTTTTCAACGGTCCTCGCGTCGCTCTCGGGATCGTGCCCGAACAGGCAAACGATTTCATAATGACCGTCGCGGGAGAAGAGCTTGGCTTCATCGGCTGCTTAATTCTCATGGCGATCCTCTTCGGTATCTGCGTCCTGATAATCATCAACGCCGCAAAAGCCTTTGATTTCCGGGGGAAATGCCTCTGCGCGGGCGTTTTTGCCACAATCGCTTCTCAAACTGTTATTAATATCGGGATGGTTCTGGGCTTTCTGCCCGTAATCGGAATAACTCTCCCGTTTTTCAGCGCCGGAGGAACATCTGTTATGAGTACGATCATTTGTATAGGTCTGGTGCAGAGCGTGCGAGGTCACAATTCCGGCGACATGGACAAGGCGGAAATACGACGCGAAAGCCTGAGCAGGATCAGGATGTAAAAATGCGTTGGCGACGCCGCATCCCGCCTGCTTAAGAAAAAAGGCGCCCGCATACGGGGCGCCCGATCATTAAAGCTTTTTGGTAAGAGTCAGGATATTGCAACCGTCCCTTCTCTCATAGGAAACGCTGTCCATATTCTTTTTGACGAGGAAGATGCCCAGACCGCCGATCGCCCTCTTCTCAACTTCGAGAGAGGTATCGGGATCGGGTTTGGCAATAGGATCAAAGGGCTTGCCGCGATCCCTGAACTCGACAGTAAGAAGCCCGTCCGTCACGTCCGCTGATATTTCCGCGCTGCCCGTTTTTCCGTCGTAGGCATAGTTCGCGATATTCACAAATATCTCCTCGACGGAAAGGGTGATCTTGAGCATCTCCTTAACGGAACAGCCGTGCTCGGAAACGATGCTTTCTACAAACTCCGTGACAGCGGCAAGCTCTTCAACAGCCGCGTCAACCGTTATTTTCTTTTCGTTATTATTCTTCATATACTCAACACACAGCATAGTCAAATCATCAAACTGAGGTGCGGCTCCCACAAATTCGTCTATTCTCTTCCTGACGTTTTCAAGAATGCCCGAGGGGGATCCTTCCCTGCTCTCGTTCAGCGCGTCCACGGTTCTCTCAAGTGAGAAGAGCCTGTTGCCTGAGTCCGAAGCCTCGGTCACTCCGTCGGTATAGATAAAGAGTTTGTCTCCTTTGCCTAGCCGGATCTCATTATCCTTGTATTTTAAGCCGGGCATAACTCCCGCCATAAGTCCGTGAACGGTTTTGAATCTCTCAAATTCTCCTCCCGAACGACAAATCAGAGCGTCGTCATGACCTGCGGAGGAAGCAGTCAGCCTTCCGGTCGGAAGATCAAGAATTCCAAGCCAAAGGGTCACAAACATCTCCGTCTTGTTGTGCTCGCAGATATTATCGTTAACGTACGAAAGTATCTCCGCGGGCGTGCCGCCCATCTTCGCCCTGTCGGTGATAAGGATATTTGTCACCATCATAAACAGCGCGGCGGGAACGCCCTTGCCCGAAACATCTCCGATCACAAACACCAGCCGGTCACGGTCGGTAATAAAGAAATTATAGAAATCGCCGCCGACCTCCTTAGCGGGAGTCATTGAAGCAAAGATGTCAAAATCGTCCCTGTCGGGAAACGCCGGAAAAACGTTCGGGATAGAATTAGACTGAATCGTGGCGGCAACCGAAAGCTCGGCGTCCAAGCGTTCCCTTTCGGCGGTAGCCGAAGTCAGATTATCGATATACCTGAGCATATCCGACTCCATTTTGTTGATGGAATCAGCCAGCAGCGATATCTCGTTTATCTTTGAGACCCTGTCCAGCTTTTCGCCCTCGGTATTCTCCGAGGCAAAGCGGGTCGCCTCATTTGAGACCCTTCTGATAGGATTGACAAGGTTTCTTCTGATGAATAACGCCGCGATCAAAGCTGCCGCGATGGAAACGATCAGCGCCGAAACAGCGATCTTGATAACAAACGGTCTCCTGACGCTTTTAAGCTCGCTCATCGGTCTTTGTACGCATAAAATAGCCGCAGTCCGATCCTGTGAGTCCTTTACGGGCACCAAAGTAGTGATATGAGGATGCTGACCCTTGAGATTAGTTGTTCTGTAAACGGTCTCATAGGGCTTCTCTCCCTCATACAGCGCCCTGTACTTTTCGCGGTATTCGTCATTCGTGGTATCTCTTTTGTGCCCTAATTCCCACGGACTGTAATTCGTATCGTCAACGGAATTATCGACCGAGTTGAACACTGAAACGAACCGTCCGTAATCGGAAGTATCGACCGCTATAACATAAATAAGCGACACCTTCATTTTCAAGCAGTAGACGTCAAGATATCTCTTTGAGCTGAGATACTCGGCGTCCTCGCCGTTATCCAGGTAGCTTTTGATATGGTCGCCGTTTACCAGCGTCGTCGCGGTATCGGCGATATGATAGGTAGTGACTGAATATTCGTTCTTGATCGCGTCGGTAAATACGACCGAGCCGATTATGCTGACGATTATGCTGAAAATAACCAGAAGCAGAACGATTGAGCCGATGGTATTTATCGCCAGACCGGAACGGAGCTTGCTTTTATTTTTCATATCTGCGCACCTGCATCAATTGATATTTTTCGTACGAAACGGAAGCCCCGGGCATAATAATTTTATCCCGTGCCGCAGGGCAGCCCCGGCGTTCGATCAGTCGTCGTTTTTATGGATCTCTTTCTTGACCGCATAGAGGTTTTTATCCGCCTGAGAAACAAGCCTCATCAGGTCGGTTATATTTTTCGGTGTGCCGCTCGCCACGCCGAAGCTGATATTTGTGAACAGTCTTCCTCCGTTTACGGGAACGTTGATGCTCTGCTTTTTATATATCGCCTTATCGTTCATTTCGGAATCGGCTTCACGGATTATTATCAAAAACTCGTCGCCGCCGTAGCGATAGGCGCAGCCTGCGGAAAAACAATTCTCGATGAATTTTCCGACCTCGCGGATGACCTTGTCGCCGACAAGGTGTCCCTTCGAGTCGTTAAGCTGCTTGAAATAATCAATATCTGACATGATAACCGTGATCTCGCAGTCGAGATACGCGGAAAGATCCTCGTTGAACGCGGTTCTGTTGAGCATTCCCGTCAGTTGGTCGTGCCTTGAGTTAAAGGTCAGCTCGCAATTCTTTGAGGAGAGCGAGGATTGATAGCGAAAGCGCGATATTATTCCTACTACGGAGATTATGACAAGCACAACGAAACTATAAACATTGAACGACGCCGCCCTGTCAACGAACCACGCCATCAAATAAAGCGCCGTATAAGAGGCGACCAGCAGGCTGCCGCCGATGACAGGCGGGAACGAGAAGAAGGAGATAAACGAAAGGATCAGCGCCGAAAACGTGAGAAGATGCTCACCCTCGCAATAATTTCGATAGGAAATATAAATAGCCCAGGCGATCATGATCACCGCGTAGGCGCCCAGAAAGATATTAAGAAAGATGTGGTTGTATCTTTGGGTCTTAATTATCCACCTCGAAGTAAACGCTACTATCAGGCTTACGATAACGCAAAACAAAGCGCCGTAGATCAAGGACGGGTTGGAAACTATAGATTTAAAGTTTATTATAAGATAAACGACCAACATCACCGTCTCAACCAAACAGATTATTGAGGACAGATTAAAGATATTCTTGATGTTTGAAACATCCATCTCATGCCAGACCTCCGGGCTAAGATCGGGAAATATGGTATTGATAAGCTTTTTGATATTATCTTTCAAGGAAACCCCTCCCAAGCAAACAGTATTTCTCGGGGAAAACCAAAAGTCACTCTCCGATCCGGCAGATATAATTCTAAAAAAGAAATATGCCAAAACAGAGAATGACCAAAGCAGTATTGCGAATAATTCGGGCTTATTCGATGGTCAATATGCCCGCAAAACCCGTTACCTCAAAAATCTCCGCGATCATCTCATTAGCGGAAACGATCTTCATGGAGCCCTGAGCGCTCATCTTTTTGTACGCGGAGATCAGCACGCGCAGACCCGACGAGGAGATGTACTCAAGATCCTTAAGGTCTACAACAAGGCTCTCCACTCCGTCAAGCGATTCCTTAAACACAGCCTCAAGCTCGCCGGCGGTGGTGGTATCCAAGCGTCCGACAGGCGTAACAGTCAATTCGTTTCCGTTTTTTGTCTTATTGATTGTCATATCATTTTCCTCCTAATTAAAAGCTTTCAGTATTATGATTTCTACCTTTGAGCCGACGATGCTCACGCTCACGTCGTCGGCAATGCTCGCAACGATGGATTTTTCAAGCTCATCCCATGCTTCCCGGGCTTCCGCGTCCTCGGACGAGCTGTTTTCAAGCTCCGATCTGTACTCTTGGAGCGACCATTTATAAGCGCCGCTTCCGGTGCGGTAATTGCCCGAGGAGCCCATTGACATCATTCCGAGCGAGAAAAGGGAAACGCCGTCGCCCTCGGGAAGCATCGCCTCGGCGACCATGTCCCTGATCTTTCCCATAAAGCTCTTCGCGGCGGCATTTTCGCCGCTGGAAGAAACCGATAAAAGCTGCCTGCGGATATCCTTGTTCAAATCTATTTTGGATTTCAGACAAAGCGAAAAGCGCTTGTTGTTTTCCTCCGCCGTATAATCAGCTTCTACCCTGCCGGCTATGCTCCCGAGCATACCGAAAAGCTCCTCCGCGAGAAGCCTTAAACGCAGAAGCTGCTTTCTCTCAAGTCCGCACGCACGCCCGAGCGCCTCGGTAGCCGAAAGAGCCTCAGCCGTTCCCGCGCCGTCGCTGCAAACATTGAATACATTTGTTCTCATCAATTATTCCTCCGCCTTGTTCCGCGAAATTCTCCGCTGACAACATTTTAAATCTTGATCAAAAACCAGTATAACACAAATCTTTTAAAATGTCATTATAAAAGGAGTAAAAATTTTATAATATCAGCTTTTTTTGAGCATTTTTCCGGACTTGCGAAGATATCTGAGATAGAGGAAATACTGAATAACGATCAGCACGATTGAAAGGACTGAGAAAACATTTGCCAAAACGGTATTGAAGGTGTTTTCCTTGAATACGCGGGTAAGAATTGTGACAAGGAAGGATATCATATAAATCGTTACTATGAGCCTGAGGATATTGGTTCCCTTTCTGACCATATCCTGCCTTCCGCATTCAGCCGAGAGATTTCTCAAGCCGTCGATCGAAAAGTATGACGCGCAGAGCTTGAAAATCTGAACAAGAGCGGTCAGAGCGGTATAGAGCCATCCGAGCGCTCCGGTCTGATTCTGAAAAAACGTCGCGGCGATCGCTGCGATAATGCTGAAAACGGTGCAGATTATCGCCCTCTTGAATCCGTTCTCATCCTTTGCCGCCTGGAAATAACCCACCACGCACAGGATGCTTCCAATCAACGAAAACACCATGCCCGCGCCGAGAAATCCGAAAGTGCCGAAAGCGGAAGCGAACATTCCGCCCTCGTTATTTACCGCTGTTGACGCCATAAATACAGACGCGAGTATCGTTACGCCTCCCGAGAGGATATACGCGATCAAAAACAGGATCTCGGAAGCGTATATTTTTTTGACGCCCTTTGCCGCATGAGGAAATTTCATATTTCTTTTCTCCTTTTTTAGTGCGCCTCTAAAGATTCCCTGTTTTTCGGAGGCGCTGATTTTTTATTCGATTTTTGTCAAGATAATGATGTCATACCGAAGTTTTTTATTTGAGTTTAGAATCAGCCGTGAAGCACGATCTGTCTGCGCTTTTGTTCCGTATAGCTCGAAATGGCCGAACCGTAGTGAACGTCGCATTCCTCGTCGTAGCTCATGGCGTAGTAGCTGTATTTTTTGCTGTGCATACTCCATTCGGGATCGTAGGTCCTGTTCTCGACCTCAGCCCAGCCGTGACCGCCGCTGTTGCAGGCGTAAGACTCCGTATAGCCGATAGCCCTCGCCATATAGGCGTAAGCCGCGCCGAAGCTGTAGCAATCTCCCTTGCCGTACACAAATATGTCGTTGGCGTAAACAACAGGCCAGTCGGGTTCGGTGTAGGAATACGGAGGATTGTGACGAACCCCCTCGAGGTAATTCGTTTTTATGTAATCAAAGCAAGCCTTGATCTTTTCCTCCCTGCTCATTCCGCTGTAAGTGCATTTGGCGACGTCCTTTGCAGCCGCCAGCAAGCATTCATCCGATTCCGTCTGAACCGTGAAGGCTTCTCCTTCGATTATTATCCAGTCCGTGCCGTCGATATTCACCCCATCGCAGTACCCGTAGTCGATCGCTCCGTCATCCCCGACATAATAATAGCCTTCTTCGTCATCTCCGACAACGGTATCTGTTTGCGGGACTCCGTCGATATAATAGTACGTCATTCCGTCCTCCTCGACAAAGCCGTTAAGCGGCGGAAGCGTGGTCGGCTCCTCGGTCGGAGCCTCGGTAGTGGGAGCAACGGTCGCCGGAGCTGACGTGACTCCGGCAGTCTCAGCAGCGGTTTCGGGCTGAGAATCGCCTTTTCCGGCATTATTCAGCAAATCGCAGGAGGAAAATACAAGCGCAAAAGACACCAGCGCCGTCAGCGGCAAAGCGTATTTTACAAGCCTGTATCCCGCTTTCAGAGCGATCCGTTTATTATTTTTTCCTTTCAAAAACAACATCCCCTTTATTCCCGATCATTTCATATCCTTATATTTATATTATTCAGCTCAAGCGTACTGAGGTAATCGACCTTCTTTGCCATACCGCACACCATGCGGATGCCGATAGTCTTGGTCGGATCCTCGTCATTATGAAGCTTTATCCATTCCGTCGGGTCGAACCTCCTGCAGTCGTCGCGCATACGGAGCACCCAGCCGTCGTCGCGCTTCATCACGCGTACGTCGATGCTGTGCTTTTTGCCGTCGGAAAAGCCGAATTTTACGATATTGTAGCTGAGCTCCTCAACAAAGAGCGCGAGCATTACGCTCTGTTTTTCCGACGCTCCCCTCTCGGAGCAGAATCTCTCGATTTCAGCGGAAGCTGATACGATCTCATCCTCCCCGGTGATAGAAAAATCGAGCACGTTTTCCTGCGGTACGCCGAAAGGCTCCTTGAGAAAGAGAAAATCTTTCGCGCAAAACGGAAAGCCGCGCTTTTTGACGGCAGCCATGACAAAAATGATAATAAGGCAGAGCAGCTCGCCGATCAGGAAAGACCACCAAACCGCGTAAGTGTCAAGGGCGCTGAACAGCGCCAGAGCCGGAAGAACGACAAGCGGGAAATTGACCAGAAAGCAGATCGTGCCCGAAATCACCATGCGGCGCATACCTTGGGTATAGTTGATAAACGCGACGTTGATACCGTAAAAAATGATGCTGACAGCATAAATGCGCAGTCCGTGCGAGGCAAGCTCGACCATCTCGGCTCCGTCGGCTGAGCCGAACGCGCCCGCGATAAAATCGGCAAATACCAGAAGGATTGCGGTGAGGATGCCTCCTACGACAAGGCAAGCCTTGAAGGTGACCTTTATAAGCGCCTCGGCGGATGATCTGTCCTGCTCGCCGAGGATCATTCCGGCTATCATCGCGGTCGTCATCGCTACGCCGAGCATGGTAGACGAGGTGAAATTGAACACCGTATTGACCACGCCCAGAGCCGCGACAGCCGTACTTGAAAGCATTGACGCGACCATGATCTGATTGAGCACGGCGTTACGCAGCATAGATGAGGCTGAGCCGATAGCGGAGGAGGATCCCGTTGCGAAGATATCTCCCAGATCCCTGAGGCTGAGTCCCTTGAAGGAGAATTTGAAGATAATATCCTTTTTTGTGAAATGCAGGAGCATGATTACCAGCGCGGCAAAATAGCTGATCGAGGTGGTCAGTCCCATGCCGAGCATTCCGCCGTGAATAACGAGCGCGTTAACCAGATCGCCAGCGATATCGAGAACCGTCATTACGATAACGGCGACAATAACGCGGTTCGGGTCGCCGTCCAGACGCATGAGCGAGTTGAATTCAAACAGGAAAAGCACGCAGGGAAACGAAAAAACAATACCGAACAGGTAATCCGAGGTCAGTCCGAGAAGATGCGCGGACTTTCCGCGAGCTCCCAGAAGCACGGCGATATCCGACTTGAAAATGAGGATCACAAGCATCAGAACCACCGAGATGATCACGGTTATGAGCATACACATCGAAAACGCCCGACGGGCTTTTTCCTTGTTGCCCTCGCCGAGACGCTGCGCGCAGATTATCTGAGCGCCCGTTGCAAGAACGCCGCTGAAAGCTGTGGCGAGGTTTATGATCGGAGTGACAAGTCCGTAAGCCGCCATGCTGTCAGGTCCCAAAAATCTGCCTATAACGATACCGTCGACGACGATACCTATCATTGTAGCTATCGCAGCGGCGATTATGCTGATAACCGACTTTCGGAAAAGACGGCTGATTATCTGCCCGTTGTTTTTCATCCTTTTTCAATCCTTTTTCCGCATAAAGATTAATTGCATAAAGTGTTTTCAGCCGAGGAATCTTCTCAGCGCCCTGATGTCCTCGTTTGGGAACAGCCGACAAAAATGCTCGAGCAGCCTTTCATAGGATTCGGCGGGAGTCCTTTTGTAGACATTTTCGGTAAAAGCCTCGCCCATAAAAGCCTCCGGCGTTGAGTATTCGGCTACGCCCCAACCGTAGGGATTGCCGAATCTGTCCTTCATATAAACAAAATCGCTGATTATTACATATCCCTGCGACTGCAATCGCGTGATTATGGTATCAAAGCCCTTGTTGCCGCCCTTTTTGTAGTTTCCGAGCTGCTTGAGGCGTTTTGAAAGTATCGGAGAGCTGCCGTCTATCAGCTCAAAGAGTCTTTTGTCGCGGTAATCAGCAAGTCCGTCGTCATAACGCGCGTCAAAGTCATACCCGTCGCGGCGGTAGTTGGCAAAATCGCAAAACCATTCCTGACTGATATAGCAAGCCTTTTTCTCAAAAAACTTGCCGTAGGCGCAGCCGGTTTCACGGATCACGGGTCCCTTCCAGTCCCACGCCTGCCATGAACCGTCGCCTGAGTAATTATACCAGCATTCGGGCGAGATATGCTCCTCGACCGAAAAGCCGTCGATGGAATTCATAAAAAAGGGCAAAAAGCCGTACTCGTTTACGGCATTTATCAAATCGGTCTTTGTTTTTATAATAAAATCGCCAAGCATGATATCACCCCGAGCCTTCTCTTCCCTATTATAACACATGATTCTCGGTTTGTCACCTTTTATAAGCACTTTGTTGCCAAAACGGAACTGATCATTTTTTACCAAAACGAAAAAGCTTTATGCAGCACCGCGCAATTCGCGGCGCGCGCCTCGCTTGAATTATTCGGCGTCGCCTTTATTACAAACAAACGCGCCGTGAACGGCAGAGCTAAAAGCTCCGCTCATTCACAGCGCAGATCATTATTATTATGAGGATCAGCCAAACCAAACCTGAAAGCCGCCGTAATCGACATAAAATTCGGCGGGAGTATCGCCGTTCCACTCGGTAACAGTGATCTGCTTATTGCGGTCATGGACAGAGGTCGCGATTATCTTTCCGTTCTGCACGACATATTGCCCCGCGTCGTCGCCCGATTTTTCAAGCGTATCGCGGTAAGTTCCGTCGCTGTTAAAGGTGAGCACCGCATCGCTGAAGCCCTCGCCGAACACCTCCCGCAGAGTCACAGGCTCGCCGGAATAAGTGTCGAGCACCCTTCCGTTCGGAATAAAGGTGGCGTCAAAGAAGGATATCTCGCCGCTCTCCTCCGTCGGAACGACTACGTCTATTTCCGAATCCTCGTGAGGAACGCCGGTTTCAGTCTGAACAGTCGCTTCCGCTTCTGTTTTTTCCTCGGTCTTGGCAGTCGTGGCTTCGGTTTTTTCGGTCGGAGCCGAGGTGATAACCGTCGCTTCCGAAGAAACGGTCGTGGCTGAGGCTTCCTCCGCCTGAGTCCTTCCGTTATTCATAAAGAAGAACACGGCGACGCCCGCCGCGCCGAGAACCAGCACTGACGCGATGATTATTATGACGATTGGAGCCTTGGATTTGCTTTTCTGAGCGTGTCTGCCTGCCATTTAGTTTTCCTCGCTTTCCTTTGCTTCCTCACGCAGCTTAAGAAGCACGCTGCGCTTCATCATTCTGCCCTTGTAGTAGATATATTCGTCTCCGTCGGCGGAGGCGTCGATATCGAGCGTTTTCAGCTCCTCGTCGATCTCCTTTTTTTGCTGCCTCGCCTTGAGGTCGAGCATCTCGGAGCGCTTGTCGCTGAGCTTTTTATCTACCGCCTTATTCTGCGATTTGTTATCCGTTATCATGGCGTACATCCGAGGATAGACCGCCGAATTGATGATGAACGAGGCGACCGAGGGAACGATAAGCGTACATATCACCGCGGTCGAAATAGCGATGGCGACAGGCCACATACCGAAGCAAAGCACTATCGTAGTGGATACGACCATAAGCAAAAACAAGCCGAAGGTCGCGATAATATTGGATTTGATCTCGCCGAAGGTCATAAGCGCGCTGTTTTTGTAGATATTCTTCATCGATATATCAAAGGTGACGGTCATAGTCGGGATATAATAAAACGCGAAAAGGAAAAACAGCGCTATAATAATGCTGATCGCCATAAGAACATAAAAGATGAAATTCACGGAGCCCAGACCCGCGTAAAGAGAAATCGACCAATAGCTGAAAAATACAGCCGCGAAGCAGATCAGTCCGTGGATGATGAAGCGGACGAAATTCTCCTTAACAGCGCTGAGAAACGTATCGAAAATCGCGACGTCCTGCCCTTGGGAGAGCTTTGCGCACACCCTCGTAACTCCCGCGTAGAACGGAAAAACCGGGATTATCGTCAGAAAGAGAACAGCGTTTGAAAAGCTTCCCGCAAATCTGCTCAAAAACCAAAAGAGCGCAAACGAAGCCGCGAACGGGACGGCAAAAAGCAGATTTGTAAATATCAGTTTGTGAAAATTGCCAAACAGCCTGCTGAAAAAGACAGAGATCGGTAAGGCGGCAGTTTCCTTTGCCATATTATCCTCCAATGCCCGGGCAGGCGAAGCCCGCGCTACCCGATATGAAATGTACCCGCAAACAGGCTCCACAGCAAGGTGTCAAGCAGTGAAGCGACAAGCGCGGAAATCAGCGCGTATAAAAACCGCGTGCTGTAAACCTTCAGCCTCTCCCTCGGAGAGTACTGAGGCGCTGATTTACTTACAGCCGAAAGAAAGCTTTGCGTCGAGGAATAAAACGCGCTCGAGGCGAAACGGACTAGCGCCACGCAAAACAAAAAGGTTCCCGGAAGCAGCACGAGCAGGTAAAAGCCCGCTCCGCTCAGCTTGTATGAGCGGAAAAGATAAGCCGCCGTTATTCCGGTCCCGAAGCCCTTGAAAAACACCGCGAAGAGCTCGAAGGGCAGACCCCACGGTGCGCAGCCGAAAAGGTATACGGCTGCCAGAAACAGAAAATCAGAGGCAAAGCAGGCGCAAAAAGTCGCGAGAGCCGAGTGGCTCAGCCTTGCCTCGAGATTTGTGGTAAACAAAAAGTCCAGAGAAGAAATGAATTCCTCACTCGCTCCCCTGCAATAAACCGCGCCGACGGCAAGTCCGGACAACAGCAGGAGCACGAAGCCGAGCACGGCCGCGTTTTGCCTGATAAGCCGAGGCAGGCTTCCGTCGGGAATGCCGAGACTGAAACGGCGGCGCCGGGGTTTACTTAACGAGAATACAATACCTTTCATAAAAACGATCCCTTCTTTAATAAGTTGTCCGTTGTTTTCGGTTTGTTAAAGAATATGAGATCAGGGACGAGTTTATGAATGGCAGCCGCCGCGAAAACAGCCCGCGCCGCGACAGTCTAAGGATATTGCCGACTGGCGGCAATTATTATCGGTACGCTTTATTTTCCAAGCTCCTCCGCCCTGTCGGTGCAAGCCTGCATAGCTTCTTTTATTATGCCGGAAAAATCATGCGCGTAAAGCCTGTCAAGCGCGGCGATCGTTGTGCCGCCCTTTGAGCTGACCTTTTGGATCAGAGTATCGGCGGAGTCGCCGCTCTCCCTGAGCATCTTTGCCGAGCCCTCGAGAGTCGCGCAGATAAGATTCATAGCCTTACCGTAATCAATTCCGCAGCTCTCGGCATATTCCGCCATAGATTTGGCGAAAAGATAAATATAAGCCGGGCTGCTGCCGTTGACCGCGATTATCTCGTTCATGTGCGCTTCCTCGATATACTCGCAGACTCCGCTTCCGGCGAACATCCTGTGAACAAGCGCCTTGTCCTCCTCGCTGATATTCTCGGAGGGGCAAAGAGCCGAAGCGCCCTTTTTCAGGAGCAGCGGGGTATTCGGCATCACCCTGACAACAGGACAATCACAGCCTAGAGCAGTGCGGACGTAGGCAATCGAAATGCCCGCTGCGATGGACACGACCGTTTTATTAAGGTCGGCAACCGGCTTTAGCTCCTCAAGCACCTCGGGATAATTCTGCGGCTTGACAGCCAAAACAATGATGTCGCTGCTCTCCGCCGCCGATCTTACGCCCTCGGCGGTCTTTACTCCAAGGGAGCGCATATAATCGAGCTTCTCGTCGCAGAGATCGAATACGAGGATGCGATCTCCCGGATAATCCTGAGCGAGCAAACCCTTCACTATCGCGGTAGCCATATTTCCCGCGCCGATAAAACCAATCGTTTTCATATTTTAACCTTCCTTTTTTCAGACAATACCGCGTAATAATGATGCGCGGATCACTAATTGCGTTTTTGGTGACAGACCGACGGAAAATCGAAAGACAGGGCGCGCGCCGCGAATTGCGCGGCGTCGCCTTAATCCTTCTTATGATATGCTGAAGCTCGGATTGCTCGAGCAGGTGAAGTTGAAATGATTGTAGTTTGAGCGACCGTCGATATCATAGTCGCCGTAGAGGAACATCTCGACCTCATCTATGCGGCGGTACAGCAAGCCCCACCAGCATTCGCCGGAGGCGTGATGGTACTGCAGCATCGCGTTTGTAAACGCGGTCTTGTTGATATTATTGAGGTCGCAATCCCCTCCCTTCACGGAAGCGTAATCGGAGTAAATATATCCGACGGTGCCGTCCGAGAGCTTGATCTTATACCAATTGCTGTTGTAGAGCTTCGCGTCAACAAAGGTAAACGCCGTATTCTTCTCCATAGTCGTCTCAACGCCGTAATTCGTTCCGGCACCCTTGCGGAGATTGACGTAATCTTCGTTGACGTATCCGGCAGCTCCCGCCTTCACCGCGCCGCCCGATCCCGAGCTGTTGAACAGGATGGACTTGAGGTTTGAGTCGCTGCTGATCGCGTAGGCGCCGACATTGTAGGCAAAGCAAACGAGAGCGTCAAACTGCTGCTGATTGAACTTGACGTTATTTTGCGTGAGAAGCGCGTTGGTGCGCGAGGTATAGCCGCCGGTATTCACGGTCTGGCAGAGATAGGCGTAAGCCTCGTTTTCGGTGAGGTGATTGTAGAACTGCTCGTTGCTGAAAATCACCCTGCCGTAACCGATCGTCGGGTCGTCGGTGATATAATCGTCGGTGAGGTCGGAAAGGAAGCCCTCAAAGGTGGAGATCATCCTGATCACGCCGTCGCTCGCTCGCCTTTCTCCCAAAACGGTCGTTTTTGTATCGGTGGAGTTGGTGACAAAGACGGTTCCCTCTCCGCTCTCGGCGGTCGTGGCGTAGCTTCCCGAGGCGGTTTTTGAATACGCCTTGATCTGCCATTCGCCCGAAACAGAGAGTTGCTTTGTTCCTGTCCAGATAAGATTATTGCCGTCCTTTTCCTTTTTGGAGGCGTTAACGGTGTACTTGGTCGAGCCGTTGCTGACCTCAAAGCGAACAGCCGTCCTGTCGGAATCGGTTATCGCCTTAAACGAAACGGTGGAGTTTTTCGGAGCGGAATTCGGAGAAGCGTAAACAAAGCGGACATTCTCCGCCGCGGTCACTCGCACAAGGCAGGAGGTCATCCCGTAGGAATTATACGCAAAGATCGAAACGTATCCCGTTTTCTTTGCCTCGACAACTCCCCTGCTGACAGTCGCTATGCTGCTGTTAGAGGTTTTCCAGCCGGAATGATTGCTCGCGGTGAGCATCAGGGATTTGCCTTTCGGAAGCGACGCCGAGGTCTTTGACAGCGTAACTCCGCCGCCGTTGCTCTTGACAGTAACCGCGCAGCTCGCGGAGCTGCCGCCCGAGGTCGCCTTGATCGTCGCGGAGCCCGCCGCCTTTGCGGTAACGATACCCTTTGTATCGACCGACGCGACGGAGGCGTTGGAGCTCGTCCAGGAAACCGAGCTGCCGTTATTGGCAGTCAGGGCAAGCTCGTTTCCGACGTAGATCGTCTCTTTGGTATTCGAGAGCGAAAATTTGCCCGTATTTTCGGGATTCGTAGGCGAGGTCTGGTTATCAAAGGTAACGTACTCGCCGTAAACATAGCCCGTCGTTCCGTCTGAAAGCTTTATATTGTACCAGCCGTTAGTAGCCGTGGTACTCACAAAGGTGAACTTTGTGTTAATGCGCATCGTCGTGATCACGTCGTATTTAGTACCCGCGCCCTTGCGCAGATTAACATAATCCACGTTGATATAGCCCGTTGCAGCCGCGGGAGCCGTTGTGGACTGCGGCTTTGTGGTCGCGGGAGCCGTAGTTGCCTTAGGCTTCGTGGTAGCGGGAGCTGTTGTCGGCTTGACGGTAGTGGGAGCGACGGTCGGAGCGGTCTTGTCCTCCGTCGCATAGGAGGCGTAGATATATCCGGTCGTTCCGTCGGACAGCTTGATATTGTACCAGCCGTTCTTCTGAGAAGTGCTGACAAAAGTGAATTTTGTATTCTTTCGCATCGTGGTCAGCGCCGGATAGCTCGTGCCCGCGCCCTTGCGCAGATTGACATAATCGGCGTTGACATATCCGGTTTTCGCGGAGCCGTCGGTTCCCGAGCCGCCGGAAGAAGAACCGGAGCTGCCCAGAGCGACATAATCGGCGTAAACATATCCGCTCTTGCCCTCGCTCGTTTTTACGTTGTACCAATTGTTCTGAGCGGAGGACTTCAAAAGCGTCACGCCGGTATTTTGGCGCATGGTCGTGACAACGTCATAATTTGTGCCCGCGCCCTTGCGCAAATTGACATAATCGGCATTGATATAGCCTGTCCTGTTGTTCTCGGAGGGCTCCGTCGGCTCCGGGGACGCTGTCGCGGTTACATAATCCTTGTAGACATATCCCGTCATCTTCCCGGTCTGCTCGGTAATTTTATACCAGCCGGAGGAGCTGAGCTTTCCGTCGACAAAAACGACCTTTGTATTCTTCCGCATCGTTGTCAGAATACCATAGCTGGTGCCCGCTCCATTTCGCAGATTGACATAATCGCCGCTGATATAGCCGCTTCCGCCCTTAGTCGGAGCTACGGTCGCGGCGTCGGCAAGCATGGGTATCATGATCGCGAACACGGAACCTATCAGCAGCACCGCCAATATGACGGCAACTATGCGAACTACTGTCTTTGACTTCATAAGACCACCTTCCCGATTATTTCGGCAGCGCCGCGCGATACGGCGAAAGATCCTGCCGCGCGGTACTCGCGTAATGAATACGCGGCGCCGCTCTTTCAAAACTTCAATAATTCATAATAAACGCTAAACGTTTGATCGCTTTTTTCGATCATCATCATAGCACAAATGCTTTTGTTTTGCAAATTCTTCCGTAAACGGACGGTTTTATCCGTTTTTCTTAAAGAACAAGGGATGGAGCCGTTTTAAATATAAGCCGACAAAAAGCGTCAAAGCCCTGTCATAAAGCCAAAAAACGACGTTACCCGCCAGCAGGAACAGATAAGGAACATAAAAACCGAAAACGGTGTACTCCTCCGCCGGGACTCCCAAAACAAAAGACGCGATAAAGAAGGCTCCGACCATAGCAGCGTTAAAAACGGCGAATTTAAGCAGCATTTGAAGCGGGCGCGACGCTATCCGGCTTTCAAAGACCCGCTTTAAAACGGGGTAATACCCGAAGAACATGACGAAATAAAGCGACGCCTCCTTGTCCCCGGACAGGAGGAACGATACAAGAGAAGCGACGGCAAAAACACCGAGCGCCCACCTCGCTCCGTATTCGATCACAACCGCGACAAGCAGCGCTCCCGCGACCATCGGAAGCGCGTAGACCCCAAACGGGAACAGCGATCCGATTATCATCAATACCGCCGCGAGCGCCGCGATGATCGCGCAGAAGGCGAGTCGAAAGGCGCCGCGGCTCCCCTGCTTCCTCATATTATCGGCAGACCCTGCAGCAGCTGCACAGGCAGTCGGCGCAGAGTATCATCGAGCAAACATCCGCGAAGGAGCAATCCGAGGAGCCTCCGCCCGTGGACTGAGCATATCCGCCGTAGCCGTAGCCCGCGCGGCGGTTCATATTGTCAAGCGCGGTTTTGAACTCGGCGTTTCCGGGATCCATATTGTGCGCGGTAGTGAAGTATTCCTTTGCCTTGTCGTTCCAGCCGCGTCTGAAATAGCACATCCCCATGAGGAAATTCCACTCGGCGTCACGTTCCTCGACAGGAGTTCTGCCGAGGAGCTGTTCAGCCTCGTCGACCATATTTCGCTGGATATAAACGCGGACGGCGTAATACTTCGACTGAGCCGCGTTCCGGTAAGAGGAGCTCTGAGTATTGCCGTTCCTGCGCATATCGTTTATCTGATCGTAAGCCTCGTTGATCTCCTTCATCTTCTGCTCGGCGACATCCTTGAGCGGGCTGTCGGCGTACTTGTCTGGATGATATTTCTTGGCCAGCTCGCGGTATGCCTTTTTTATTTCTTCATCTGTCGCGCTCGGCGAAACTCCGAGCACCTCATAAGGATTTGTCATCTGTTACCTCCGTGAGCTTTGAAACGACCCTGCTCTGCTGCAGGGGCAGACCAAACCTCAGCAAATTTTCCGTAATACCCTTAAAATCCGTCAGCTCCAGAAGAGAATAAGCGTCGAACGCCCGTCCGAGCGAAACGCTCAGCGCGTCCTCCATCCTGTTGACGGCTTCTTCTTTTTCGTATTTTAAAAACGGATTGAAGCATCCGTTCCTTCTGTCCTTGTAATAATCGTCCGCGGCGTCCATCAAATAAACCCATCTGCCGAGCTGATAGCCGAGCTCGGAGAGCACCGCCTTCTGCGGCTCGTCCGCGCCCTCGGCACAGAGGATTTTTGAAAGCATCAGAGCGGTCGGATGCGCGGCTTCATCGATAGAGGTCTCTGAGCCGCTCTCCGCGTCGCGCTGCATCCTCATCATCTCCGCTACCAAAGTCTCAAGCTCCGGATAAAGCCGCGCGGCTTTTTTGTGAGAGCGGGAGAACAGCGGGAGAATAAAATAGATCGGCAGACGCCTGAAAAAGCCGCTATCAAGCAAATCGTCGTGCAGCTTATAGTAAACCGAGATGATCGACAGCGCCGCCGCCTTTGAATAGCTTTGATCCGAGCATTCCGCAAATTTGCATTTTTTCAGCGGGTTGCATACGCATCTGCCGTCCCTGAAGCCCTTGCAGCCCCTGTTCAGGGACATGAGCAGAACGGCGTAGAAGGTGCAGTCGTAGCTCAAAACAGCTCGGGAAAAAACGGAATAATCCCTTCCGAGCTGCTTGCAGAGTCCGCAGTAAACAGCCTTGTAGGCTTCATATTCCCTTACCTTTAGCTCCGCCTTGTCGATTCGTAAATAGCCAAACACAAAACTACTCCATGATTATCAGGCAATTCCGCGTGATCAAGCCCGGCGGCTCAAGCAAAAGGCTTTTTATTCGCCGAAAAAAACGCGGTCAGCCCCGCCCCGAGAATTGCGCGGTGTTGTCTATATTCTTATTTAACATTATATTATAAAAATCGAGATAATTCAATAGTTTGTCAAAAGATTTTTTCTAAATTGGAAAATTAATCGTAAAAAAAATAGTATAATGATATCGGTGGTGATAATATGAATGTTTATGACTTTGACAAAACCATTTACGACGGCGACTCAACCGCCGACTTTTACCTCTTTTCGCTCAAAAGACATAAAAAAATAATACTCTGCGCTCCCTCTCTTATCGGCTCTGCTCTGAGATTTTATGTATTAAAGCGCGGGACGAAAACCGATTTCAAGCAGGTCATGTACCGCTTTTTAAAATACTGCGACCTAAAAAAGGACGTCCCTGACTTCTGGCAAGGGCATATCGGCAAAATAAAGCGCTTCTACAAGGAGCGGCAGCGGGAGGACGACGTAATAATCTCCGCCTCTCCCCGATTCCTTTTGCAGCCCGCCTGCGAGCTTCTGGGGATAACTCACCTGATGGCGTCCGAGGTCGACGGCAAAACGGGCTTATACAGCGGGATTAACTGCCACGGAAAAGAAAAGGTGCGCCGCTACAGAGCAGCCTTTGGCAAAACTCCGATAGACGAGTTTTACTCCGACAGCAAAAGCGACGCCCCCCTCGCGGAGATCGCGAAGAGGGCGTATCTGGTAAAGGGCGAAAGGCTCAGCGACTGGAACGCTTAGGAAAGCGCTGATTAATTTATCAGTGCTTACTTAGCCTGTTTGATCCGGCGCCGCTTAAGAGCAGCCGCAGCCGAACGAGGGAGAGCCCCCTCCCTGCTCGCCGTCGCCGCAGGCAGGCGGGAAGAACGAATCGGTCGGGAAATCGACCCGGCTGAACGCCTCGCAGGGATCGTCGGTCCTGTCCTCGCACTCCTTGGCGGGAATAAAGAAATCGTAGGACGGTATCATGAGCTGCACGCTGCGCGAAAGCCTAGTTATCGAGAAAACTCCGAGCGTAACGCTGAGATACTGAGTTTCGGGAGCGACAAGCTCTCCGCCGAAGAAATCGCTTACATTCTCGGGCACAAAGGGAACGAGCTGAGGCGAAGTTACCGGAGCCAGACTGCTCGCGAGCACCATCGGGCAGGAAACGCTGACCGTCGCGCGGGGCAGAACGGAGGGGCAGCCCGGGCAGCAGTTGAACTCGGCGGCGTCGATCGCCGAAGGGATATCGTCGCTCGAGAACGAACGGGTCGAACCGTCGCTGCCGTAGAGCACGACGCGCTTATTGAAGGCGGCAAGTCCCATTACCGTAGAAGGAACCGCCGCTCCCGAATACAGCTCGACGCAAACGGCAAAATAGAAAACGATATCCACCGAATAGAAGCCCCTGTTAAAGGCGAGGGAATCCACCTTGAGGGTCGACGAGATCACGCTCGCCTTGCTGACACGCGCCGAGGTGGCGTTGTTTATCGCCTCCTGATTTTCGGCGGTAAAAAATACCGTAAGATCTCTCAGGCAGTCCTTTGCTCCGCAGCTGTCATAGATTCGCGGCATATCCACGCATACCGGATCAAAGCCGCCGTCATCGGTCTTTACTTCCTTTTCCTCAGTCTCGTCCTGAGGATTCAAAGAAACATCCGACATATAATTATACCTCCATATTAAGTATTACAGGCAAATTCAGCTCTGCACGATACATAATATGGAGGTTTTTTTATTGAGTGATTAAGTCTTTTAGATTTTTACTTGTGATCGGCACTATCTGACGTATCTTCTGAGGCTGCCCTTAAACTCCTCGTACAGCGACTCGGGATTTGAGTTGTAGCTGTTCGAGAAGGAGATGAACACCTCTGATTTGTCGAGGGTGTAGCAGAGCGCCGAACGGTAGGCGCCGCATTCGGAGAACACCGACGCGGTATTGCCGTCGTATTCTATTCCGTAATTCGCGCAGGGTTCCTCGGTTTCTTCCTTGTTCGCCGAAAACATGAGCTTCTCGGATTCATCGCTGAGTATGCTTCCCGAGGCGATCGCCTCGCTCCATTTGAGCATATCGGAAACCGTCGTTATAAGCCCGAACGCGGAATAGCCGACTCCGAAATAGTTGAGCTTTTTGCCGGATTCTCTTCCTCCGTAGGCGACCGCCAGACGGTTTTTGCTGTCAAAGCTCGAGCTTCTCATTCCGAGCGGATTGAAAAAATTTTGAGTTATATAAACCTCATAAGGGCTCTCGGTGACGCTTTCGATTATCTTTCCGAGGAGGAACCAGTTGCTGTTTGAGTAGCCGCGGCGAGTTCCCGGCTCAAATTCAGAGGTCGAGGACATGATCCAGTCAAAAATTATACTCTTGTTCTTTTTTGAGTCGTTTTCCTCGGTGATCTCGTCGTCAAAATCGCTTCTGAGGAAATAGATCTTATTGCTTGTTCCGATATGGTCGACGTAATCCTTGATCCCCGAGGTGTTTTCCAGCAGATCGCGCACGGTTATCTTGTCGCGGCGCTCGAGCTTCGGGAAATATTCATTGATCGGCTCGTCAAGGCTCAGCTTTCCCTCCTCCGCGAGCTTCAATACCGCGACAGCAGTAAACTGCGCGGTGATGTTTCCCGCGTAGTAGCAGGTATTCACCGAGTTGTCTATATGATTGTCAACATCGGCGTATCCGGTCGTGCTGATATACTCAAAATCATTTCCGAGCTTCATATATATCGAACCGTCAAACTGACCCGCCTTTACCGAGGAATTGAATTCGCTGTTGATTTTGTCGGCGTCCTGCTTGATCGCGACAAAGTCGTATTTGACGGCGCTTGTCGCCTCGTCAGAAGTCGCGGGCATTGTAGTCGCCGGCTCCGTTGTCGGAGCGGCAGTCGTCGGAGCGACCGTAGTTACCTCAACGCTTTCCTGAGGCTCCTCCTTCCCGCAGCCCGCGAGCAGAGAGATGAGCAGAACAGCGCAGAGAATGACAGATATCGGCTTTTTCATGATCCGTTACACCACCTGTTTGTTAAGGCGGCACCGCACGATCCACGGCGCGCGCCTTGCTTGTATTTTCGCAATCCGCACACCTGTGATATGCGGTATTACCTTAAATCTTTTCCATTTTGCAGAAGTTTGCCATGAGCTTCTTTGTCCCCACCTTGTCAAAGGAGATCTCAAGGAGAGTATCGTTGCCCATTTTTTCGGCGTTTACGACCATTCCTCTCCCGAAAACCTTGTGGAGCACGTTATCGCCCACGCTGTAGGTTATTCCAGCCTTTGACGCGGGCGGGCGGTAGGAGCTTCCGATCGTCGTCCTCGACGCCGGGGTTTTTCCGACGGGGGTCTTTCCGAACGAAGCCGTATTTTTGCCGAAATCATCCTGCCTGCTATCAAAGCCGAACCTCTTGCTCTCGCCCGTTCTCTCAAGGAGCTCGTCAGGTATCTCGCCTACAAAGCGCGATTCCTTGTTGTAGGCGGTGGAGCCGAAGAGCATTCTGGTGCGGGTTTTTGTGAGGTAGAGCTTTTTCTTGGCGCGGGTGATGCCGACATAAGCAAGCCTTCTCTCCTCGTTTATCTCCTCGGGATTCATCATCGAGGCGATAGACGGAAACAGACCGTCCTCCATTCCCGTGATGAAAACCACCGGAAACTCAAGTCCCTTAGCACTGTGAAGCGTCATCATAACGCAGGTATCGGCGTCGGCGTCGTAATTGTCAATATCGGTCTGGAGCGAGACCTCCTCCAAAAACGAGGACAGATCGGCTTCCTCGCCGTAATCCTCCTCAAACTTGATGATATTCGAGGACAGCTCTTCGATATTCTCGATCCTTACGTCGGGGTTATCCTTTTCGGTTCTCAGGTAGTTTTCGTAGTCCGTATGCTCTATGATCAGATTGTATAATTCCGCAAGAGAATATTCGTCGCTGTCGGAAGCGTCTATAAGACCGTCGATAAGCGAAACGAAGCTCTTGAGCTTTGAAGCCGCGCGCGAAAGCTGGGGATAATCCTCCGCCTCGCTGATAACGGTGTAAATGCTCTCGCCGAGTCCCGCGGCGATATCAGCCGCGACAGAAACAGAGCGGGCTCCTATCCCGCGCTTTGGAACATTTATAATGCGGGTCAGGCGGACGTCGTCGTGCGGATTGTTTATAACCTGAAGATAAGCGAGCATATCGCGGATCTCCTCGCGGTCATAGAAGCGGTGACCGCCGATTATCCTGTGAGGGATGCCGCTGCGTGACAGCGCCTGCTCGATTGCGTTTGACTGAGCGTTTGTTCGGTAGAGGATCGCGTAATCGGAGTATTTTCCGCCGTCGGAGACCCCGTCCATGATGGTATCGGCAATAAAAACAGCCTCGCCGCGCTCATCCTCGCAGGTGCGCACCTCTATTTTATCCCCCTCGGGATTTGTGGTCCAAAGGGTTTTGCCCTTTCGTATCGTATTGTTGGAAATCACGCCGTTCGCGGCGTTGAGGATGTTTTGGGTGCTGCGGTAATTTTGCTCAAGGCGGATGACCTTTGCGCCCTTGAAGGTATTCTCGAATGAGAGGATATTTTCGATAGTCGCTCCTCGAAATTTATAGATGCTCTGGTCGTCGTCGCCGACAACGCAGATATTTCCGTATTTCTCGGCGAGCATGGACACAAAGCGGTACTGGACGCGGTTGGTGTCCTGGTACTCGTCCACCATTATGTAGCGGAACTGGTTCTGGTAATAGCCCAGTATCTCGGGTTCTCTTTCAAAAAGCTCTACGGTTTTGCAGAGAAGATCGTCGAAATCCATCGCGTCGGCGGTTTTGAGCCTCGCCTGGTAGATCTCATAGATCTTGGCTATCGACGCCTTGCGGTAGTCGTATTCCGCTTCCTTCTGCATCTCCTTGGGAGAAAGCATCTTATCCTTCGCCTTTGAGATCTCGCTTATCACCGACTTTGCCGGGAGCTGCTTTTCGTCGATATTGAGCTGCTTCATCACGTCCTTGACGAGCCTCTTCTGGTCGTCGGTCGCGTAAACCGTGAAGTGGCTCGAATAGCCCAGCCTGTCGCCGTAGCGCCTGAGGATACGGGCGCAGGTCGAGTGGAAGGTCGCCGCCCAAATATCGCCGCCGCCCTCTGGGACGGTATTGCAGATCCTCTCCTTCAGCTCTCCCGCCGCCTTGTTGGTAAAGGTGATCGCGAGGATATTCCACGGCTTGCACAAGCCGCATTGGAGGATATAGGCGATGCGGTTGACGAGAACCGTTGTTTTTCCCGAGCCGGCGCCCGCGAGGATAAGGATAGGTCCCTCGGTCGCGAATACAGCCTCGCGCTGACGTTCGTTCATAAAGGAAAACTGCTGTTTTATTTCATCTTGCGTCATAATTTGCACCCTGATAATACAACAAAAACGGGCGAACATGTCGCCCGCGTATTTGTCGAATTGATTATTTTACCGCGTCGTTATAAACCTTGGTGATATCCGAAGCGTTCTCGGCTACGATCATGCTGACGAAATTGCCGTCGGTTTTGACCTCGCAAGCCTTTACAGCGTCGAGCTTTTCGGGAGTATAAGAAGCGTACTGGTTCACGATTGAGTTGTAGCGAGCGTTGAGAGCGTTCGCAATGTTTCCGGCGGCTGTCGCGTCGTTAGCCTCAACAAGAACGATCTCCACGGGAGCGTTGTTGTTGTTGTCGATCTCGGCGGCAAACTGCTTGACGTCAGCGGTGTTGATGCCGTAATAGAGGTTGAGATCCTCAGCGTTTTCGAGCTTCTGCAGGTTGAGTCCGCAGGTGCTGTTGATCGAGCTCATTACCTCGTTTAAGTCCACCTTCTTCGCGCCGCAGCCCGCGAATACCGCGAGAGCCATGACAGCTGCCAGAGCAAGTGCAATAATTCTTTTCATTTTCATATCCTCCATATTATATTCTTTTCAATTATTATAACCCAAAAATCATGATTGTCAACAATTATTATAAATTTGTAAATAATACGGGAAATCGCCCGTCTTCACTTTTACCAGCCGTTATAATGACCTTTTTTTATGATATCGGGATAATCCCTGAAGCAAACGTTCTTGTCGATCACTCCCACGCCGTCTATGGTCTCGCTTTCAAGGTAATTGACCTCTCCGCCGTACTGCCACATCCCGAGGTTAGTGCCCTCGTACTGGCACTCCGCGTTCCACTGAGCGAACCATATATCGCAGCTCTCGAGCAGCTCCCTGTCGTTCAGTTTGTCCTCTATCCAGTCGAGTCCGGTATAGAGTATCGGATAATAGCCCGCCTCTCTGATCCCCTCGATAAAGGTCCTGCATATATCGACGAGCATCTTGTTGCTCGGCATTCCCGCCTTTTGCTTGTAGCCGTCGCCGTCCTCCATATCGAAGGCTATCGGCAGCGTCGGCTTCTTGCCGTTGAGCAGCCTTAAAACGTGCTCGACCTCGCTTTTTGCCCCGTTGAGATCAAGAGCGTACGAATAAAAATAAACTCCCCAGGGCAGCCCCAGCTCCTCGCATTTCCGAACGTTGCTCTCAAAGCGCGCGTCGTCCTGATTCTCCAGATCATCGCCGAAGCCGCAGCGCAGCATCACAAATTCATAGCCCGCTTCCTTTACGGCGTTCAGATCGACATCGCCGTTGGAGGAGGAGATATCGATTCCCTTCTTTCCGCTGAGAGTCGGGATGAGTCCCGCGGTTATTTTCTGGACGGCGGTAACGTCGTCAATGCTCACCTTGTCGTCGTTATTGACGTCCGAGAGCAGAGCCTCCCTGAAATCCGCCGTTATTAAGGACGCGACTATTTTCTGGATCATGGTCGCATCATTGATATTGATTGTTCCGTTTTTGTCAACATCTCCCACGGCAAGACCCGCGACAGCCTTGCGGAAGTTTTCGTCCGATTCAGCTGCCAGCGCGGGAACGGCGCAGGAACACGCGATTATCGCCGCGACCAAAGCCGCCGTTAAAATCCTTATTGTTTTCACGGGCTCTTCCTCCAATCGATCCGATCGTTTTCAATAATTATACACCAAATCAAAAATAAAAGCAAGTTTTATACCGAATCCGCGAAAGCAGCCCCAATTAATATTTCGGATCAAAGACTTAAAGCCGGGATGAAATTTTAGGAAAGCGCCGAACATCAAAGCATAAAAGTGCTACAACTTCATCCTTCTGTAAACCGCGCGTTTATTCCTTATCAAAACGGTTGCATTAATGCCGGTTTTGTTGATTGCGTTTCGCAGGACAGAATGCTATAATAATACCTGAAAAATGTTGGCGGCGTACAGTCAAATATCGGATCGGAGGAAAATAAAAATGATCAAAAGTTCCATTACCGCGCTTTCTCTTCCCTTTGTAAACGGCAGAAGCTTTACCGTGCGGGTTTTTGTCCCGGAGCGCGAGGAAGGCGAAAGGCTTCCCGTGATTTACATGACCGACGGTCAGAACCTCTTCGAGGACGACGAGGTGGAGTTCGGCACATGGAAAACCGACAGGGCGATAGCAGACGAGCGGCAAAGCAGCGGAAAGGCGGCGATCATCGTCGGCGTGCACAACAACGTCGGACCGAAAGAACGGGCGGAGGATCTTGCTCCCGCGAGCATCGGAAGGTTCTTCGGTCCCCCTCAGATGATCGAAGCCTTTGAGCCTCGGGGAGAACAATTCGACAGCTTCGTGATCAATACCCTGATGCCATGCGTCGAGGAGAGCTTCCCGGTCATGAAGGGCAGAGCAAACACCGCGTTCTGCGGAAGCTCCTCGGGAGGTCTGCAGGCGCTTTTCACAGGTCTGACTCATCCCGACATTTTCAGCGCCGTCGGTGCGCTCTCCCCCGCGCTGTTCATGTATGATCCCGGGGACGTCGAGAGCTGGCTCAAAAATACAATAAAAGAGGAAATGCCTTTCCTGTATCTGTATTCCGGCGGAGCAGATCAAATGGAGGAGCATATCCGAGGAGGAGTCGAGCAGATAGGCGGCGTGCTTGAAGGGCTTTATCCCGAGGGAAAGCTGAAAAAGGTCATTATGCCGGAGCAGAAACACAACGAACAGGCTTGGGAGCTTATTTTCAAAGATTTTCTGAGTATCTTTCTCTCGAACTGATCGAAACAAAAAGAAGGCTGAGGAAAAGCAAAGCGGCGTTTTTCCTCAGCCTTTGTTTCGTAATACTATTTTTAAAAACCGCTTTTAAGAAAATATTATTATCTCATTATTCGGCAACAGCCGCGAAGCCATTTTCAAAATCGTCGAACTGCGCGGAACATATCCGTCGCTTTCACGTCGCGCTGGGTCGATCATGACCCGCAGCGCGTAACATCCCTTTGATGAGATCACAGCCTTCACTCTCCTTCTATCGCCTATTTTACCACAAGACAGAAAAGAAAATCAAAAGTTTATGATTTTACCTATTGACACGGTAGGCGAATATGGTTATAATAGTGTTACCGAAAAAAGGAGTTGACTTTATGCAGATATACGCGGACAACGCCGCCACAACAAAAATGAGCGAGGCGGCAATAGAAGCTATGAACGATTGTATGAGAAATTGGTGGGGCAACCCGTCCAGCCTTTACACGATCGGTCAAAAGGCAAAGGAAAAGCTGGAAGAGGCTCGCGAGGAGATCGCCGCAATCATAAACGCAAGCCCGCGGGAGATCATCTTCACCTCAGGCGGCAGCGAATCGGACAATCAGGCGCTGCTCACCGCAGCGGCAAAAGGCAATCGATCAGGCAAAAAGCACATCATCTCAAGCGCTTTTGAGCACCACGCGATCCTCCACACTCTGAACAAATTAAAGAAAAACGGCTTTGAGGTCACGCTTTTGCCCGTCCATGAGAACGGCGTGATCCGCTTGGACGAGCTTGAAGCGGCTATTCGCGAGGACACCTGCCTTGTCACGATCATGACCGCCAACAATGAGATCGGCACCATCCAGCCAATAGCCGAGATCGGAGAGCTCTGCCGCAGGCGCGGCGTCATTTTCCACACCGACGCGGTACAGGCGGTCGGTCATCTTCCGATAGACGTAAAGGCGCAGAATATTGATATGCTCTCCGCCTCGGCGCATAAATTTCACGGGCCCAAGGGCGTCGGCTTTCTCTACGCGCGAAAAGGCATCATCCTCCAAAATCTGATCGAGGGCGGCGCTCAGGAGCGCGGAAAACGCGCCGGCACGGAAAACCTGCCGGGGATCACGGCGATGGCGGCGGCGTTAAAGGAAGCCGCAGCGAATATGGAGCGCGACAACGCTCACAAGACGGAAATCCGCGACTATTTGATCAAGGGCTTATCCGAGATACATCACAGCGCGCTCAACGGCGACGCAAAGCAGAGGCTTGCGGGAAACGTCAATTTCAGCTTTGAGGGTATCGAGGGCGAATCCATCCTGATCCTGCTTGATCAAATGGGTATTTCAGCCTCGTCGGGAAGCGCCTGCACCTCGGGAGCTCTCGACCCGAGCCACGTTCTGCTCGCTATAGGAAGGATCCACGACGTCGCGCACGGCTCTCTGCGCCTGACGATCGGTGAGGATATCACAAGGGAGCAGGCGGATTATATGATCGATTCAGTCAAAAAGGTCGTCGCACATCTGAGGAGCTTCTCCCCCGTCTGGCGCGACCTTACCGAAGGCAAAAAAGAATTCATCTTGAAATAGGAGGATATATATGGCATTATACAGCGAAAAAGTAATGGAGCATTTTTTACAGCCGCGCAACGTCGGCGTCATTGAAAACGCGGACGGCGTAGGAGAGGTCGGCAACGCCAAGTGCGGCGATATCATGAAGATGTACCTGAAAATCGACGACGGAATCATCACTGACGTGAAATTTGAGACCTTCGGCTGCGCCAGCGCGATAGCCTCAAGCTCAATGGCGACCGAGCTTATAAAGGGTCAGCGCGTCGAGGACGCGATGAAGCTCACCAATCAGGCTGTCGCCGAGGCGCTCGACGGCTTGCCCGCCTACAAAATGCACTGCTCGGTACTTGCCGAGGAAGCGATCAGGTCGGCTCTTGAGGACTATCAAAGCAAAAACCCCAACGGCTGATCGCCCTTGCCGGAACAAAAAAGACGCTTAGAGGAAGCACATCTCTAAAGCGTCTTTTTTATTATTTTGATACCGATCCGGCTGAAAAAGCATTTGCTTTTTATCGGATACAGATATATAATTATAATATGAAAAACCGCGCCATCTTCAGATGAGCGATATACCATATAAAAAATTAGTATCGGAGGAATGAACAATGAGAAAAAAAGCAACAGCGATATTTTTGACGGCTGCAATTGCGCTGTCAGCGGTTTCGGCTTCGGCAGCTTCCGCCGCCGACAACGGCGGTCTGCCCGATTAGCTTGATCTTAGAAATTACAACGGAAAGAACTACGTTACTCCGGTTAAGAATCAGGAGCCCTTCGGCTCATGCTGGGCATTCAGCTTTGCCGCCGCTGCCGAGACCTCATATCTATTCGCTAACGATATGGGCGTGCCCGCGGGCGAGGTCAATGACAAGGTCGACTTTTCGGAAAAGTACATCAATTGGTACCTTTATCACGCGATCACCGCTGATGATGTAAAAAAAGGCAGGGTTCGCGCCTCACAGGTCGGCGAGGGCTTTGATATGAGCAAAAAAGAAGCCTCCGACAAAAGCGCCGCCTACAACATGGGCGGAGAATATATACATTACTCCGACTTCTTTCAGGCGGGCTTCGGACCCGTTGACGAGATGACGGAGATCAACGGCGAGTATCCGTATTTTTACGGCGGCAAGAACGCAAAGGGCAACAGAGTCGGCATATCGGGAAGCTACGACTGGACGCTTCCGCTCAATTCGGAGTACCGCAACGCTCCCTCGAGCGCGTTTCTCAAAAACAGCCGCGTCCTTCCCTCCCCCGCCTCAAAGGACTCCGACGGAAAATACTCATTCAATCAGGACGGCGTAGACTCGATCAAGTCCGAGCTGAGCCAAGGGCGCGCGATCGCTCTGGCGTTTTATTCCTCGGGCAACGTATGGAACTACGACAACTGGACGGCGTACAGCTTCAAGGACAACACCGCCGATCACGCCGTTACGGTAATCGGCTACGACGACACCTACTCAAAGGATAATTTCACGCTCAAGAACAACAGCGGAACACCGATCAAAAGGATGACTCCTCCCGGGGACGGCGCGTTTATCGTAAAGAACAGCTGGGGCGCCAATCCCGAGACCGAGTCCGAAAAGACCTTCAAGCACGGCGACGTCACCTATCAACGAGCAGGCAGCAGCTCGTGGGGAATCGACGGAAGCGGATATTTTTACCTCTCGTATTACGACCGCAGCTTAACATCCGCTATGAGCTTTGAGTTTGACAGCGCCGCCTCGGTCAGATATGCCGAGCACAATATCGATCAGTACGACCTGATGATGACGGGCTTTTACGGAACCGCCGACAGCGCGGACACGATAAAAACGGCGAATATATTTGAAGCCGAGGAGGACGGCTACATCTACCGTATCTCCTACAGAACCGCTCATCCCGACACGACCGTGCGTTACGCTGTTTATCGCGGCGTCAGCGGCGGCGATCCGGAATCCGGAGCGATCCTTGATACGGGTACTCTCTCTCACGAATACAGCGGCTCTTACACAGTTGACCTCGGCGGGGAATATCTAATCAGGGAGGGCGAAAAATACTCCGTAGTTCTGACGATGGATTATACCGACGGCGACGGAAACAAAAAGTATTACGAGGTGTTCCCCTACGCTTCAAGCATCTCGGGAGCGGCTGTCAACGGAATTATCAACAAAGGCGAAAGCTGCCTGCTTACCGACGGCGTATGGAAGGATCTCTCCGAGCTGAAAGACCGGCATACCGACCGCGCGTTCGAGCTTCTCGGCGAATATGTCGCCACTGAGAAAACGATGACGGAGCTCGACTCGAAAAACAAAAGCAGCGTCGCGATTGACAACTTCCCCATCAAGGCGTTTCTGGTTCCTGCCGCTCTGCATGAGGACGGGCTTGTGATTGGCGACGTAGACGGCAACGGCACGATCAATATCGACGACGCGACAACAGTCCAGAAAATAACCGCGAAGCTGATCTCACCGGACGAAAGGCAGAAAAAAGCCGCCGACGTTAACGCCGACAACAAAATCGATATCAACGACGCGACAATGATACAAAAATACGTCGCCAAGCTGATTGACGGTTTTCAAATCACCGCCGGTTCATAAACAAAAAAACAAAAACCGCTTCCAAAGGAGCTATTCCTGAGGAAGCGGTTTTTTTCAGCTCGGAAAGGGTTGCGTTGTTCTCAATTTTATAAAAATGAATCGTGATGTTATCCTGACACATCACGCGAAGATATAACGCAGTATTGCAAAAAGGGATCCACTCTTTTATGCGTTTTATCAAATAATAGTATAAATTGCAGAACAAAATAATCTCTGATTTATTATATCATACCGATAACAGCTTGTCTATTATTTTGAAACAGGTTTTCCTTCTTTTGGAATATAAGCGGTAAACTGATCTTTCGTTATCCCATAGATCGTTGCATTGATATCCGCCGGTCTTTGCCAACCTGCCCGGTGTTCTCGCGTTTCGCTGCAGGGCGGTCGCCGGGGCAGTTTTGTCGCGCGGAGCCCGACGGCGCTCTTTGCTTTCACCATATCTCCGCTGTTTCTTTCGCGCGGTACGGGTCGAAACAGGAGCTTTTCAAAAATAAAAGAGCAGCAATCATTTCCGACTGCTGCTCTTATACTATAATAATATAAGACTCTATAGTATTATACTATTGTGTTATTACTTCACCAATATGAGTTGGTAGTTTGTATTCCGCGATGTACTTTTGTAAAGTTGTGACATCACATACATCCAATGAATCGTCTTGGTTTACTTCCGCTGCACAAAGATAGATCCCCTCCAAATGGATTAATCCGGCAACATGGCGTTGGATCTCGGTCACATCGTTGATGTTGATGTTACCGTCTCCGTTGACATCGCCGAGCTTCACACCGTCCAGCAATTCATACGAACAGCCGTTTTCTTTTGCAAAATTATAGGCATTTGACTCATAATAGCAGCCAATCGTCACTTTTTCAAAATCAAAAGCATTCGCTTGTATCAGCGCAACGCTTTTGGGGATCGTCACATATTTTAAGTTAGGGCAATCGGTAAAAGCATGATCGGGGATCGCAAACAGCGAATCCGACAAAACCACAGACTCCGCTCCGGTGCCGTTGAAGGAATAAGAGTCCAGCATAACCCCGTTGCTCACAAAAGACAGGTCGGTCAGAGAGGAACAGCCGTTGAAGCAGCCGAAACCGAAATCGGCGATCTTATCATTGATCGTCAGGCTTTCAAGAGAAGAACAGCCCGAAAACATATTTGTCGGCATGCTGACTGTATCCGAAAGCATTGTAACAGTTGTTAAGGAAGTGCAGCCCGCAAAAACTCTGTCGCCAAAGCTAACAACGTTTTCGGGAATATAAACTGTTTCAAGAGATGTACAATTCATAAACGCATATTCATCCACAGTTGTATTTGTGTTTGAAAACGTTATCTCTTTTATGTTTGTATTTCCTGAAAAAGCATTTCTTTCAATAACGGTTACAGGATAATCTCGATAGTATTCGGGAAACCGTATCGTTCCGCCGCTTCCGTTATACCGCACAAGCCTTGCCTCATGCTTGGACGCGTTCACCTCGTAGCCGAAGTCGCCGTCATAGATGACCATTGCAGACGCTTTAAAGCAAGCTGATGCAGTTAATGCCGAAATGATAAGCGTAATAACAATAACATTTTTCAATAATTTCATAAGCATTTCTCATTAACAGAATCAGGCGGCAGTACACAAAAGGCTACCGCCTGATATGATATATCTCTACCGGAAAGCTACATTACGATCAAGGATCATCGTCTTCAAAAATCTCTTCGTTTCCGGGAACAACATTTTCCGCAGAAGGAGTCATCCCTGTGCATATCACCGAGCAAAGATTGATTTTGACAACATCAAACTCAGGTGAACTGTATGTTTTTTTCAACAAACTCCTCCTTATTGCCATGAACTGTCAGTATTGACCGCCACTCTACCGTTTCGATAAATCAGGCAGTTGGTGCTCACGCTCCACACACCGTTATACTTCATCGCGCCGCAGAACATCAGGCAGGTGTCGCCGTTGGAGCCTGTGCCGTTGATATTAAGCGCTGAGGTCTTATAATTCGCTGTGAAATGAGCTCTGTTTTTATTGGTGAGCAGAATGGTCGAGTCACCGGTTTCCGGATTGTTTCCGTTTGAGGTGACGGTGTAAATGAAGCCCTTTGTGGTCAGTGTCAACTGAAGATCCTGAAGAACATTGCGGGTATCGGGATCGATATCCCCGTTATAGGTCTCAGCGGCAGAGAACGACTTGCTTCCATTATCATCATCATATTTTTTGATGATATCTTTAAGCTGTCCCTTATACTGCTCAAATAAAGCGGTGATCTTGTCAGGCGTATATACGGCAGGATTATCTCTGATTTGCGTACTGAGCGATATGTTCACAAACGACAGCTTTTGTACGTTTTTATCATAAGCGGGTGCGCCGTAAACACTGGCTAAAATATTGAGACGCGTTCTTGAGGTACCGCTGTTATCAACGTAGGTATCGTTAGTGTCGGCAGAGATCGAAATACCGGGAGAAGAGCCATTCTGCGCGTAAACCGCGTACAGCTTTGTCTTGGTCGTTACGCGATACCAGAAATCCCTTTCAACCGAGGCGATCTGCTTTCCCTCCTGGTCATAAGCCCAATAAGCAAAGTTGTAAACAGAGCCGTCATTTTCAAGCGATTCCGCCGCGTAATCCGACGGCTTGACGCCTGTATAACCCGGGAGTCCGTAGTTTACGATAAAGCCCGCGTTATCCATTCCGGTCATATTATTTTGATTAGTATCGTTGGTCGCATCGCCGAAGCGCTGGTTGTAATAGAACTTTGCGCAATTCGCGCCGGACATCTGACTCTGAGAAGCCGCGCTGCTTGCAACATAAACCGTTTTACCGTCAACCGTTTTCGGCGTTACGTCGCTAAATCCGGTCGCGCCGTAAATATCCACATCGTACTGCTTGGGATAGTTGTAGCACCAAACGGTGATTTTTCTTACCTGAGCATACGAATCTCCGTTAGCGTCGGATTCAGTAATCTCGTGTTCTTCGGCGTCGTAATAGGTGACCCATTTGGTTTCATCCGAGGACTGCGGTCTGCCGAGATAGTCGGTGTGATAGATTTGTGCGTTTCCGTAAGGAACATGACTGCCGTTATTGTTATTGAAATAGAAATAACCGCTGCCGCTAAGCGCCTCAACAGCCGCGCCCTGTGACGTCCAGAGATCATAGTCACACATGACGTTGTTGACCGCTAATACGTTATTTGAAAACTCTACCGCCTTCTCACCGATAAGACCCGCATAGTTGACTGACTGAGCGTTACCGGAAACATCACGCCTGATGAACTCATCAGGGATTCCGTTCAATGACATTGAATAGGTGGTTTCCGTATCTTGGATTCCCGCAAAGGTATTGTTGTCGTGATAACGGTCGTAATATTTGAATTCTATAACAAACGGTTGCGGCGTATTCACGATTCTGGCGATCGCCGTTGATTCCGTTTCCTGATGAGTCACGACGCTGCTGTAACCGATCACAGACGCTTCCTCAACCGAGTAGGAATAGTAAATATATGCTCCCGATACTTCCGTAACAGCAGGCAAGCCGTTGATCACTCTCGTCCATGTCGCTGAATCTGAGCGCGCGTGATCCGCCGCGCTGATAACAAACCAGCCGTTTGTTGTATCGATGTCCGTGATAACATTTGCGTCAATATAGATCTGAGCGCTGCCCTGTGCCGTGCCATTCTCGTCATACGCCTGCTGCCAAAGTCTTACCTTGATCGCAGCCGGACGCGAGCCGTTCTGATTGTTTTGGTCGTTCCAAACCTTTTGAACGGTCAACTTGAGAGTATCCTCGCAGGGATCCTTTTTGTCGCCGGGAGTCGGCACAAGACTCTTGTCATTTTCCGATGTAGGCGTATCAGACATCAATACAGCCTTCTTGCTGCTCACATATACCTTGATAAGAGTGGCATTGGCTGCCTCGGCGCTTGAAGCGAGCTTGGCGCCGTTCCATTTGCCGAATATTTTATAATACGCTTCGTTTTCTTCAGGCGTGATCGGAGCGGTAAGATGGGTGATATCAAACCGCTTATATCCGTTATCAGTCGCGGGGCTGCTGCTGATCGTCTGATTGCCGCTTGTCAGCGCATAGGTTGAATCGGTATTGCGATAAACCGAGTAAACGTTGTTTTCACCCTCGATTGATTGGAG
>CACYIC010000013.1 GCA_902774325.1 uncultured Ruminococcus sp.
CTTTAACATCTGAACGGCGGAGCGCTGCGCCTCGCTCAGCTCCTCCTCAGAGGAGCTTTCGTCCTCGATTATCGCCTTCGCCTCGTCGATCACCTTATCCTGGGTGCTTTGACGTTTGACTCTTTCCGAGGAGAAAAAGCTTTGCTGCTCCCCCGAAAGAACAGAGGTCTGCCTTGCTTCATCCGCGCTTGCCGACACGGTTGCGTTGACGTAGGAAGCGGCTCCCAGCTCCTTAGGCGACTGA
Source organism: uncultured Ruminococcus sp. (assembly GCA_902774325.1). Lineage (GTDB taxonomy): Bacteria > Bacillota > Clostridia > Oscillospirales > Acutalibacteraceae > Ruminococcoides. The sequence continues at coordinate 245 of CACYIC010000013.1, forward strand.
TTTGAAAAGCTGTTGAACTGCCAGTTGACATAAACAGCCGCGCCGAGCGCCAGAGTCAGCGCCGCGAATACCACATATTTTCTCTTGAATTTCATAATACCATCTGCCTTTATTCTGATAATTTTGTAATACATACCTTTGCCGCCGAGATGCCGAGCGCCTTGGTTACCGATTCGGTAATACGCTCGATCACGACGGGATCATCACCGCCTTCGCAAACGACCAGCACTCCGCGGATCTTCGGCTCAACCTCCTTTGTTTTCGTGGTGCTGTCCTTAAGGTAATGATATTCCACGCTGTTTTCCATCGTCAGGAGCACCTTTGCCCTTCCGACCCCGGTTATGGAAGAGAGAGTTTCCTCAAGATCGCTCTCCATCTGCTCTCCGTAGCCCTCGACCGAGAATTCCCGATCACCCTTTTCGGAGCCTATACCGCCGAAATTGAAGCTTGAAAGGAAGATCAGAGCTATGCCGACGATGCCCGCCGCGATGATTATTTTCATGGTTTTTTCGTGCTCAAAAAGCTTTTTTATTCTTTCATTCATGGCTGTTCTGCTGTAATATCGGGCGTTATCCCGAAGTTTTCTCTTGTGATTTGGTTTATCCGATCAAGCTGTTCTTGGTCTGTCCGATCTATATATATGCTTATCCCCGAGATGATTATGCTGTTTTCGGCTGTTTCGGCGAGAATGATCTCACAGTTTTTTATCGAGATTCCGTTTTGAAGCAGCAGCTCCTTCAAGGTTTTTTCGAGATTGCGAGCGGCAGATTTTATTATTTCCCTGCGACAGACTTCGTCGGCGGTCGCGCCTATAGACTCCGCGGAGGGATGATCGCTCAAATCAAAGGATATGCTCTGTACGGCGTTTTTGATCGGGACTATCATCGAGCAGACTATAAACGCGCCCATAACAAGACTTAGGATCCGTTTCGTTCCGCCGTCGGAAACGAATTGAGTCAGGAGCGAGCAAATAATCGCGCAGGCGCAGGCGGTAATGATAACCGTATTGATCTCGCTCATTACGTCCCTCCAACAGACAGAACCATAGCCGTGGATATAACGTAGATCGACGCGACGCAGAGAATTATTCCTATCATCAGAGAGATTACGGAAGCAAAGCTGTTAAGAAGCGCCGCGGGTTGACTGAGATTAAGCGTTTCGGAGAGCGCGCCGCCGGTTCTCAGGCAGACAAGCCACAGAACGCATTTTATCGTTATCGGCATAAAGGTCACGGCAAGGGATATCAAAACGAAAACTCCCACGCCTGTTTTCAGCAGCTCAACGCTGCCCTGAACTGTTTTGAACGCCTCTGACAAGGCGGAGCCTACGACCGGGATGCAGGAGCTGAGGGCGAATTTGAGCGCCTTTGAGGAAACGCCGTCAAGTGAGCCCGTGAGCGTCTGCCTTACGCCGAGGACCGCGCAGTATATCGCCATAGCGAAGCCGAGCAGCCATTTCGGCAGATTCACCTGCGGAGAAACAGAACCCGCCGCGCAGAGTCCCAGAAGCATATTCAAAAGAGGATAAACGACCTTAGTTGACAGCTGCGTAACTCCTTCCCCCGCTCCGAGGACCGCCGCGTAGTAGACTCCCGAGCTGATCGTCCGACCGGATGCCGCCATGAGAACGGTCATAACCGGAATATAAGCAAGCATAAGATTTGAGGCGCAGGCGATTATGCTCCCGGCGTCGGAAACGATCGAGATCGCGGGCAGACAAACCGCGGCGCAAAGACAAAGCGACGAAACGATCCCGAAGGATGAATCGAGCGAGGCTGACAGCGTCCCTTTGTATGCCGTCAGCATTGAGGACAAAAGCAGGATCGCGACAATCGAGATCAGCGCCCTGACAGGCTCGTTTGAGCTTTCTCCCGCGACAGAGCCGATCTCACGCATTATCGTGTCAAAGGAGATCCCCGCCAAAGCCTGTACATCCGGAGAATCGGCTCCGATATCTATCAAGCGCTCTCTCGCCTCCTCCGAAAGGCTGTTGTAGATCCCAGTCATATCCGGCGCAAGCTCCTCGGCGTAAGCCGTATTCAGAGCAAGGGGCAAAAGACAGAGAGCCGCCAAAACAAGGGCGCAAATGAATTTTTTCACTTCCTACCTCCCAAGCAGAGAAACAACGGTATTGAAAATATCCGTATAAAGCGGCAAGGCTGTAACCGTAACTATCAGCTTGCAGGCGAGAGTTACGTTGTTTGCCAGAGAATTACTTCCGGCGTCTCGGCAGACGTTTGAGGTAAATTCCCCTACAAGGCATATTCCGATCACCTTGAGAAGAATAATGATGTACCGCTCGTTAAGCCGCGCGGAGGCGACGATATTATTGACCGCCTGCGTAATTCCCGAGGCGTAACCTATTACCGCGATCAGCGCCGTGACCGAGGCTGCAACGGTCAGAAGCAGCGCCGTCTCGGGATTGGTTTTCCTTATCAAAAGAGCTATTATCGACGCGACAGCGGCAAGCGTCCCGATAGAAATAATACTCATCAGAAGCCGAACAGCCTTTTGATATTAGAAAAGAGCGAGCTTATCTGAGTAATAATAAGCGTAAGTACAACGATCAAGCCGGCAAGCGTAGTCATCATCGCCTGTTCCTCCCTGCCGCTGCGTATCAGAAGCTGAGAAAGGACAGCCACGATTATCCCGACCGCCGCGATCTTAAAAATCAATTCTACGTCCATTACTTTTCACCCTTTATACTGTGTTCTGACAGAACGCTTCAATACAGAGATCGGCGGAAGCTTTTGCGGAGCAAGGCGGATTCCGGGGAGGGTAACGCAGCTATGCGATATTTGAGCGACAGATGTTTAATACTAAACTCAAATAAAAAATAGACAATCTTTGCGGTCTATTTTCCGCAATACTTCGTTGTCGTCCTTGCAAGGCGCCAGCCTTGCGGCGTCCTTCGGAAGATAGTATTATATAACCAAAAGCGCCAGCGTCGCGCCGAGAAAAAAGCCCATCGCCCTGTACAGCTTTGTTTTTTGAACCAAAGCCTCCCGCGCCTCGTTTCTGAACAAGGCAAGTCTTTCCGAAAAAAGCTGAATAAACCTGAGCTGACCTTCAACGTCGGTTTTACCCAGCTCCTTACCGAGCTCGGTCAATAATTCTTTATCGGAATTAAGCAGACCGAGCTTCTTTGGGAGCTTGTTCACCGATTTATTCCAGGAATATTCAAAGGAAAATTTTTCGTCACGCTCAACATTCAAAAGCTTTAACTCGCTTTCATCCGCGGAAACATTTACAACGCTGAAAACGTCCCCCGAGTTGAAGCGGATATTCGTGCTCAGGAGCTGGGCGAAAACCGAAAGTCTGTCCAAAAAGTTCTTCCTTCTGTGAAGCTTCAGCGATTGAAGATATCCTATATAAAAGCCCGCTGCCGCAATTAAAACGCAGCCGATTATTTTAAGCGGCATAAAGATCGCCGACCTTTACCGTCTTTTCCGCTTTTCCCGCGTTTTGTCTGCTTTTCAGAAAAACTATATTTTCAAATACTCCCATATCAAGAAGCTCGCGCAAATACGGCTTGCTTCGCAGTTCATCCGCGCTTTTGGCATGAGCTGTAGCTATAACCTTTACTCCGCAGTTGACAAGAGTTTTTATAGCCTCTGAATCCTCGGGGGAACCTATTTCATCGCAGAGGATATAATCCGGAGACATCGTTCGCAGTGCATGGTTCATTGCATCCGACTTCTTGTACCCGTCAAAAACATCGCTCAAGCCCACATCAAACTGCGGTATCCCGTTTACGCACGCCGCAAGCTCCCGCCGTTCGTCTATGAGCGAAACAGAACGCTTTTTGTCGAGCGAGAGTATTCTCGCCGCGTCGCGGAGTACCGTGGTTTTCCCCGAGGCGGGCTCTCCGCAGATCAGCGTTCCGGCAAGCTCCCTGCCGCGGCAAAGGATTTCCTCGGCGCACCCTAAAACCGCGCGGGCGATTCTCAGATTCAGCGAGGAGATGTCGCGAAGATTGATTATTGCTCCGGAATCATAGACAGCCGTTCCGCAGATACCCGCTCTGTGACCGCCCTTTATGGTGATGAAGCCGTTTGATATCTCGGCTTGCCTGTTGTAGATCGAATAGTCGCAGATCCTTCCGACCGTGTCTGAAATATCTTTACCCGTCGCAAAATAAGCGTCCTTATCCCGCTCGGTAAGCCTTCCCGAAACGCTTACAAACAGCTTATCCTCCTGAAAAACGATCACAAGAGGTCGTTCAGCCCTCAGCCTTATCTCTGTCGCGCTTCGGCTCAACAGCTCCGAATGGGGCGACAGCAACGCCCTTACGGGCGGACTTAAAGCGTTCAGCACCTCTGATATCCTGCAAACTTCCTCTTTCATTTCATCCCTCCGAAACAGACAAAGCTATACTCATTTTTTCATGATTTGCTCAGTCGCGATATGTATAATTCTATGCGGACAGGCAGAAAAAAAGAACTGCCGAAAAGACAGTTCTTTAAAAAGTTTCATTTATTTAAGGAAGGAAAGAAATTCTTCCTCGCTGATTATCGTTATTCCGAGCTGCTGAGCTTTAGTCAGCTTGCTTCCGGCTTCCACTCCTGCCAGAACGAAATCCGTCTTTTTGGAAACCGAGGAAGAGGTCTTGCCGCCGTTTTGCTCGATCAGCTTCGCGGCTTCGCTCCGTTTCATGGTCGGCAGCGTTCCCGTCAGCACAAAGGTCTTGCCCTCAAAAACGCCGCCCTTCTGCTTTTGGGGAGAGGGCTTCATTTTCAAACCGAGCGCCTTCAGATCCTCGATCAGCGAAACCGTGCTTTCAAGCGAGAAATAGTTTTCAAGGCTTTGAGCCATGACCGAGCCGAAGCCCTCTATCTTCTCAAAATCCGAGGATGAAGCCTTCATGATATCGTCGATCGTCACGAAGTTTTCGCAGATGAGCTTTGCAGCCTTCAAGCCGATATTTCGGATGCCGAGCGCGAAAATCAGACGGTACAGCTCGTTGTCCTTGGATTTTTCAATTGCGGCGATAAGATTGTTGGCGGACTTTTCAGCCTTGCGGTCAAGAGAGGCAATCCTCTCGGCGGTAAGCCTGTAAATATCGGCAGGAGAATGGATGAGCTCCTCCCTTGTGAGCTGCTCAAGGACAGCCGGTCCCAGACCTTCAATATCCATCGCGTCACGGCTCACAAAATGGATCAGGTGCCGCATGAGCTGAGCGGGACAATCGGTGTTAGTACAGCGGATCGCCGCCTCGTCGTCGCGTGAAACGGGGCTTCCGCAGCTCGGGCAGAGCTTGGGAAACTCAAAGGGGACGGCGTTTTCGGCGTGCTCGCTGACCGAAATCACCTCGGGGATAATCTCTCCCGCCTTGCGAAGCATAACTGTATCGCCGATCCTGACGTCCTTTTCACGGATAAAATCGATATTGTGCAGGGTCGCGCGGCTGACTGTTGTTCCTGCCAGAAAAACAGGCTCAAAAATGCCGACCGGGGTCAACACGCCCGTCCTTCCGACATTTATTTCAATATCAATAAGCTTTGTCGGCTTTTCCTCCGGCGGATACTTGTACGCCTCCGCCCATCTCGGATATTTCGCGGTGCTGCCCAACAGCTCGCGCGTTCCGTAGTCGTCCACCTTTACCACGGCGCCGTCGATCGCGTAATCGTATTCTCCGCGGTTGTCGCCTATCCTTTTTATTTCCCCGATAACCTCATCCATGGTGTCGCAGACCTTATAAAAGGAGGTCGGGAAGCCGAGCTCCGCGAGATAGTCAAGCCCTTGGCGATGGGAGGTTATTTCTACACCTTCTACCTGCTGGATATTAAAAACAAAGATATCGAGCTTGCGCTCAGCGGTTATTTTCGCGTTCTTCTGACGCAGGGAGCCCGCCGCCGCGTTACGGGGATTTTTCGCGGGCTTTTCCTCGTTTTCCTCCTGCCGTCTAATCAGCTCCTCAAAGCTTTTGAAGGACATATAAACCTCGCCTCGAACCTCGAGAAAAGACGGGGCGTTGGGAATGCGCTTGGGAAGGCTTTTTATTGTCATAAGGTTTGAGGTAACATCCTCGCCCGTTACTCCGTCGCCTCTGGTCGAGCCTCTGACAAAAACTCCGTTTCGGTACTCGCACGAAACGGATAAGCCGTCAAACTTCGGCTCCACGATATAAACGACGTCCTCCCGAGCCTCCCTAACCCTGCGGTCAAAATCATAAAGCTCCTCATTTGAAAAGCTGTCGTGAAGGCTTTCCATAGGCACGGCGTGAGCGACCGGAGAGAACTTTTCTCCCGCGCTTCCGCCCACCCTGTTTGTCGGGGAATTAGCGCGTTTGAGCTCGGGAAAATCGTTTTCAAGCTTCTCCAGCTCACGCAGAAGCATATCATACTCGTAGTCTGAGATCTCGGGCGCGTCGTTGTTGTAATAAAGGTTGTTGTGATATTCGATTATTTCGCAAAGCTCGTTTATTCGCGATTTTGCGGCAGATAGATCCATTTTTCTTCCTCATTTCAAAAGGCTTCGGACAGATGGACCGCCCGAAGCCGAATTGCTATTTGTTTACCGCGGAGGTTCCCTTCTCGCGGAGGTAGGTCGATTCCAGATCGGCAAGATGGAGCTTTACGGCGAGCGGATAGCGGTCATACGCCTGACTTATGGTGTTGCTGTTTTTATCTCCGAACTCTCCCATGTGCCAGCGAATCGCCATTGCCTCCTCGATCTTGAGCCGCATTTTGCGCTCGATCAGGAAAACCGACTTCTCCCCGTGGCCGTAAGGGAATTGATCGTCGATCGCGTAATACGGAACCTTTTCCCACTGACCCGTCATCTCGTTCTTAACATTTCTGCTTGAAACCTTATAAAACTGTGCCTTGCACAAATCATGCAGCAATGCGCAGATAGCGAAGCTCTCGATGCTGTCGGTTTCCTCGTCAAAATGCTTCTCCATCATGGTGTTGAAAACGCTTACCGAGTGCATGACCAATCCATGCTCGCAGGCGCAGTGGTAGCGCGTGCTGGCAGGCGCGGTGAAGAAATCGGTGCGCTTGATCCATTCCAGCAGCTCATCGGCGCCTTTTCTGGTTATATGCTCTTTATAAATTTCAATGAATTCTTCCTGCGGTGTCATGCTTATCCCTCCGTTACAGTTATTGGTTATCCTCGGTTGATTTATACTTTTCCCTGCGGATCATCAAGCCAAAGCCGCGCAGATCGCTGCACTGCCGACTTGAAAACTATTATCGAATTGAGGGATTAAGCATAAAAGGGCACTCAAAAGTGAGTGCCCTTGATGTAGTTTTTATTCTTCCGCTGCCGCAGTTTCTTCAGCCTCGGGAGCTTCAACCGTATCGGCGGCTTCTTCCGCCTCTGCGGGGGCTTCCTCAGCCTCGTCCTTTACGGCGGGAACAGCCTTGGCGGGAGCCTGCTCATCCTCGGGAAGGAGAGCTCTCATTGAAAGGCTGACGCGCTTCTTGTCAAAATCAATAGCGGTGATCTTGGCGTCAACGACCTCGCCAACAGAAAGAACGTCGGCGGGCTTGTCGATTCTCTTGTTGGCAATCTGAGAGATATGGATCAGACCGTCGATGCCGGGAATGATGTTGGCAAAGGCGCCGAAGGTGGTAAGACCTACGATTGTGGCCTTAACAACAGTTCCTTCGGGATACTCTCTCTTGAGGATCTCCCACGGATTGTCCTCGGCGTTCTTGAAGCCGAGAGAAATCTTCTTGGTTTCCTCGTTGATGTCCTTAACATAAACGTCAACAGTGTCGCCTACGTTAACGACCTCTGAGGGGTGCTTGATGTGAGTCCAGGAGAGCTCGGAAATGTGGATCATGCCGAATACTCCGCCGAGGTCTACAAACGCGCCGTAGCTTGTAAGGGACTTAACAACGCCCTTGTAGCGCTTGCCAATCTCGCAGTTCTTCCAGAACTCCTCGCGCTGAGCGGCTCTCTGCTCCTTGAGAACGCTGCGGATGGAGCCGATAGCTCTCTTGTATCTGCCGCGCTGCGAAACCTCGATAAGTCTGAAATTGACCTCCTGACCAACGAGATCCTCAAGGTTCTCATCGCGGGTAGCGGTAGCCTGAGAAGCGGGAATAAACACTCTTATGCCATTGTAAATAGTGATAACGCCGCCCTTGACAGCTTCCGTGATCTTGCCTGTAAGGATCTCCTGGGAATCAACCTTCTCCTGAAGCTCCTCCCAACCCTTCTGGGCGTCTACTCTGCGCTTTGAAAGCATGATCGTGCCTTCCTGATCGTTGGTCTTCATGATAAGAAGCTCGACCTCGTCGCCGACCTTGACAACATCCTCGGGCTTTGCCGCGGAGTCGTTGGAAAGCTCATCGGCGGGAATAAAGCCCGTCTGCTTTCTGCCGACGTCAACCTGTACTTCACCATTGGGAGCAATACTGATAACAGTACCCATTATCCTCTCATTTGTATTTAAGTTTTTGAGGGACTCTTCCAACAGCTCCTCAAAAGATTCCTCAAGTTTTGTTTCACCGGATTTGATTTCTTCACTCATTGTATCCAGTACCTCCTTTATTATCCTTGCAGGTGTTGACGCGCCTGCAGTTACGCCGATTCGCTCGGCAGCCTCAGCTCTCGATAAATCAAGCTCTTTGACGGTTTCTATCAAAACCGTGTTCGGGCAGCGCTGCTCGCAGATATGAAACAGCTTTGCCGTATTTGAGCTTTTGCGGTCGCCTATGACTATCATAAAGTCCGACTGAGCCGCGATCGTTTCCGCTTCTGTCTGCCTTACGGACGTAGCATTACATATTGTATCAAATATTTTTGGATTTGTACATACTTTTTTTATCTTTTTTACAGATTTTTTCCATTCTTTTTCGTTGAATGTGGTTTGAGCAACAATATTTACGCGCTTATTATTCTTTGAAAGAATATTGTTGCAGATTATGTCTAATTCAGGCTCACTGTTAAAGGTGAAGTGTTCGCAGGAGCAGTGGCTTATTATTCCCTTGACCTCCGGATGCTCGGGATTTCCCGCGATCAGCATCAGATCCTCTTCGGGATCGGTCTCGCTTACGATCCTGTGGATCTTTTTTACGAAGGGACAGGTGGCATCCTTATAATCTATACCGAGCTTGTTGAGCCTGTCGATCACTTCTTTTTCCGCGCCGTGGGATCTTATCACGAGCGTCTCGCCCTCACGGAGCTGATCTATTGATTCTATCGCGCGGCAGCCTCTTTTCTCAAGCTCCCGCACGACCTCCATATTGTGAATGATCGGTCCCAGGGTGCAGACCCTTGTATCCTGCTCTATAAGCTCGTTCACCATGCTCACAGCTCGGCTCACGCCGAAGCAGAAGCCCGCGGAATCAGCCTTTCTTATACTTTTCAAGATCCTCTTCCCTCATTCTCTTGATTTCGTCCATTATCCTGTTGGACGCGATCTTAAGCTCGCGTCTGCCGCCCTCGGAGGTAAGACCCAGCTCCTCGGGAGAAAGAGCCTTGCCGAAATGGATGACTCTCTTGGCAAAGCGGTGCTTCGGATTTCCTACGACAGTTATGCAGGCGGGCACAACGGGTATCTGCATCTGCTGAGAAAGCAGAGCGCAGCCGCTGCGCGGACGCATCAGCTCTCCTGTCTTTGATCTTCCGCCCTCGATGAAGATAGTCATCATGTTTCCTTCTCTGATTATATCCTCACCGGTCTTTATGGCTTTGCCGTCGCCTGCGCCTCGGTCAACCGGGAACGCGCCGAGATGTCGGATGATAAACGAAGCGAACTTATTTGTAAACAGCTCCACCTTAGCCATGAAATAAAGCCTGCGCTTGCAGCAGAGTCCCAAAAGCACGGGATCGGCAAAGGTGAGATGGTTGCTCGCGAGAAGCACGCCGCCCTCCTCGGGGATATTCTCGCTGCCGATGTTTTTATAGCGGTAAAGCAGCTTGTAGGCGGGAGTGAGGATCACCTTTCCGATTGAATACAAAACCTTGGATTGTGCCATTATATCTTCTCCTTGATAACAGAGATAATTTTTTCCACGCTTTGATCAAAGTCAAGCTCGGTGGTATCTACCGTAACGCTGTCCTCCGCCGCCTTGAGCGGAGCGGTTTCACGGTGAGTATCGTTATAATCCCGCTCGATGACATCGCTGAGGATATCCTCGAATTTGACGTCCATTCCCTTTTCTATAAGCTCCTTGTATCGTCTGCCCGCGCGCGCCTCGGGTGAAGCGGTGAGAAAGATCTTTACCTGAGCGTCGGGGAGAACGACGGTCCCGATATCCCTTCCGTCCATGATGACGTCGTTTGTTTTCGCCATATTTCGCTGCAAATCGAGCAGATACGCCCGCACCTTCGGTACGGCGGATATTTTGGAAGCCATCATCGAAACCTCGGGAGTGCGGATAAGGGAGGAAACATCCTCTCCGTCGAGCAAAACGATCTGCTCTCCGTTTTCGTTGAAGGTCAGCTCGACCTTGATTTGTTCGAGCATGGCGTCAAGCTCGGGAGAATCTACGGGCTCAGTTTCTCTGCGCATCGCAGCCAGACCGATAGTGCGGTAAAGCGCTCCCGTATCGACATAAATATAGCCGAGCTTTGATGCCGCCTGTCTTGCGATTGTGGATTTGCCCGCGCCGGCGGGACCGTCAAGCGCTATTGCTATTGACATATTCTTTTCTTTCCTTTCAACTTTTTAGTAAGCGGCGTTTTCACCCGCAAGTCTGCCTGTGCACCAGGCAATCTGCAGATTGAAGCCGCCTGTATATGCGTCGCAGTCGATCACCTCGCCTGCGAAATAAAGTCCTTTTATCAGCTTGCTTTCCATGGTTTTCGGGTTGATCTCGTCGGTTTCAACTCCGCCGGAGGTGATGATAGCCTCCTCGATGGGGCGAAAACCGCTGATCTCAACGGTGAAGCCCTTCAAAATCCCGATCAGCGCGCGCCTTTCCTCCTTCGTCACGGCGTTGCACTTCTTATCAAAGGGGACTCCCCAGCGTTTAAGCACGGGAACGATGATTTTTCTGGGCAAGAGCCTTGAAAACGAGTTGGAAACGTCCTTGTTTGAGTTTTCTGTAAAATCCGAAATCAACCTTTTGTCGAGCTGCTCGGGTGAAAGCGCGGGTTTGAGATCGATCACCGCGCGGTATTTTCCCTCGGAGATATCTCTTATATGCGAGCTCGCCGACAGGATAACGGGTCCGCTCATTCCGAAATGGGTAAACAGCATTTCACCAAAGTCAGAGTAGACCTCTTTTTGAGTTTTATTATCAATTATTTTCAGGGAAATATTTTTTAGAGCGAGTCCCTGCATTGATTTGCAGTCCTTATCCCTGCTTTCAAGCGGCACAAGAGAGGGCTTTATCTCGGTTATCGTATGCCCTGCCTGCCGTGCCAGCAGGTAGCCGTCGCCGGTTGAGCCTGTCAGCGGATAGCTTTTGCCTCCGCAGCATATTATGACAGCGTCGGAATAATAGCTTTCCCTTCCTTTTACTCCGACCGCTTCACCGTTCTCGATAAAAAGCCCGGAAACGGCGTCCTGAACGATCCTGACACCGTTATCGAGAGCAAACGCTCTCATCGCGTCCACAACATCCGACGACTTATCGGAGGAGGGAAACACGCGGTTGCCTCTCTCCGTTTTGAGTTTCAGACCAAGGCTCTCAAAGAACTCGATAGTATCCGAGGGACTGAAGCGGTTGATCGCGGAATAGAGGAATTTTCCGTTCACGGGAACATTGTTGACAAAGGTCGGGACGTCGCAGTTATTTGTAAGGTTGCATCTGCCCTTTCCCGTGATCATTATTTTTCTGCCGACCTTGGGGTTTTTCTCGATCAGGGTAACGGAAGCGCCGCAGAGCGCCGCCGTCCCCGCAGCCATGAGTCCTGCCGCTCCCGCTCCGACTACGATAACCTTTTTACGCATTTCCGTTCGCCTTCAGCAGGTGGTCGTTGTCGTTGCCGGAATATACGCCTTCCTTGTTCCAAAGCTGCTCAAGCCGGGTGAAGGTCTCGCTGACGTCGTCCTTTTTCTTGAGCACGGTCGCGACTATCAGCGCGTTGATAAGGCTCAGAGGAGCTACAAGGGAATCGACTATCGACGCCATATCGCTGCGGGCGATAAGCACCGAGTCGGCGGTCTGAACCAGAGGCGAAGCCATGCTGTCGGTTATGGCGATAGCGTGAGCTCCGCGTTCACGGGCAAAGGTCATGGCTTCAACAGCCATCGCGCTGTAGCGTGGAAAAGAGATCCCGATGATGACGTCATCCTTGGTCATTCGGAAAACGGTCTCATATATATCCGTCGTGCTGGCGGTATTTATCAGCACCACGTTGTCAAAAATAAGCTGGAAATAATAAGCGAGAAAATTCGCTATCGCCGCGGTCGAGCGAACGCCGAAAATATAGATCCTGCGCGCGCGGCAGATCTCATCAACAGCATTATTGAAATCCTCGTGCGAGGTTTCCTCAATAGTCCTGCGGATCTTTTCGATATCCTGATTCAAAACGGTATCAAGTACGTTTTTATCACCGATACGGGTCGAGGTGACTTCAATGCGCTGAACCGAGGTGAGCTTGTTGCGGATCATTTCCTGCATAGCCTTCTGCAGCTTTGGGTATCCGTCATAGCCCAGCTCCGTCGCGAAGCGCACAACGGTGCTCTCCGAAACTCCGACGGTCTCGCCGAGCTTGTAGGCGGTCATATACGCCGCTTTATCGTAATGCTCGACGATATACAGCGCGATCCGGCGCTGACCCTTTGAAAAGCTGTCCATCATCAGGTCTATTCTGGTGAGAAGATGTGTAATCATTTTTTACACCTCATAAAATTTATTCAATCTATTTTAGCACATTGACTTGCATTTTTCAATAATTTTGCAGGATGATTTTTTGATTTTATAAAAATTTTTGAATTTCAGAGCTTGAAATATTGCAAAAGGTCTGTTGATGTGTTAAAATATTCACGTAAAAAACGGAGATGATGAAAATGATTGCTATAATTGATTACGGAGCGGGAAATATTCAAAGCGTATACAAGGCGTTTCGGCATATCGGCTGCGAGTGCCGGATCACAAGCGACAGAGATGAGATCCTCGCAGGCGACGCCGCGGTTTTTCCGGGAGTGGGCTCGTTCGGAGATACGGTCGACACCCTGAACAAATTGGGGATCAAGGGCTCGATTATTGATTTTATAAAAAGCGGCAAGCCGTTTCTCGGCATCTGCCTCGGCTTACAGCTTTTATTCCCCGCAAGCGAGGAAAGCCCCGGCGCAGAGGGTCTGGGGATTTTTGACGGCAGCATCACAAGGATCCCGAACGGCGAAGGTCTGAAAATACCTCATATCGGCTGGAACAGCCTTGAGATCGATCCCGCAAGCCGCCTCCTGAAAGGGATAGAGCAGGGCGCTTACACTTATTTTGTTCACTCCTATTTCCTTAACGCGGCTGACAAAAGCATCGTATCCGCTCAAACGGAATACGGAGTCAGGATCGACGCGGCAATCGAGAAGGACAACGTCTTTGCCACTCAATTCCACCCTGAAAAGAGCGGAGAAACGGGACTTGCCATTCTCAGAAATTTTGCGGAAATAGCGGAGGGCTGAAAATGTACGCTAAACGAATAATCCCCTGCCTCGACGTTAAAAACGGCAGAGTTGTAAAGGGAGTCAGCTTTGTAAATATAATCGACGCGGGAGATCCCGTTGAATGCGCGATCGAATACGACAGGCAAGGCGCCGACGAGCTTGTATTTCTCGATATAACCGCCTCGAGCGATTCGAGAAACATAACGATAGATATGGTCGAAAGGGTCGCTGAAAGCATCTTTATCCCCTTCACCGTCGGCGGAGGCATCCGCAGCGTCGACGATTTCAACGCGCTTCTGCACGCGGGAGCGGACAAGGTCTCGGTCAATTCCGCCGCCGTCCACCGTCCCGAGCTTATAAGCGAGGCGGCGTATAAGTTCGGCAGCCAGTGCGTTGTCGCTGCTATCGACGCTAAGCGCAGCGGCGACAGCTGGGAGGTTTATATAAACGGCGGAAGAAAGCCGATGGGGATAGACGCGGTCGAATGGGCGGTCAAATGCGAGCAGCTCGGCGCCGGCGAAATACTTCTCACCAGTATGGACGAGGACGGACAGAAAAAGGGCTACGACCTCGCGCTTACAAGAGCGGTTTCTGAAAGGGTGAATATCCCCGTTATCGCGAGCGGCGGCGCGGGCGCTCTCGAACATTTTTACGACGCGTTCACCGAGGGCAAGGCTGACGCGGTGCTGGCGGCTTCTCTTTTCCATTTCGGCGAGATACCTATTCCCGAGCTGAAAAAATATCTCAACGAGAAAAAAATACCCGTCAGGATATGATCTAAAAACAACGAGCAGGGCAAACACCCTGCTCTGAATTTTTTAAATCCTTGTTTTTATCCTTATAAATTTTCGGTGAAACTCGGCAAACGGCTCGTTCAAAGTCCGTAAGCGGAAACGCGGCACCGCAGGGATCAGACTAATCAGATCAAGAAAAACCCGCTATTTGTTCGATCTATTTATAAAAATATGGTATCAGCTTAAACATTATCCTTGCGACTCCGTCGCAGATAAGAACTATTCCGACGCTTATCGAGAAAGCAAACACCCGACGCTCCGGGATAATGAGAAAGCTCACGCCGTAGATCACGCAGATTATGCTTTCGATTATATTTATAACGCGCAGATAGGTCTCCTTCTTCTTGTCGGTCGCCTGCATTATGATCTGAGAAGCCAAAACGAAAGCGGAAACTCCGAAAATCATGCTTCCGAACATGAAGGTCGCCTGCTCCTTGATAAACAGGATAACGCAGATCGCGATCAAAATAACGCTTATATAAATGCGCTCCTTGTTTGACTCAAAGCTCCAGCGAGATTTTATCAGCCGCTTTATTGTGAAAATCACCTCGGCTAGCGCAAGGACGATAAAAAATACGCCCGATACGATTTCCAGAATATTTTTCGAGGCGACAAGGAAAAAAACGCCGAGCAGTATCATAACCGTACTTTTCGCTATCTGATTATCGCCGAGCCATTTCAAGAAGCCGTTCTTCTTGATATCCTTGAAGGAATTTCCGAACGCCGCCCTGAGCGACAGAGAGGCAACGGCGCTTTTGGTCTGAGCGCTCCCTCCGAGCACGGTCATTAGGATATTTTCGACGGAATCGGCTCCCTTCCTTGCGACGTCTCCGACATATTCCAGACCGTCGTTATAGAGCGCGTCAAAGAATTCATTTACGAATACCCTGCGATCCTCCTGAGACTGATCCTCTATCCATTCCCTGATTATATCGTTAAGCTCCTCGGATTTCGGATCGTTTTCCTTGATTGCTTTCAGCCGCCCGTGATCAACTCCCCACGCTGACAAAAAATGCTGATTAAAGCCGTCGGCGTCGGAATCCACGATGATCTTATTGTCCGCCTCGGGCTCAAAGAGCTTTCCGATAACCGAGAATTTGGGGATGATCCGGGTGAGCCTGCGCTTTATCCTTGACATACAGGTCATGTCCATGACCTCGGGGCAAAGTCCGGGAGCGTCAAGTATATAAACCTGCGTAATATTAGGATACCAAAGCTCCGTATCCATCAGTCCCGCCGCGTAAAGAGCCATATTTCCGCCCTTTGAGTGCCCGCCGATATAGTTTTTTACGCCGGGCTTCACAAAGCGGTTGACATATTCGAGCGCCATGCGCTGAGCGGTGGTCTCCGTGAAGCTTATCATGAAGTCCTCTTTCCAGCCCGCGAGGGATTCATCCGTCCCGCGAAACGCAATAAAGCGAAATAGCTCCTTGTAATCCACGGTCACGGCGGCAAACTGAACGGCGGTTTTCGGGTCGTACTTCTCCGTGAAGTCGCGAATGATCACATCTCCGAAGCGCCGCGAGCCAGCCATTGTAACGAAAAACTCGCGGTCGCCCTTGTTGTTCATAACTCCGGTGAATTCCTTTTTGGAGAATATCAGCTTGTGCATCTCACGAAGCGTCACCGCCTGCTTTTCACCCGCCTGATTTACGGGCTGCCGCAAATCAAAATAGGACAAAAAGCCGAAAATCACCGCGTCGACCTCACAATACTCAAGCTCCTCAAAGCTGAAACGCCCCAGCCACTTGATATAATCGGTTATATTTTCCATAGCTAATCCTTCTGAAAACAGCCTGCCGCTTAATCTGACAGGCTGTTTCTGTATTATCGGAAATCCAAAAGCACTCAGGCGCTTATTATTCCTCTTCGGGCTTCTGATAGAAGGGCTCTATTCCCTTTACCGCGTTTTTGGCGAACTCCATGGAATACGGCATCATTGAGAGATTTATCTTATCGTCGATATAGGGCTTCGCGATCTCCGCGATAGCGTCGAAGGTCTGGCTCATATCTCCCGTGAAATCCACCACGATGAAATAGCTCAGCTGACCGTCCTGCTCGACAAGGCGCAGATACGCCGCGTTCACCTCGGGCTCGGTGCTGAAATGATTGATAAGCGCCGCCATCATATCTATCGGGTATTCGGCGGGGTCGCCGAGCTTGATCTCGGTGTTGCTCTTGAGAGTATGCTTTTCTCTCATGAGATAATCATGCTGCTGCTTGATGGAAATGACCATCTCCTTGGGGAAAGTCACGCTTCTGCCAAAGGGATTGATAACAAAGCCCTTGACATTCGCGTTCGGATCCATAACCATTGCCGCGACGCTGTCAAAATCGGTAACGACCTTTTGAGCCTTGTCGCTGCCCTTCCATTTGAAAAGCTCGTCGGTATCAGAGAATACTCCGAAGAATTTGTCGTGGTTGCCGTTCTCAAGAAGGCGGAACTGCACCTGAGTCGCGCTGGACATCACGGTGCTGTTTTCCGTGGTGTGCGCCTGGGGTATCTGCCTCACCATCGCGGGAAGAATGAGCTTTGCGTTGACGACCTGATTAATCATATTGTTTACGGTCTGAGGGTTGTTGTTCTTCTGCATATTCTCGATCGCGGCGACGAGCTCGGGGTTCTTAATCTCCTCGGCAGGCACCTTGCTGTTCTCCATTTTGATATTCGGTTTGCTCATTTTCATTACCTCCAAAAATTACTCTTCTTCAATTTTATAGGTTTTGTCGGGAACGACCTCCAAGCCCTTTTGAGCCGGATACTGCTCGGCGCCGTCCTCTTCCCCGTTGTTGAAAATTATCTGCGGGTTCTCCCAATCCTCGGTAAGCGTATAGGAATAACGTCCGTCGCTTTCCTTTGTCATATCGCAGCCGGGCCAATAGAGATTTTCGTCGCCGTCTCTGTTGTAGACGTAGGCGCAGATCTTGTCTCCCCAATTCTCGGGAGCCTCAAAATAAACCTTGGCGCCTCTTTTGACCTCATAATTGGTGACAAAGGTTATTTCGACTCGCTCGTAAGTCGGCGTTCCCTCGCTGTTTTCGGCAGTCAGCTCAATCGTCGCGACGTTTCCGTCGGCAGGCTTGTTCACGGTGAGCTTGTCGCCGTCCTTGTAGTCCTTTGTTTCGCCGTTGAACGTGTATTTGCCCTGCTCGGCATTTTCAAGCGTGAGGGTAAGGGTCGTTGAATCTCCCTCGATATGGAAAGCAGTATCCTCGGCTATTCCCGTATTTGCGCAGGGGGCGTACTCCTTGTATCCCTCGTTATAAAGGATAACCACGCTGTTTGGCTTGAGCGGGGAGTCGCAGGTAAGCTTTCCGCCCTTTACGGTAAACTCGGTTTTGTTGTCGATGCGGTCGATATAGGTTCCGTCCTTGAGACCGGTTTCAAAATCGACCTCGGTTTCATCCGTGGTGTTGACGATCAGCGCTCCCTTGTTTCCGCGCTCGATCATGAGCGTCTTTGAATCGTTGTTGGGATTGAACAGCTTTTCGTCCTCTCCTACCATCGCAGTGCGGAAGAAGTTCGCGGCGCGTACCCTGGGATCCTTATACATATCGTCTCCCTGAGCGCCGATGCGGTTCATGCCCCATTCATCCTGCTGAGAGCAGCCGTAGGGACGCGAGAAAAACAGCGGAGTGCCGTCCTTGCGCGCGGCAATGATCGTCCATCCGGTAATGACCTGATCGTTTGAAAGCTCCATCCAGGTGCCGTCGTTGATATAGTTATCGTGCGACTCGACCCAGGTCACTATATTCAGGGGCGCGTCACCGACCCAGTATTCCTTGAAATTGGCGTCGCTGACAGACTCCGAAGTCATGGCTCCGCGGATACGGCTGCCGTAGGCGCTGGCGGTCGTCCTTCCGATAGCCTCGATATAATCGGCAAGTCTGTCGTTGCCGCCCTGGAGCACCTCTCCGTAGATAAAGAGCTTGTCGGCGTTGTCTACGTCCTTGGTAACTCTCTCCCAGAAGTTATTTTTGAAGCCGTCGTCCTCCTTCGGGTCATCGGGAAGTCCGATATGCTTGGCGGTATCATAGCGGAAGCCGTCGGCTCCGCAGGCGATGCAGTCGTTGATATATTTAAGGAAGTATTCCTGGAACGACGGACGCTCGGTATTGATATCAGGCAAGCCGCCCATCTTCGCGGTAGTACAGGAAAGGCGGTCGCTGTAATCGGTGATATCCTTTGAGTTGTTTTTGTGATAGAGAAGCTCAAGGCTGCCGCCGCCCGCGTCGATCAGATCCTGAGAGACCGATTTGAGGTCCGGCGTAGTATGGTTGGCGATAACATCAACAAGCACCTTTATTCCGTATTTATCCGCTTCCTTGCACAGAGCGATAAACTCATCGCGGGTGCCGAGCTGATAGTTGCCGATCTTAAAATCGGTGGGCTGGTAGTGGTAGTACCATTTTCCGTCGCCGTAAAGCTCCATGCCGCCGTCCTCACCCACAAGGCACTCGTTTATCGGAGAGGTCTGGACAGCCGAAAAGCCCGCCGCGGCGATATCAGCCATAGAATTTGTGATGGTTTTAAAATCCCAGCTGAATGCCTGGAGGATGGTTCCGTTCGCCATATCGTCCGGATGAGCGAATTTCACGCCGTCGGATTGCGAGCCGCTGCCGCCGTTATCGGTATTCTTATCACAGCCGACCAGAGCGGCGCAAGAACCGAACGCCGTCAATGCCGCCAGAACCGCAATTATAATTCTTTTATGCAAAATAAATCACCTTCCTTTAGTACTTTTAAAGTATTATATCATAGTATATCATAAAACAAAAAAGAATTAAATAGTTTTTAGCTTTTTTATACAAATATTTTTTGTTCCATCTTTGGTTCATAAATTCATACGAATATATTTATCAACGACAAAAGGCACCGCCGAAGCGATGCCGTATATCCGTATTATAGGTATCAAGATAAGGACAGGGCAAAAAGCTCTTTTACCCGTTCATGATCTCCGTTGATATGCAGATATCCGAAAAGCGCCTCCAAGCCCGTCGCGCTGTGATAATCGGCGACCGAGCCGTTTTTTGGGGTGCATTTCGGCGCGGCGTTCCTTCCCCTCTTATAAACCGCGATTTCTTTTTCCGTCATGCTGCCCATGAGCTTTTCGGCGATCCGCGCCTGAGCCGAGCAGTTGACAACTGAAACCTTTTCTCTGTTCAGCTCACCGACCGGACGGTTCGCCTGTGATACCAGCATATCGCGCACGAGCAGATCAAAAACCGCGTCCCCGACAAAGGCGAGCGTCAGCGGACAATATTCATCCGCTTTGGTTCGGCTGTTTTCCATGCAGATCACTCCATAAAATCAAATTCAAGATCATAGATCGAAACGGTGTCGCCGTCGTTGCAGCCCTTTTCGCGGAGAGCGTCGATCACGCCGCCGTTAGTGAGTACCTTCTGGAAATAATTGAGGCTCTCGTAATCGTCGAAATTAATGCCGCGCATTACCTGGAGCAGCCAATCCGCTTCGACAACGTAGATTCCGTTATCGTTCCTTACGGTCACGCTGTGGTCGTCAAAGTCCTCGAGCGTCTTTACCGGAGCGGGCTCGGGCTCATATTTGGTGATGGGAGGAAGCTGAGAAAGCATCTCCCGGATTTTATTTAGCAGCGGGTCGACGTCATAGCGGATAGCCGCCATGATCGGGAAGAAGTCATAGCCCTTTGAATTGACATATTTTTTGAATTCCTCTATCTGCTCGTCGGTCGCCATGTCACATTTATTTCCCGCGACGATCATCGGACGCTCGGCGAGCTCGGGATTGAATTTTTCCAGCTCGGAATTGATGGTTTCAAAATCCTCGATTGGATCTCTGCCCTCGCTGCCCGATACGTCAACGATATGGACAAGCATGCGGCAGCGCTCAACATGGCGCAGGAATTGGTGTCCGAGTCCGGTTCCCTGCCACGCGCCCTCGATAAGTCCGGGGATATCCGCCATGACGAAGGACGAGCCCTCGCCCATCGAAACCACCCCGAGCACAGGCGTGATCGTTGTAAAATGGTAATTGCCGATCTCGGGCTTCGCCTGGGAGACTACCGAAACAAGGGTGCTCTTTCCGACGTTCGGATATCCGACCAAGCCGACGTCGGCAAGCAGCTTGAGCTCGAGAACGACGTCGAATTCCTCGCCGGGCAGACCGGGCTTGGCAAATCGGGGAACCTGACGCACGGGAGTCGCAAAATGAGTATTTCCCCAGCCGCCCTTGCCGCCCTTCGCGACGATGTGAGGCTCGCTGTCGGAAATATCGGCGAGGATCCTGTCGGTGCTTTCCTCTTTTACAAGAGTTCCCATCGGGACGCGGATGATAAGATCCTCGGCGTTCTTGCCCCTGCACCTGCCTCCTTTGCCGTTTTCTCCCCGCTTAGCGACGTATTTGCGCTTGTAGCGGAAGTCTGCGAGAGTCGAAAGGTTGGTATCCGCGACAAAAACGATGTTTCCGCCCCTGCCGCCGTCGCCGCCATCGGGACCGCCCGCCGCGACATATTTTTCGCGGTGGAAGGCTACAGCGCCGTTGCCGCCGTCTCCCGCCTTGATCTTTATATGTGCCTTATCTACAAACATAAAAACACCTCAAACAAAAAGGGCGGATATCAAATCCACCCTCAATAGCTTATTACTTACTGCTCAACAGGATAAACGCTGGCGCGCTTTCTGTCCTTGCCGACGCGCTCGAATCTGAGAACGCCGTCAATCTTCGCAAATAATGTGTCGTCAGAGCCTCTGCCGACGTTTGCGCCGGGATGAATGTGAGTTCCTCTCTGCTTAACAAGGATGTTGCCCGCGAGAACCTGCTGTCCGTCCGCGCGCTTTACGCCGAGACGCTTTGATTCGCTGTCACGGCCGTTCTTTGTGGAACCCATACCTTTTTTATGAGCGAATAACTGGATGTTTATTTTAAGCATTACCTTACACCTCCGAAATTTGAATCTTAATAAATTGCTTGTACTCTTGTGAAAGAGCGGAAAAATGGAGCAGCAGCCCGTCAAGAGTTACTCTTGCCTGCCGTGCCTGTTCGGGTGATACGGACAATTTGAGATATCCGTCGCCCTCGGTGATCTGTGCGTCTATTTTCTGCACCTCGGTGATCGTATTTGCCGCCATGATCGCCGCCGAGCTCAATGCCGAGCAGACGATATCGCTGCCTTCCTCGGAATAATCCGAGTGACCGCTCATTTCAAAGCCGCAAATCAGACCTCCGTCCACCGTGAAGATCACCTTCGTCATTACGCCTCGATGGAAGTGATCTTGACCTGAGTGTAAGGCTGTCTGTGACCCTTGCACTTCTTCTCGCCCTTCTTGGGCTTGTAGGTAGCGACACGGATCTTTTTGCCTTTACCGTTCTTGAGAACCTCTGCCGTAACCTTGGCGCCCTCAACAAAGGGAGTGCCTACCTTGATACCGTCGTCTGTGCCGACAGCAACAACATCAAAGGTCACAGTGTCGTTTGCTTCAACGTCAAGCTTCTCAACAAAGATAACTTCATCAGTAGTTACCTTGTACTGCTTGCCGCCTGTCTGAATTACTGCGTACATACTTTCAATCCTTTACAATGGGCTCGCTATCCGCGGGTGAACCGGCGAACGGTTTCTTGCGACCCGCAATATGCGGCTTATATACTATATCACAAACACAAGGGCTTGTCAACAGTTTTTTCTTATTTGATATTATTCTGCAGCTTGAACGCCTTTAAGGTGTTCTTCATGAGGGTCGCTATCGTCATCGGGCCGACGCCGCCGGGCACGGGCGTTATGTATGAGCACTTGTCTTTGACGTTCTCAAAGTCAACGTCTCCGCAGAGCTTGCCGTTTTCATCCCTGTCCATTCCGACGTCGATGACCACCGCGCCCTCCTTGACCATATCGGCGGTAACGAACTTGGGTCTGCCGACTGCGGCTACGAGGATATCCGCGCGCAGGCAAACCTCCCTGAGATTCCTTGTGCGGCTGTGGCAGATCGTCACGGTGCCGTTTTCATGGAGCAGGAGCATTCCCATAGGCTTGCCGACGATGTTGCTTCTTCCGATAACCACGCACTCTCTGCCCTCGACAGGGATATCGTACGAATGGAGCATCTCCATAACTCCCGCGGGCGTGCAGGGCAGAAAATCGTACTCGCCGAGCATTATCTTTCCGACGTTTACCGCGTGGAAGGCGTCTACATCCTTTTGAGGATCGATCGATTCGATCACCGCCTTGTCGTCGAGGTGCTTGGGCAGGGGAAGCTGAACCAGAATACCGTTGATATCCTTTTTCCCGTTGAGAGTGTTCACCAAATCAAGAAGCTCCTCCTGGGTCGTCTCGGCGGGAAGCGCATATTCCTCGGAGCGAAATCCCACAAGCTCGCAGGCTTTCTTTTTATTGTTGACATATACTCTCGACGCCGGGTCGTCGCCTACGATAACGACAGCAAGACCCGGGGTTATTCCGTAATTCTTTACCAGAGCCTCGGTTTCAAGCCTTACGCTTTCTTTTACCTGAGCCGATACCTTTTTTCCGTCTATAATTTGCATAGAAGGGATCCTCCTTTTTGATGTTTACGATCAGCATGATGACGCCGATGATAAAAATGACCAATGAAAGCAACTGAGAAACTCTCACGGGATAACCGAAAAGCTCAAAATGCGCGTACAGGCTGTCCGTGCGCAGACCTTCCACCAGCATACGCTCGAAGCCGTACCATACGAGATACATATAAAAGATCTGACCGGGATAGCGCTGGCGATATTTTCCGTAGAAATGCAGGATCACAAAGCCCAGCAGACACCACAGCGACTCATAGAGGAAGCAGGGATGCACCGCGACTCCGCCTGTGCCCTCGCTCACCATGCGCCACGGCAGATCGGTGGCGGTGCCGAACGCCTCCTGATTGAAGAAGTTGCCCCAGCGACCGATTCCCTGACCGATCAAAAAGCTTATAAGGGTGATATCGAGGATCGGCAGCAGCTTCATCTTCTGGATCTTCGCCACGATCAAGCCGCCCAGAAGCGCGCCGATTATTCCGCCGTAGATCGCCAAACCGCCTTCATGTATCTTGAAGATGTTGACAAAATTTCCGGGCGTAAAATATTCATCCCATCTGAAAATGCAGAAATAGAGCCTCGCGCCGATGATCCCGCAGACTATGCCGACCAGAACGCAGTTGAAAAGCTTGTTCCAGTTCACATTGTAGCGCTCGTGGCTTCTCCACGCGTAGAGAATGGAAAGAAGAAGCCCGCACATGATGATAAGACCGTACCAATAGATCTTGAAATCTCCGATCTGAAAGGCGACTCGGCTGATCTGAAAGGACCAGCCAAAGCCGGGAAAGGAAACATTGAAAATATCCATACTACACCTCGCTGTCCGGACTCTTTACAACAGAGAGAGTGCAGTTGTTTACATCAAGCATACCGCTCAGGCGCTTTTCGACGTCCTCAAAGGACGCCTCGGCGATCGCGTCGATATGCCTGAACATCTCGTTATTGCTGAAATGATAGGCAAGGACGGAATTCGCTATGGAGCTTACGTTATTGAGCGAGGAAATGACGTCTCCGTAGACCGCTCTGCGGGCGATCTCGAACTCCTCTCTGTCCAGTCCATCGGTCTTGACCCTTGTTATATAGTCCTTTATCATTTCCGCTGCCTGCTTCGGCGCGCGGGATTCTCCGCTGAACAGAACCGAGCAGTATCCCGGTCCCTCGAAGAGCTCATAGGCGAAGGAGCTGTTTATCAGGTTAAGATCCATCAACTCGCGGTAGAGCTTACTTGTCGGAGAAGCGAGCATAGAAAGAAGTATCTCCGTCTGAGCGAGTCCCTTTTCATCAAGCACACCCTCGGCGCGTTCCTTGAAGCCGAGATTGAACATCGGCATCATCACCGGGAAATCCTGCTCGATATAAGGCTTGACTATCTCGTAGGGCTCGTCCTCGAAATAATTGCGGATCTCGTGCTTTTCGCAGGGCTTGAGCTTTCTGTCAAGCACCCCGAGCACCTGCTCGACGGTGATATTTCCCGCGACGCACAGAGCCATATTGTTCAGATTATAGAAGGTGTTATAGCACTCATAGAGCTTTTCGGCAGTGATCTCGGCGATCGACTCGACCGTTCCGGCGATATCTATTCTTACCGGATGGCTGTGATACATATTTTCAAGCATATTGAACATCACGCGCCATTCGGGGGAATCATCATACATTTTGATCTCCTGACCGATTATGCCCTGCTCCTTAGCGACCGTCTGAGGAGTAAAGTACGGCTCCTGGACAAAGTCGAGGAGTATTTCCAGGCTTTCCTCAAATCTGTCGGTGCAGGAAAACAGATAGCAGGTTTTCTCAAAGCTTGTATAGGCGTTGGCGCTAGCACCGGTCTTGGCGTATTTCGCGAAGGCGTCGCCCTCCTCGCACTCAAAAAGCTTGTGCTCAAGATAATGGGCTATTCCGTCGGGAACGGTGATCTTTTCCCCGCCGTCGAGCGAGAAGCAGGTGTTGATGCTGCCGTAGTTGGTTCCGATGATGGCGTAGATCGAGCGGTAGCCCTCCTTGGGATAAACATAAACGGTCAGCCCCGAGTCGTGAGATATTTCAAAATAACTGTCGCCCGCGCGGTCGGATCTGATTTCTCGGATATTCATCACTTCACCTCTTCCTTATTCTTGAGAATGTAAACGGTATCAAGACTGAGCTTTTGCGCCGCGGCGATTATCTCAGCCTTTGTGACCCTGCTCATTTCGTCGGACATCTCGTCGATCGACTTGAATTCGCCGTTGAAAAGCTGAGAGGTGTACCATGACTCGATCCCGCTGACGGTATCGTTCGAGGAGCGGAAGGCGTTGATCAAGGCGAGCTTTGTGGACTCGACCTCAAAATCGCTGATCTCGCCCTTTTTCATATCCTCGATCTCCTTGAGGATAGCCGCCTTCGCCTTTTCGATATTTTTTCCCTCAACTCCGCTGTAAACGAGCATTATTCCCTTCTGGGTATCGTAGCGGGAGGCGCAGTAATAGCAGAGGCTCTGCTTTTCGCGAACATTGCAGAAAAGCTTTGACTGCGCGGTTCCTCCAAGCACGGCGCACATCAGCCGCGCGGCGTTCGTCTGCGCGTCGGGAACCGCAATCCCGCCTCTGAAGCCCATTACAACAGTGGACTGCGCGAGCTCCATTTCCTCAACAATGCTCTGCTCCCTTTCCGCAGACCTTACTATTTCGTTTGTGATCTCCGCGGGAGAGCGCGAGATAGATGAGAAGGTTTCGGTAAACACCTCGATTGCCTTTTCGGGAGAGCTGTCTCCGACGTACATGATCTCGACATTCGCGGTTCTAAGCAGCTCCTGCCAGGTTTTATAGAGGGATTCGGGAGTTACCTCATTGATGCTTTCGACCGTGCCGTATCTCGGCGTACCGAAAACCTCGTTGCCGCACATATATTTGATAAGCTGATTGCTCGCGTAGATGCGCTTCTCGTTGAATTCGGAATCTATCAGATCAAAAAGCTGCCTTCTCTCCTGCTCGACCTCCTCGCTCAAAAAAGCTCCGCCGCTGATATTCGGCTCAAAGATAACGCCGCACAGAAGCTGCGAAAGCTCGCGGGCGACGCTCTCTCCACCGAAGGCGTAGCGGTCGTCGATCCCCGCGGCGGATATCGAAAGAACGTGTCTGTCTCCTGTTTTTCCCGAATTCACCGTCAGCTCCGCGCCGTAAAGCGAGCTTAGCTTCTTGCTGAGCGCGGTAAAATCGGGGTATTGCCTGCACGAACGCGACAAAACACCGAGGAGAAGGGTATTTGCCGAAGCGGTCTGCGCTGAAAGCGGTACTATCAGATTAGCCGTGATACGCATAGTTTTGAAACGCGAATCCTTAACGCTGTTGAAATAAACGCCGTCGGCTATTTTTTGTCTGTTTATAAGGCTCATTTTATCATCTCCACTAATAAAATAGGCGGTTTCTTCACCATATCTTATTTAGTATATCACAAAGCCGCGAAATATAAAAGAGTTTTATGAAAAAATAATACGAAAAAATGATGGACCGAAAAAACTCCTCCCAAAGCATTATCGGAAGGAGCTTTTTGATATTTCATTCGGCTTTTTTGGTTAGTTAAACAGGAATAAGCTCATTGAGATGGAGCGAGAAAATATAAAGCCCCTCGGCGTCCTGCTTCATTGTCTGCCTCATCGCTTCCCTGTAGAGCTCAAGCTGCTTGCGGTAACGCTCGGCGAGCTCGTCGGCGGACTTGACATAATCGGTCTTGTAATCGACGATAAAAAGCCTTCCGTTTTCCGTAAACGCCAAATCGACCGCGCCCTGCATGATACAGCCGGCTTTTTCGTCCACCCCGGAATAGGCTTCATCAATAAGCGAGGGAGAGATCTCAACCGTGAACTGCTCCTCCCGATAAACCCTATCCGCTTTGACAAGCCTGTCAAACAACGGGTTAGAGAGGATAGCGGAGAGCTTTTCCGCGTCGATGCTGTCGACCTGCTTTTGAGTGATCCTGCCTTTTTTCAGCAGCCTTTCGATCTCCGAGGAAACGTCCGACCTTGCGGCGCTGAAATCGCAGTAGCGCAAAAACTCATGGTGGGCGGTTCCGCGTTCCGTCGCGCTCAACTCGCGTCGCTCTATAAACTTGGGAACCGCGATCACGGACTCGAACACCTCGTTTTGCCTGTGGGCGATCTCGGACGCGGAAACCTTCTGAGGAAGACCGAGAACAGCCTCGTTTTTGTATTTGAAGCTAAGATTAGCCCTCAAAAGCTCGGCGTAATTAATCTCATCCGAAGTGCGGGACGCTTCTTTTATCTCCTCCGACCCTGAATGGAAAAAGAGCTGAGCGTAGTTTTCGATCAGGGTAAATTTCCATTTCAGCGAGCCTTCATCCTCCTTCGGCTCCTCTCCTCTCATCTGAGCCGCGCAGTAAGGATTGGCGGCGGCGGTCATAAGTATCCACTTGAGCATACATCTGCTTTTTGAGATCAGATAAGGATCCGCTTTTCTCTTTGAAGAGGTATTGAGAGCGGCTTCGAGCCAGGAGCCGGCGCTGTCGACGGTCGAGGTGATTATCAGCTTTTCGCGGGCTCTGGTAAGGGCGACGTAAAGAAGTCTGAGCTCGTCCGCCGTCTGTTCATGCCGTTTCTTGATGATGATAGCCCTTCGAGCCACGGAATCCGAATCGATCAGACCCTTGACGTGCCTGATGCCGATACCGCTTTCGCTGTCAATGAGCATACTTCCCTTAAAATCATCCTCATTAAATGCGTGAGCGGCGTCCGCCAGGAAGCAGACGGGAAATTCCAGACCCTTGGATTTATGGATACTCAAAACCCTGACCCTGTTCTGCGCGCCGGAATCAGACCCCTGAGCCGAGCCGGGGCTCTCGCGCTGAGAGATCAGTCGGTCAATAAAGCCGATGAAGTCCGAAAGGGATTTGTAGCCGTTTGCGCTGTAGCTTCTCGCGTAAACGCGCATCAGATCGAGGTTTGCAGTCGGTGAGGCGCCTCCGTTGACCGCCGCGGTTATCGCGCCGAGGGCGGAAAACTCATATATTTTGCCGAGCAGCTCGTCTACCGTTGACGAAGCGGCAAATTCTCGCAGCTCACGAAGCTGCTCAAGAAAGCCGCGCACCTTTTCGCTCTTATCCTCGTAGCTTTTCAGACTGAAATAAAGCGAGGAATACCTGTCGTTAGCCCGGATCAGCGCCAGCTCGTCGGGAGTAAAACCGAAAACTGGACTGAGCATTACGGAGAGCAGCGGAATATCGTTGATCGGGTTGTCAATGATTCTCAAAAGGTTCAGCAGGAGCTTTATTTCACGGTTCTCAAAGAGGCTGTCGCTCTGCTCGCAATAGGCGGGGATGCCCAAATCCCTGAGCACCCGAACGATCTCCGCCGCGCCCTTTTTGCCGCCGTCCTTTGATTTGAATTTCCCGCCGCCTCCCGGACTTCTCATTATTACGGCAAAGTCGCTGTAGCGGGGCTGCCGCTGAGCTCCGTTCTTTTCGGTGACAAGATAACCGCAGCTCATCAGCTCGCGGATCCTTTTCGCGATAAACCGCGCCTCAACCGTTGCCTTGCTCTCTCCCGTTGAAGCGTCGAGCTTGTATTTTTTCTTTGATTTGGCGTCCTCGCGGTCGCCTACGATCGAGTGCGCTATCCTGTCGCAGTCAAGCAGCGCGATTTCCGTCCCGCAAAAGCCGCTTTCCGGATATTCGGCTCCGACAACCAGATAATCGTCGGCGGTATAGTCGATATCGGCTGTTTTTCGGGACATCAGCAGTCTGAAAATGAAGTTGACGGTATCGCAGACCTCGCCTCTGCTCCGAAAGTTTTTGTCAAGAAATATGGTCGCCGGATAACGCGGATCATCGCGGTCGTAGCGATAATACCTGTCGCGGCGGTTCGTAAATAGCTTGGGACGGGTCTGGCGGAAGGTGTAAATGCTCTGCTTGACGTCGCCTACAACAAAAAGATTTTCGCCGTTTGAAACGCAGTTGAAAATAAGATCCTGCACCTCGTTGATATCCTGGTATTCGTCGACGATTACGGCGTCATAGCGGCGCGAGATTTCGTTTGCAAGCGGAGTTTTCACAAATCCGGCGGTCGGATCGTACTCCGCGAGAAGCTTTACCGCAAGATGGGACGTATCCGAAAAATGCAGAACATTTTTTCTGAGCTTGAGTTCCCAAAGCTCCCGCTCGTAGGCTCTGACCAGCTTGAAAAGCTCCCCGATCAAAGGCTTGAGGATCTCCGCCTGAGATATTATTTCTTTTTCGGAATAATAAAAGGTTTCCTTAAGCTCCTCCAACGCCTCGGGAAGCTGCGACTTTATACCGCCGAACTCGATCCTGCCTGCCATCCCCTTGTTCGAGGGCATTCTGCTCAATCCTTTGAAGCAGGTTATTGAACCGAGAAGCTTTGCCGAATCGTCCCAGCGGGAATTTTTTATCATCCTTCTCAGCTCGATAAGCCGACTCAGACCCTCGGTATAAGGCTCGCGGTAGCGTTTTTCGAGCTCTTCGTCGGCTTTGCAGAGCTTCAGCGAACGCAGAACAAGCCTGATAAGATAGCTCACGTTGTCAAGAGCGTCGTTTAGTATCACCCTTCCCCACTTCGCGTCGCTCAGCGAGGAAAGCTCATAATCGGAAAGCGCGTCGTCGAGCCAATTATCGGGGAAGGGCACGCACTCAAGAAAGCCGCTTATTTTCAGCACGCAGCTTCTGAGCTTTGAATCTCCGCTTTTATAGAGAAAAGCCCTGACAAGCCGCTTAAAGCTCTCATCGCCCTGAGCGTAGAAAGAGGCAAAGGTGTTGTCAAGCGCCTTTTGCCTGATAAGCGCCAGCTCGGATTCATCAACTATCCTGTAATCGTTTGAAACTCCGAGGAAATGAAAATACTCTCTTACAAGAGAGCCGCAAAAGCTGTCTATCGTTGAAACGGTGGAGTTATAGAATCTCTGCTTTTGTCTGACAAGCTCCTCTCCGTAATCGCCGCTCTCAAGCAGGGCGTTCAGCTCGTCGTTGATGCGCTGCTTCATCTCGGCGGCAGCGTCCCTGGTAAAGGTCACTATCAGAAGCTTATCGGCGGGGACGGGGTCGATAGCTCTTGTGATCATGCGGATGACCCTTTCGGACAGAACCGACGTTTTTCCCGATCCCGCGGCGGCGGATACCAGCACCGAGCCTCCGGTTGATTCGATCGCGTCAATTTGATTCTGCGTCCACGGCATCATCCTCACCACCCTTCATATCATCATTCTCCAATTCCCTGTCTATTATTTCAAGCGTTTCCGCCTTGCCCGGAGAAGCCGCGTTTCTTCCGTCTGATCTTCCGAAGGCGCAGACGCTGTCGAGCCTGCAATGCTCGCAGCCGTCCAAAAAGCCCTTGAGCGGATCC
The DNA here is from genome assembly GCA_902774325.1 of uncultured Ruminococcus sp. Classification (GTDB taxonomy): domain Bacteria; phylum Bacillota; class Clostridia; order Oscillospirales; family Acutalibacteraceae; genus Ruminococcoides. The sequence continues at coordinate 30,423 of CACYIC010000013.1, forward strand.
GCCTCTATCCTTCCGTCGAAAATCCGTCTGCCCATTTGCTCAACGCATCTGTCGACGTGCTCAAATACCTTTGTCAGCTCTTCACCGGTTATTCTGTAATTCGCATCGCGGTTCGGCTTTACCGCCACGGGAATAAAGGTTTTATTGTCGGTCTTGTCCATGCCGAGGATGACCCGGGGATCGTCGAGCACCAAGCCGTTCATTTTCAGCTTTTTTCTGATCTCCCCGGTTAGAGCTTCATCGGAAAGCTCTTTGTCGGAAACAGTTTCTATCTGTGCGGGCGCGTACAAGATCCCGGCGCCCTGCATAGCGCCGTATTTTTCCGCGCCCTCGCGCAGGACGGTGCGCAGATAGATAAGCATCTGCATATTTATGCCGTGGACGATATCTCCGATATGGAAATCCATCGGCCCTGTTTTATAATCTATAACTCTGAGATACTGGTCGCCGCCGCTGCTCATGATATCGGCGCGGTCGACCTTTCCGATGATCGAGATCGTATTTCCGTTTGAAAGTGAGATAGTATGCTTTCCGATATCGCCGGGGATCGACATCTCGCATTTCAAAACGTCGAAATCGCTCTGGGAAAGCTCTTCGATAATATGCCTGAGCACAATAAAGACGTTGTTTTTTATCATCTCAAGCTCAAAAATGAAGCCCTCGTCCTTTTGATCCGCTCCGCCGAAATAGGATTCCAGATACCTTGAAACGGTATCGGCTATAAACGCGCGGACGCTTTCCTCGCTCATACTCTTGTATTCGGGCTTTGTGAAGGCGGTAAAGAATTTTTCGAGCACCTCATGAACAAGGTTTCCTATTTCGAGAGGGTCGATTTTCGCCTCCTTACGCTCCCTCACCCTCAAGCCGTAATGACAAAAATACGAGAAGGGACACTGATAGAAGGTTTTTAGCTGTGAAGCGGAGATATTCAGCTCCTTGCCGAACAGCAGCTCGGCGTTTTCCTTGTTTTCAATGGCAAAGGGAGTCTTTTTCCCGGCTCTGAGCACCGCAGCGTTTTTCGCGGAGTATTCGCTGTTGCTTTCAAAGAACTCGCGAAGGGTCGGCAGCTCGCTTCTATCCGGCGCGAGCGAAGCCGCAAACTGCTCGAAGGCGGGAGCCTCGGCAAACATATAACGCTCATAGCTGCCCGAATAATCCGAGGGAGAAAAGCATTTGACCTTCGGGAACGCCTTGCGGCGAACCTCACCGATTATCTCGGAGGGAAGATACTGATTGCCTGAAAGATCCTGGGCGTGGTAGCTAAGATAAAGCCTTTCCGTGGGACTGGTCAGGCAGGTGTAAGCCATGAACTTTTCCAGATCGACCAGATCCGAAGTCCCGTCGGTGATTTTCAGGTCGTTGTGCGCCAGCACCTGAAGCTCAAAGGCGGAAAACAGGCCGCCGATCTCGGGTGAAGCCGGGAAAACGCCCTCCGCGCAGCCAATCAAAAAGGCGGCTTTTCCGCCTGACGAGCGGAGCCTTTGAGCGGTAGTGACGCTCACGCTGTCGATCGTTCTGGGGATCTGCGAAAGCTCGATTGACGAAAGCTGGAACTGCAGCAGCTCGCAATAACGCTTTAGGCTGAGAGGTCTTTCTCCGGAAGCCGCCACAAGCTTATCAAGAGCCTCCATGACAAGCCTCCAAAGCTTGATCTGCTCCGAACCCTTTTCGCGCTCCGGGGTTTTCTCATAAGCGCAATAGAGCTTTTTGAGCGCCTCGGGAACCGTCAGCTCATTCAAGAGCTTGTACAACTCAACGGATATCTCCCTGCCGTTTTTATTTCTCGCGCCCTCGCGGAAGGAGAGAAGCGGATCGACAACGGATCTTCTCACGCCCTCCGCTATATTCAGCGCTATCGCGTCGTCGGGATTAAGCGTTCTGGAAAAGCCCCTGGGATTTTGGGTAAATGGAGCCTTGAAAGCGGAATTGTTTATATTCCAGGTCAATATGTAATTCTCAAAAATGCTGATCTCGTCCTGAGTATTCGGCGTCAGTCCGCTTTTGAGCAGCAAAAGGACGTCCTCGCGCTCGAAATTATCCAGAACAAGGCGAAAAACAGCGTTTAGCAGCCTGATGAGCGGCATGACATCCACATCGCGTCGGTCGTCTATAAAATATGGGATCTCATACTTTTCAAAGACCGTATTAATGATACCCTTGTAGTCGTCGGTATTGTGGCAGATCACCGAGATATCGGAATAAAGAAAGCCTTCCTCGATAATCAGCCTCTTGATTTCCTGAGCCGCGTATTCGCATTCATTATGGGCGTCGCCCGCCTCAAATACGCTTATGCCTCGCGGAGCATAGTCGCAGGGCGAGGGACAGTTTTTGACGCGAAAAACTCGCTTTTCAAGCTCCGAAAGGTCGGGATTCAATTTGAATCTCTCGGCGGTTTCAAAGGTGATCGGATCGGCAACGGGAACGCCGAGATCATTCGCGAGCCGCCCGAGCTTTAAAAACGTATCGCGGGTGGTGGCGAAGGCGTCACAGGAGCTATCCGAAAAGGACGACGAGGGATCGAGGCAAAGCGAGACCGAAAAGCTAGCGCATCTTTCCATCAATAGGGTGAGCACCCTGCGCTGCTGCGCGGTAAAGCCGCTGAAGGAGTCGATAAACAGGGTCGCGCCCTCGAACAGCCCGGGAGCATCGAGCAGCACCTCATAAAGCCTGTCGAGATCGTCGAGCGGGTCGATATAGCTCTGAGAGAGATAAGCCTCGTAAGCGTCAAAGATAAGCGAGGTTTCCAGAAGCTTGAGTCTGAGGGTTTCATCCTCTACCCTGTCGCTGACAAGGCGAAGCTGCTCCGAGGATATCCCGCTCTTTTTGCTCTCGGTGAGGGTATGAAGCATGAGCTCCGTTACAGATTTATTGTTCTTTGTATTCAAAAGCGTAAGGCTTTCACTGAGCTGCTCGATCGCAAGGCTCATTATTACGGCGCGGGTGCCGCTGTCGATAACGTTATCAAACCTCACCGCCGCCTGCTCAAAAGCGTACCGGCAAAGGCTTTCAAAGCCGAAAACCTTTATCCTTCCGAAGCTTTCCGCTCCCAAAACCGAAAGCAGAGCCTTCTCGTTTTCAAAGGTGCTCTGATCCGGAACCAGCAGGACGATATCCTTTTCGCCCTCGCTGACCTTTTCACGGATGCTATCGTAAATATATTTGGTTTTTCCCGTGCCGCTTTTTCCCAGAATAAACCGCAGCATAAGGTCAATCACCTCTTTTTCCGAAAAAATCCTTTATCTGCTCGATGATCTCCACGAGCTTGAATTTGTATTCGATATTCTGATCCTTAACTATTTTGTATTCGCCGTCGCTGAGCGCTTCCTTAGCCCTTTCATCCTGATCCGAGGCGGCGCTGAGACAGATCGACGGGTACATCACGCACCACCAATTATGACCCTTTCCCTCGCCTATCGTGATCCTGAGAGAGTCGTAGCACCCCGCGGGCAGCGTAAAGGCGTCGTATTTTCGCGTCGGAAAATACATCCTGCAAAGCTCCGCCTTCACAGGATAAGCATAGCCGTTCCCTGCGATCTCATCAGCGGCGCAATCAGCCAAAAGCTGAAGATTATCAGCGACCGCGCGCTCCGCCTCACGCTTGGAGCCCGCCTCCGAAAACAGCTTTTCGGATTCGCGCAGGACCCTGTCACGCACCTTGAGCTTCAACGCCTGATCCTCGGCGGAATCGGAATTAGCGGGGATATGAAGCCTGAAAACCTCGTTAGAGATATTGACGCAGCCCGCCTCAAACGGAATAAACGAATATATGACAGACAAAACAAAGGCGATACAAACAGCTTTTATCCATAATTTCATATTAAAAAACCCGTCCTTTCAAAACGATTATGGACAGGCTTTTTATAGATTAATCAACCGCGCAGCCGATTTTTATCGGCTTGCACAAAAATGTTTTCGGGTAAGCGCTCTTGAGCGCCTCAACGCATTTTTCGGCGTGCCGCTTCGACAGAAAAACAGCGAAAACGGCGGAGCCCGAGCCGCTCATGCCGGCCCCCTCGGCTTTGTTTTTAAGCATCGTTTTTTTGATCTCGTTGACCTCGGGGATCTGCAAAGCAAGCTCAAAATCGTTGAAGAGCGTCGACGAGATCATGAACATATCGCGCGAATAAAGCGCCTTCACCATCTCGTCGGTGTAGGAAGGATGCGGCTTGAGAGCGTCCACCCTTTTATACGCCTCGGCAGTCGAGACGCTTACGGCGTCCGGCTTGCTGATGACGATATAGCGGGCGTTGAAGTTGGGAAGCTTTTTCATGGTCGTTCCGATACCCGTACAAAGCCTCGTGCCGCCCTTTATGCAAAACGGCACGTCGGCGCCGACCCTCTCGCCGATCGCCGTCATCTCGGCGGGCTTGAGCATCGTTCCGAAAAGGGAATTGAGCGCGAGGATCACCGCCGCGCCGTCGGCGCTTCCTCCGGCAAGCCCCGCCTGAGTCGGGATAGTTTTTTTGATATCAATGTGGACTCCCCTGACGTCCATCTTATTGTATTCAAAAAAGCGGTAGGCGGCTTTGGCGCAAATATTGGAATCGTCGCAGGGAACGCCCTCGTAATCGCAGGAGATCGTAACCCTTCCGCTGTCGTTATCGCTGACGGTGACGACGTCGTACAAATCAACGGTCTGCATCACAGAAGCGATATCGTGATAGCCGTCGGGTCTTTTGCCGACCACCTCTAAGGTGAGATTGATTTTCGCGGGAGCGTTAACCTTTACTTCCATTTTTCAGTTCCTCTAAAAAGTCGCGGATACGCGCGAGCGCGATTTTAAGGTGTTTCAATGAGTAGGAATAGGAAACTCTGACAAAGCCCTCGCCGACCTCGCCGAAGGCGTTTCCGGGGACGACGGCGACGTGCTTCTCCATGATAAGGCGCGTGCAGAATTCCTCCGAGGTAAGCCCTGTCGACTTTATGCACGGGAAGCAGTAAAAGGCTCCCAGAGGCTCAAAGCACGAAAGTCCCATCTCGTTGAAGGAATCAACAACAAGTCTGCGGCGCATATCGTATTCGTCGCGCATCCTGCGGATATCCCTGTCGCCGTTGCGCAGAGCTTCGATCGCGGCGTACTGAGCCGTGGTCGGAGCCGACATGATGCCGTATTGGTGAAGCTTCGTCATCTGCTCGATGATCTCGACCGGGCCCATAGCATAGCCCAAACGCCAGCCGGTCATCGCGTAGGATTTTGAAAAGCCGTTGATCACGACCGTGCGCTCGTACATCCCGTCGATCGAGGCGATAGAAACATGGTTTCGCTTGCCGTAGGTGAGCTCCGAATAGATCTCGTCCGAAAGCACGATAAGATCGTGCTCAATGACCACCTTCGCGATCTCCTCGAGATCGTCCCTTTCCATGATGGCTCCGGTGGGGTTATTCGGGAACGGAAGCACCAGCAGCTTCGTGTTCTCGGTGATCGCCGCTCTGAGATCATCGGCTTTAAGCCTGAAATTGTCCTCCGCCTTGGTGCAAAGCGGAACGGGGACGCCGTCAGCCATGGTCGTGAGAGGTCCGTAGCAAACAAACGAGGGCTGAGGTATTATGACCTCATCGCCGGGATTGAGCAGCGCTCTGAAGGTCAGGTCGATGGCTTCGCTGCCGCCGACGGTAACAAGCACCTGGGTCGAGGGGTGATATGTAAGCCCGAAACGGCGATCGTAGTATTTTGAAATCTCAACGAGAAGATCCGAGAAGCCCCTGTTCGGAGAATACCAGGTCTTGCCCTTTTCAAGACTGCGTATTCCCTCGTCGCGGATATGCCACGGAGTCTGAAAATCGGGCTCGCCGATGCTCAGGGAGATAACGTCGTCCATTTCGTTGGCGATATCAAAGAATTTCCGTATCCCCGAGGGCTTCACCGATTGTATTTTTCTGTTTAAGTAATTACTGTAATCCATTAAAAAAGCAGGCTCCTCTCGTCCGCTCTGTTTTCCGAATCAAAAAGATTCATGCCTCTGTCCTTGTAGCGGCGCATGATAAAATGTGTACCCGTCGAGAGTACTCCTTCGATCGTAGAGAGCTTTTTGGCGACGAACATGGCAATATCCTGCATAGTTTCGCCTCTGACTATAAGGGCGAAGTCGTAAACTCCCGCCATGCACATCTCAGCCATCTCATCAAAGCCGGTTTCTCTCTTGGGAGAGACCTTCAATTCGATAAGCGCCTCGACGTAGCTGCCCTCGACGTCCTCCCAGTTGACTACCGCCTGATAGCCCTTGATTATCCCCTTGTTTTCATATTCCTTGATCTGCGCGATAACATAATCCTCGGGTTCCCCGATCATGGCGGCTATCTCAGAGGTCGTAAACTGAGAATTTTTTCCGAGTAACTGTAAAAGCTTATCCATAAAATTTTCCCTCCGTTAAGGCAATACCGCGTAATTAAGGTTCGCGGATCGCGAATTAGTTTTTTCGTCAGGGCGCGCAAAGAAAATAAAGTAAGGCTTACGCCTTGCCGATTTTTGCGGGCTGACGGAATATTAAAAGGCTGGGCGCGCAGCGAATCGCGCGGCGCTGCCTTATTGTGTCAAACGGCTGCAACAGCCGTTTTTTCAACTGTGTTGATAAGATTTGAGCAAACCGAGAGCATAACGCAGTACATCTCGTTCGCCTCGTCCTCTATATACAGCTCGCTGCTGTGGTTTTTGTAGAGCTGCCGCATGATAAGCGTGTTGTCAACATCATGGACGTCAAAGCACTTGCTTCTCATATCGCCGTTTATATGCCAGTTCTTGCCGTATATCTTGGCGTAAAAAGCGGCGGGCGACAAAACGCAGACAAGGGTTATATAACCCTTTCCCGCGCGCAGGATATAGCTTGCCGTGTTGATCCCCGGCAGTCTGCGTATCTTGGCGCACCGATCGCCGGGATATTCGGAGGCGGTTATCACAAGCCTTGAGGTAACGCCGGAGCTTGAGGAGCAAACATAATACTTCACAAAGCCCATAGAGTCGTATACCGTGAAACGGGCGGCTCCCGCTGAATTGTCGCGCCTGAGAAAAAGCGTCATCACTATCACCGATCACAAAAGCGAATAGAGCACCTACGATTATCCTCAATTGTCAGAAGGTGCGAAAAATGTATTCTGTCAGGGCGCAAAGGCAATACCGCATAATTCAGGTGCGCGGCGTTGCCCCATGCTTTGCCCTGTATTTTATAGTATATATCGAAATTTAAAAATATTCAAGCGCAGTATGTCAAAGAAGGGTCCTTTTGATCCTTCTTCTCCTGAAAAGGTACTGAGTTTCTATCAGATGCTCATATTTGGCGACATAGCAGCTCGTATAGCCCATTACCAGCCAGAAGAACATAACCATGAATGAGATATCATACAAAAGCGCCCGCTCAAAAAGCGAGTATACCATATATGAGCACAAAAAGCTGAACAGGCAGGGATAAACCTCGTCGCGAACGGTCTTTCTCCGCAGAAAGAGGTGCTGAGCCGCGTGCTTTACAAAGCGGAAGGCAAAGGTCCCGAAGAGCAGACCGCCGATCACGCCGGTGGAAACGATTATCGTAAGGTAGCCGTTATGAAGATCGCTGTTATGATAGCTGTAGCTCAGAGTGCCGTTGAGATACTCCTCGCTGTAAAAGACTATATTTCCGTTAGCTATGCCGATAATCGGAGATATCTTGAACAGATCAAGCGATTCCTTCCAGAGTCTGAATCTGCCGCTGTCGATATTCTTGTTTTCGTGATTGAAGGTAACGCCGTTATCCTTTGGCGCGTCCTCCTCTATCTCCCTGATGATCTCATCCTCCTTCCACAACGCCTCGACCATTGAATTGGTTTTCGCGGTTATCGCCGCGAAGCCCGCTTTGAAGATGGTTCTGAACATCAGCGCCGAGGTCACAAGGATCGTCCCGGCGATAAGCAGAGTGATGACGCGGATAAAGACGATCGACGGCGAGATGCCCTCGCGCCTGTCAAAGAAGATATAAACAAGATATGTCAGCGCGTAGCCCATGCCGAGCACGAAGGCGGCGTTTGAGTCGCAGAGGATCAATGAGAAAACGTTTGTGATGATGCAGACCGCAAGCATAAGCTTGGGAAACGGGGACTTGCCTATATCTCTGTAAAGACCGGATTTCGCGAGAATATGGCAGCAGAAGATCGCCGCGACCGAAACAAAACCGAGCAGGTTGGGATTATAGTATAGTCCCGTTAAGCGGTTTTCAAAGATCGGGAAGCAGATCTTGTAGACATTAAAGAACTCCCAGGAATAATTGATACCGAACAAAAGCGAGAAGATGCCGATAATATTCAGCACGGTTGTGACATATACAAAAAATACGGAAAGAGAATAAAGCTCCTCCTTGAAATTAAAATCAGGCTCGGTATGCATCCCGTAAAATAAGAAGAAGCAGATCATGACATGAAGAAACATGACCAGACTGAAAAGCACCGTATAAGAAAAGTTTATAAGTATAGAAAGCAGAGAAAATACAAGAAACGCGCCGATCCAAAGTCCGAAGCGCATCTTAAAGAACGTGCCGTAACGCTTTTGATTGATATAAACAAGACGCAGTCCCCAGACAAACAAGAATACCAAAAAAACGTAAGCCGGCACCTGTATGAAGGAGAGCACGCAGCAGAACAGATCTACGATATATAGTTTTCGGAACAACGAGGTGTCATTTAATTTAGTTTTAAAAGCGGACATAAACTATCTCCCGTGGAAATGTTGTCAAAATACCTCTTTGACGGTCTTGAACATCAGCTTGATATCTGTCAGCAGACCGAATTCCTTTGTATAGCGAAGATTGTATTTCATCTTCTCGGGGAGCACCTTCTCGACATATACCGCGTCGGTGTCGCCGTCAGCCGCGAGAAGCTTGTCCTCGTCTTTGAAGGCGATAGACGCAAGCGAGGTTATGCCTGCGGGCAAAAGCAGGGTCGCGTAATACTCCGGGCGATAGAGCTTAACATACTTTGTCACCTCGGGACGGGTGCCGACAAAGGACATCGAGCCCGCGAGCACGTTGAAGATCTGGGGCAGCTCGTCAAGGCGGTACCTGCGAAGCGTCTTGCCCGCCTTGGTGATCCTACTGTCGCTGTCGGTGGTGACCATTGAGCCGAGCTGCTCGGCGTTGACCACCATAGTGCGGAATTTAAATATTCTGAATTTTTTTCCGTACGTCGTGACCCTCTCCTGCCTGAACATGACAGGCCCCTTTGAGTCGAGCTTGACGACCAGCGCGATCACACCGATAGGTATGATAAGGAAAACAAGCATAACAGAAGCAACGACAATGTCAAACAGGCGCTTGAGAACAATAGCGGATGTTTTTCGGCTCAATATATCGTAATACTCTTTTACCCGGTCGTTTTGGAACTCGGAAGGCAATTGATCAAAATTCTTCATTTCTATCACCGTCAGCGATCTATATTTAGAATATTATATTACTTTTTGATCGTCACAGTCTTGGTGGGACTCCAGGTTGAGTAGTACATCTTGGAGCCGACTTTCTTGTAAGCCGCCACTGCGTAGGAATAGGCGGTTCCTGCTTTTAGTGAATTTACGGTATAGCTGTTGGCAGTGGTCTGCTTGAGCTGTGTATATTTTGAGGAAGCGTATTTGTAAACCTTGTATCCGCTGATTCCGGATTGTTTAGTCCAGGTCAGTTTCAGGGAGGTCGTTTTTGTGGCTGTCTGTTTTAATCCGCTGATCGCTTTGGGAACGATATTGAATGTCAGTGTCTTCTTGCCGTTGTTCGGTGATTTACCGGCCACTACGACTGTGGCCGTTCCGATTGCCTTGTTGGACTTGTAGGTGACTGTATAGTCTGTTCCGTTTTTAAGTGTTGTGTTACCTGCTTTGACAGTGACCGCGGGCTTGATCGCGCTGCCGGTGTAAGGACAGCTTGTTTTTGCAAGGCTTACGGATGATTTCCCGATGTTGTACAAGTACTTGATGGAAGACACCTTAAAACCGAATTTGCTGACAGAGCCGTCGGTATGCATATGGATCCGGACCGGTAGTGAGGTGACTGTGATCGTCTGTCCCTGCAGCATTGTTCCGGTCAGTCTGGTGACTCCGGTCTGTCCGTTTACGTTGAGGGCGACAGGCTCGCCGTCCTTGTCCAGGACTTCCAGGTAATCATAAGAGTTTTCAAATTCTGTCCGGCTGTCAAATTTGAGCCGCACTCCACGAACATAGGATGCAGTGCTCAGCTTCCAGACTTTGTCAACATTCGAGCTGTAATAATGTGTCGCAGCATCGGTATAGTCAGACTCGAATCCCTTCGTCGAAGTGACTGTTTTGGTTTCATACTGTTTCTGCTTTACTGTGACCTTGCAGGTCTTTTTGTACTTACCGGCTGAAGCCGTGATCGTCGCAGTTCCGACTTTGTTGGCATAGACGTCTCCGTCGTATACGGACGCAACCTCCGTATTGCTGCTGGACCAGGATACATTGTCTGTTGTGTCTGAAGGAGTGACCGATGCGGACAGATAGTGGCTGTCGCCCTTTGTGATCGTCACACTGGTCTCGGAAAGCGTCACTCCTGTCGCAGGTACCGTATAGACAGTTACCTTACAGGATTTGCTTATATTCCCGGCTTTGGCTGTGATCGTTGTCTTCCCGGGTGAATTACCGTAGATTTCTCCGTTGTATATGGAAGCGATCGAACTGTCTGCGGATTCCCATGTCAGCTCATCGGTGGTATTTTCAGGAGTGACTGTCGCTGACAAGTTGGAGGAATCCCCGAGGCGGATCGACAGGTTTGTGCTGGAAAGCGCAATAGCCTGAGCGGGTATCTCGACGTTCACGCGGAAGCTCTTTTCCACGTCTCCATGGGATACAGTCACGATCGCACTGCCTCCCTGGAGTCCTTTGATCCTGGCAGTCCTCTTGTTTTCTCCCTCCGTTTCAATAGAGATCAGGTCCTCATCGGAGACTGACCATTTGAAATCCTCGGATAGAACGGTGTCCTCCGGAACCGGTGCGGCATTGATCACAATCCCTTCTCCGCCTCGCACTGTGACAGAAAACACACTGTTTCCGTCCGCATCTGTAAGAGTGATGTCTTCGATCGCCAGGCTTACAGTGACCTCGCACTGGGCGCTCACATCATCATTCTGCTGTTCAGCCGGTCTGACAGACACGATTGCTGTTCCGGGCGCTTTGGCTGTGATCACACCGTCATTATCTACTTCTACGACAGCAGTGTTCTGAGACTCCCAGGTCAGACTGACGATATCCTCCAGATTTGAAGGGGAGGTGACCATGTCGACCTTCAAATGCTTCTGTTCTCCGACAGAGGTCATTTTTACCCTGGGGTATACCATGCGGATACTGGTGATTTCAGGTTCAACAACCTGTACTTCACAGCTCGTGCTGATTTCAGGATTACTCTTCAGAGCCGCGGTGATAACTGTCGTTCCTTTCGAGACCCCGGTCACTTTACCGCGAGTATTGACTTTCGCAACTTCAGCGTTATCAGTGCTCCAGTCAAACAGGCTGTTTGCCACTGCCTGATCTGCTGTAGTGTTGAGCTTTGCGGAATCACCGACCTTTAATGTGAGCGCAGACTGATCCAGCTGCAGCCCGGTGATCTCATCGGCGCGGACAAAGACAGCTGTGACAGCGGAGTCTTTTTCGGGCACATAGAAAATTGTGCTCTCGCTGTTCTCGTCCTCGAAGAAACCGAAGTCGGATTCCCACCTGTCAAATACATAGCCGTCGGCGGGCGATGCGGTCAGAGAAATCGCATCATTCGATGTATAAGTACCGCTCTCGCCGGCTTCAATGCTGCCTCCCTCACCGGCTGTAATGCTGACATTGATATCCGAAAGGACCCTGATGGTCTCTCCGCTGCAAGTCATCCTGGTATACTCCAGTCCCTCATTGTTCAGTGGAGTATCCGAGGAAAGATATACATAGAACTGCGCGGAACCCTCCAGATCGGTTTCCGGAATATAGATGATCTGTGATTCTCCGCCGTCAAGGCTCTCCAGTGTAGTATCATAAATGATACTTCCGTCCTCGGAATCCGCCAGGAATTTGACGTTTACATTTACAGCGGGAATACGGCTGTAGTTCTTAATGCTGACGGGGTAATAGAGTCTTCCATCGTTGACGGTCGTCTCCAGCTGCTCAGCAATGATATCCGCATATCCGAGCACCATTCTTTCCCGCCCATTATCATAATTGTCATCATCCTCTGCATACACGCAGACGTCATAATCCACAACGGTGCCATCACCCACAGATTCATCAACTATAAAGTCATCGATACTGATTTCCGTTGACTCACCGGGATCAAGACCCAGTCCGCTGATATCTCTGCTGTAGGTGTCTCCCCATCCGCTTATTTCCACAGTTACCTGATCCAACAGACCTGTTCCATTATTGGCCACTGTGAGCGACAGGGGCAGTGCCTCGGACCCAAAGGCCTGGTCAGCGTCATAGACAAATCCGGTCAGAACTGCGTCATTTCTGCCATAGAATGAGCGCTCAATCATCTCACTGGAAGAGATATTCCCCTCCTCGTCATAATTGATCGCTACATAAGTGAGCACCAACTGTCCGTCCTGGCTTTCCGCATGGATCCCATGGATGTAATCACATTCGCAATTGAGCAGCTCATAAGGCTTGCTCCAGACACCGTTCCTGTAATGGGCTGCATAAAGTACAGCGCTGTTATCAGGAAGCTCTTCTTCATATGCTTCTCCGACATCATTTCCTTTCCAGATGACGTATGTCGTGTCGCCCAGATCCGCTACGGTGTATTCGGAAATATCTGTCGTATAGTCTGTAAAAACATTACCGATTTCCGTACTTCCCGAGAGCCTGTAACAAATATTGCCATCCTGATACCAGAACAGCGCATCACTGCCGTTCAGCGAGGAATTCAAAGCTCCGCGCACGACAGAGCCGTCTCCGGAAAGGAGTTCTTCATTTTCCTGACTTCCGCCTTCAAAGGCAAAGGTGTAGGTAGTCTGCTTTGCATCCAGTCCTTCCGAGAGATTGAAGACTGTGTAAACAGCTGTAGGCTTTCCGTTCTGTATGGAGGCGCTCAGTTCCGCCACATCGATTGTTCCGATATTCCTGACCGACTCAGCCGACGCGGTCCCGTTCTGATAGCTCAGGCTGCACAGAGAGCTCTGGGTATCACCGCTTTCGATACTTCCATCGATTCTGTTCCAGACAACATAAGCTGTGCCGTCTGCAGCAGCAACCGCTGGAATCGCATCCACAACGTTATTATTTGTGAGAGAAACCGTTTCGCCGAAGGTGTTTGAGGCTGTGTCGAATACTTTGATACAGATTTCCTGTGCATTTCCCATTTCGTCGACAGTCACAGTATTATCATCAAAGACTTTGTTGCTGTTTTCCCAGACAACAAATACTTTTCCGCTTCCGTCATATGCGGCATTCACAGAAAAATCAGCAGTCCCGTCGTCATCGACCGGAAGCGGATCGCTCCACCAGCCGTCTTCATTGACGGAGTACATCAGTTCACTTCCATTGGCGACACTGCGGTCCATATTTTCATCGATCCAGAATTTGAATTTTTTGCCTGAAGCATTGAGGAACAGCGGTTCCGCGTCCGCAGAGACGTTTCTGTTCGTAATGAAAACATCCGCGTCCTCCGGAAGACCGACCGGGTGTTCGTTGTTCATGTAGTCTCTGGATTTCAGTTTAAACGGTTGTTCCGCCAGGGCTTCATACAGGTTTTCTCCTTCATCTCCGGGAGAACCGTTCCAATCCTCACTGTCCAGCAGCTTTACTGTCGCTTTAGCCAGTGACAAAGATTTTTCAAACTTCCACACACCCATCTTCAGATTAGCTTCACCAGTCAGAGTGGCCAGGTGGTGAACAGCCGGAAGCGTGAAGGTATAAGAGAGAGTGCCACGTCCTTCTACGCCCAGATTTGCGATTCCTTTGCTGCCGACACCGCCTTCGATCCCGACAGAGAGAGAGGGGTTAAAGCTTCCGTTCAGTCTCATACCGAGTCTTCCGTCATCTGTTGTGAGATGCGCATCTCCGGAAATCTGAACCGTGATGCTCCCTTTTCCGCTGACCGTGATGTACAGAGGCACCACCCAGTAATAATTAACTGTATAGGAAGCGCTGACCGAAGCGGTTCCCATAATGGCAAGAGAAACATCCACTTTGCCGTTCTTGACTATGCCTTCCCCGTAACCGCCATAATCAAATTCGATATGTTTCGGGATTCCCAGACTGGCTGTTCTGTCTCCTTTTTCGAGCAGTCCCCCGAAAACCTTTTTCGCGTTCACTTTTGCCGCGTCTGTGGTTGCAAATTCTCTCTTTGCCTCCTGAATCCTGTAGGATTCCTCTGTGTTGGGCATCCTGTTCAGGTTGTAGCTGACTTTGACTTTTCCATTCTCTTTGATCTCCACCTTCAGCTTGGCGCTGTTTTTGAGACCGAAGCTGACGCTGTCTCCCAACAGGAGGGCTCCAAGAGTTCCGGTAGCGAGGTTTTTGCTGGAATACGGCCACAGGTTCAGATCCGCGATTGTTGTCGTCGCGACAGAAGGTATGCTGACTTTAATGCCGAGACGGATCTTTCTGGATGTTTTCCCGTCTTTGGAGACACAGTAGACTTTACGGATTCCTCCGGAGGAAAATTTGTCGATTACGGTTCCGCTCTTAGTCTCCACTGTTTTCAGCTCAAATTCACCGGTCGTGTTCTTCTCGACGACCGCATTATCCTGAAGCAGATAATAGATACAGTCCGCTGTATCTGATTTCACGATCAGTTTGATCTTTTTGATATCGGAATCTTTGGCATGGTCAATGTCTTTTCCGGAATTATCGATATAATGGACCGTGCCGTTCATGACATCCTGTCCGTCCAATGTGACTGATGTCACCGCAGGCTGGTCGTCATCTTCGCGCTTGATCGAGACAGAGATCCGGTCGCCGCCTTTTACAAATCTCGTAAAGGAGCCATCTGTATATCCAGCGGCCTTCACGGAGATAGAAACCTGGGTGCTTGCCTGAGAATTTAAGGGGAGTCTGGCAAATCCGTTGGAATCGGTCGTTCCGGATGTGGTTCCGCCGGTCAGTCCGGTCATTGTAATACTGGCATCCTTGACACCTTCCCCGCTCTGGGAGTCTTTGACCTCTATTCCGATTTCTTTGTTCCCTATTTTAGAAGATGTATTGGATGAGGAGTCAATACTCGCACCTACGCCGACCCCATAGTAGGTGGAAACGGTTTTGCTCTTACCGCTTGAAAGAGAAGCCGGATCCCAGTAGATTCCAACTGCCGAATCTCCCAGGTAGCCACCCTCATAACCTACATAACTCCAGTAATTATTGGAGATCTCTCTCCAGTTCGTGAACTGGACGCGGTCAGGGGGGATTTCCCCATTGCTGACGAGATAGCCTGTAGCAATCGTTGTGGGATTCGTAAGGCTGTCATAGACCTGATAGGAATCCGGGATTCCTGTGGATGCATCATAGTTCTTGATCGTTGTGACATTTCCGGTGCCCTTGACTTTGAAAGGGGCGTCATCATTGGAAGCAAGCATGGTGTCGATCATGATCCTTATACCAACACGATGGCTTTCCGTTCCGGTATTCGTCACTTTATACTCTATTTTCACACAGTCATCGATTGTCGAGCCCCCTATTTCAGTTCCGCTCGAGACGAAAGACAGTTTTTGTGTCACTGCGATCCCGTAGCTGTCCAGAAGCATTGTCGCCAAAGCGACATTGTTCCTATATGAAATGGAATCGGCTGTAAAAACCATTTCGTCCCCATCTATATACAAGAGTGTTGAGGACGTTCCGGTATCCGGATATCCATATAGAAGCTTGCGTCCATTATCACTGCTGTAATTGGGATTTCCTTCGATATTCCCGATCGAAAATCTACCGTCACTGCCCACAGACACATCCAGGTAATCATTACTGATGCTGCCTGAAGAGGCGCCTTCCGGATACTCGCCCTCTGCGGTCATCCTTGCCTGCGCGCGATAGGCTTCATAGTCAGCATAAAGGGCGACGATTTCCTCCTTTGAGAGCGATTCATAATCCGGGGCGTACTGATCGCGGTACTGTTCCCAGGTCAGAATCTTCTCTGTGGTCTCTTCAGCGGGCTCAGCACTTTCAGCTGCGGCAGCAGCGGCTGTTACATTCAGGCTGCTTTCTTCCTGAGCTTCGGTTTCGCCACTCTGACTGCCTTCTGCAGCAACCTCTTCCCCGGGAAGCTCTTGTCCTGACGTATCCTCTCCGCTATTTTCTGTATATTCAGTATCACTCTGATCGCCGGCTTCATCGGCCACGGAGCCAGTGTCATACTGTTCGGCAGCTTCATCGGCCGCGGAGCCGGTGTCATACTGTTCGGCGGCTTCATCGGCCGCGTAACCGGCGTCATACTGATCGGCGGCTTCATCGGCCGCGTAACCGGCGTCATACTGTTCGGCGGTTTCATCGGCCTCAGAACCGGTGCCATATTGACCGTCTGCTTCCGCGTCTTCTTCAAAAGTCTCTCCGGGGACAGCCGGATCCTGTGCGAAAGAATCATTTTCCTGATCCTGCGAGGATTCACCGGTGAGATCACTGCCGGGAATATCAACGCCTTCAAAGGATCCTCCGCTTTCATCTGCGGACTGCTCCTCCGCGGCCAGTGCTGTTGTCCCCTGTTCTGTTTCCTGAAGCCATTCTGCGGCTCCCGCGGCAGTCATTGCTTCCTGTGCGGGATCTGCAGTCACGAAACTGTAGGTATTTTCCTCTCCCGCCATGAGTTCTTCATCTGCGCTGATGAGTCCCCCCTCTGATACGGACAGTTCCGATGGAGCAGATGCATCAGTGTTCACATGTTCTGCATTCTGTCGGACTGCAGGGGCATAGGCCAGCACATTGCCTGACAATAGTGAAATGACCAGGGCAAATGCAAGCAGATTCTTTAACAGCTTATTCATGTCCTCCTCCTTGTAGCTGGTTTATTAAGAGAGGAAACAGGCATTCAGTTTTTGTCGGCGGAAATATCTGATAAGGGGACATGTACAGGGATAACCGTCGAGAGAAAAACAGATATGGATGTTTTCTCTCAATTAAAAAATAATGAAAAAAGTATACAGCTAAAAGGCATATTATTCAAACATTTAAGTACTCATACTTCGCAGCCTGAGACTGCGATCAATCCCTTATAGTTAAAGGGAAACAACAACAAAAAAGGTGTAAACCGTAGCGGTATGCTAAAATGGTA